>CALYOH010000018.1 GCA_945228905.1 uncultured Caryophanales bacterium
GAGAAACATACTTCTTTGGACTTACTACCTACAAACTACTACATGGTTGGCAAAACTGGAATGGAAAGTTTTATCTAGATAGTGAAGGAAAAACAAAAGAAGGAATAAATGAAATTGACGGAGCTAAATACTTTGTTAAAGATAAATATATAGTTAATGGATTTCAAAGAGAAAATGGTAAAATTTACTTTTTTGGATTAACTACAAATAAATTACTATATGGATGGCAATCTACAGGAAAAGATACATATTGGTATCAAGATGATACAGGAGCACTAGTAACTGGTGCCCATAATATAGATGGAAGAGATTATGTATTTAATGAAGAGACAGGATTGTTAGATGGATTTAAAACAGTAAATAATAAATTATATTATTATGATCCAGATGGTACATTAAATAAAGGAATTCAATATATCGCAAGAAGATTCTTAAAATTTGATGCAAATACTGGAGAATATGAAAAAATAGTTAGACAAATTAGAGTAATAGATATATCTACTCACAATGGACAAATTGACTGGAATACAGTTAAAACATCTAATCAAGTAGATGGAGTAATACTACGTTTAGGATATGGACAAGGATATATGGATTCTAGATTCTTATATAATAAAGGAGAACTAGAAAGATTAGGAATACCTTATTCAGTATATCTATTTAGTTATGCAGAAAATAAATCAGAAGCACAAAAAGAAGCTGACTTTGTTGTAAGAGCAATACAACAAAATGCAGTTAATATTGCATATGATATATTTGCTGTATATTATGATTTAGAAGATTGGGAGATTAGAAGTACTGGAGAAAACAGTTACGGCATTAACCAAGATACTTATGGTGAAATGATTACAACATTTGTGAATACAATAGAAAAAGAGTTGGGAGTAAGAGGAAGAGTATATGCATCAAAGAATTATATAGAAACAAGATTCCCAACATATGCTCAAGGTTATGCAACATGGGTAGCACAATGGAATGATACAATTACCTATAAAGGTAATTATGAAGGATGGCAATATACAAGTACTGGATCAGTTCCAGGAATAACTGGAAATGTTGATATGAACATTTTCTATTACTAGAAGGAGAAAAAATGAAAGATAGAAAGTATGAATATGATAATTTAAAAGGTATATTAATTTACTTAGTCGTATTAGGTCATTTATTAATATCATTTACACATGAAACATCTAAGTTAACATTAATGATTACATCTTTTATTTATACATTTCATATGCCTATCTTTTTTATTGTCTCTGGATATTTTTCTAAAAAGAAGATTACTAAAGAGAATGCAATTAAATTATTATTAATATTCATATTAATGAATGTATCATTCTCTTTTTATGATTATTTAATATTTGGAAAGATGCAGTTATTTGCATTTAAATATGCTAGCTGGTATATTCTACTACTATTAATTTATAGATTAATAATAAATAATAAATATACAGAAGTATTTAGAAAGAAACCATTTATAGTATTTATAATTTCATTATTAATTGGAGGATTATTCCAATTTATTAATACAGATTTATTTATACTAAGAATATTTGAAAACTGGATTTATTTTATTACCGGATATTTATTAATAAACATTGATTTAAAAAAATATAAATTCGATAAAAAATATCTATATTTATTATTTATATTTCTAATATTTATAAATGGTTATATAGCATTAAATTACTATAAAAATATTAATTTCTTTTTAGGTAATACATATACATTAAAACAAGACCTAATTGCTAAAATGATATTAATAATATCTAATATAGGATTGTTCATAGTATCTAGAGAGATAATAAGTAAAAAGAATATACCAATATTAACTAATATAGGTAAAAACTCATTATATATTTATATGTTACACAGAATACCAACACTTTTAATATCAGAAGTATTAATACCAAATAGAAAACTTATTATAATACTAGATATTATTATTGCATTAGTACTATGTATCATATTTAGTCTAAATTTATTAGTTAAAATTATAGATAAATTATTAAATAGAATAGTAGATTTAATAAAAAATAAAAACTTAATAGCAGTACTACTAATTATTTTAATGTTAATAGGATTAGTATTATTTGAAATTAATACTAAAAGAGTAAATAATATTGATGAGAATGATAACAAAGATATATCAATAGTATTTGTAGGAGACTTAATATTATTAGAAGATCAAGTAAAATTATCAAAGAATACATTTAATTATAATTTTGATTATATGTTCAAATATACAAAAAAGTATTTTGAAGAAGCAGACTATTCAATAGGAGTATTTGAAGGACCAAGCGATGATACTCAAGGATATTCTATTGGTAACTATAATGATAATGTTGATATACATATTAATCATCCTGGAAACTTTATAAATAGTATTAAAGATGCAGGTATTGATTTAGTAACAACATCAAATAATCATGTATATGATAAAGGATATGCAGGTACCTTAAATACAATAAAAAATTTAGAAGATAGAGGATTAGATTATATTGGTACTGGAATAAATAATACTCAAAGAAAGATTGTAGATATTCAAGGTAAAAGAGTAGGCTTTTTAGCATATACTTTCTATAGTAATTATCCAAATGATACAAATAATCAAGAATTAGTTAAGTATTTAGTAGATCCAAAATCAAATGAATTTTTATTAAAAAAAGAAGAAATAAAGAAAGATTTTAATTATTTACAAAAAAAGAAAGTAGATTTTATTATAGTATTACCACACTATGGAAGTGAATTTAATTTCGATTTTGATAACTATCAAGAAGAATGGAATAAAGTATTTACTAGTTTTGGAGCAAATCTAATATTAGGAGATCATTCCCATGTAATTGGACCATTAAAGTACTATGGAGATACACTCGCTATTTCATCGCCAGGTAATTATGTTAATTCTTATAATGGACAAGATAGTGATATATCTGATTTAGTTAAAATTACAATAAGTAAAAAGGATAATTCAATAAAAAAAGTATCTTTAATCCCTCTATTAGGAATAAAAGATGATAAAGGATATTATCCTGCAAGTCTATATGATTTAAAAGATACAAAGAATAGTAGAGTAGAAGAAGCTCTTACTATATTTGGTAAAACTATATTTAATGATGAAAATATAGAATTAAAAGAAGAATATGAATTTAGTAATAATTTAGAAGAAGATAAGTTAGAATTAAATGATAATGATTATAATTCAACAGCTTATAAATTAATAAATGAAAGTAATAGAATATGTTTTATAGGCGATTCTATTACAGAAGGAACGAAAAATGATTATCATGGTTGGTTTGAACCATTAATGAGTTATTTTGATAAAGAAGTAATTAATATATCTAAAGGATCATATACTACTTATGATATATTAAATGACTTTAGTAATGATATAAAAGAATCTAACTGTGATTTATCTATTATTAATATTGGTACTAATGATATTAGATATAATAAAACAAGTAGTAAAGATTATAAAGATAATATAAATAAGATTATTAATCTAACTGATGGTAAAGTAATATTACTATCTCCTTGGGAAACATATAATGGAGATAAAATTATAGGAGAAGATATTTTAGAGAAAAAAGATTTATATGGAGAATATAATAAAGAATTAATTAAAATATCTAAAAAAAGTGATAAAATATATTATATAAATCCTATAAGATATATAAAATCACATATAAAAAGATATGGAGAAGACTATTACTTATTAGATGGAGTACATCCAGATAACAATAAAGGAATAGAACTATATTCATTTAGTATACTTAGAGGAACAAGATACTAGGAGGAAACATGATAGAAAAAATTAAAAACAACAAATTATTAATGCAAATACTTAAATTTGGAGTAGTTGGAGGAATAGCAACTGTAATAGATTATGTAATATTCTTTATACTTCATGAAATACTTGGAATAAATACAATTATATCTAATACATGTTCATTTACTGTATCAGTAATATATAACTATATAGCAAGTGTTAAATGGGTATTTGATGTAGATGAAAGTAAGAATAAGAAAACACAATTTATATTATTTATAGTATTTAGTGTAATTGGTTTAGGTCTAAATACAATAATAGTATATGTATGTACTGATATAATTAAATTATATTCAATGATTGGTAAAGTTATAGCAACCGCAGTAGTAATGGTATTTAACTTTATTACAAGAAAGAAATTCTTAGAGTGATATATATCACTCTTTTTCTTTTTATGTTATAATAAGAACGAAAAGGGATGATACTATGAAAAGATGTACTATTATCATGAACCCAGAAAGTGGTAAAAAGAAAAAAATAACTACGTATCAAGAATTCTATGATATTTTAAGAAAATATGGTTATGATACAGATATTATTTTTACTAAGAGTAAGGGACATGCCCATAAAATTATTCAAGAATTAGACGATAATGTAGATTTAGTAATCTCTGGTGGAGGAGATGGAACACTAAATGAAATAGTATCGGGAAATTTAAAAAGAGATAGAAAACTTATAATTGCACCATTACCTTTAGGAAGTACTAATGATGTTGGTAATATGTATGGTTTAGATAAAAATGTCTATGAAAACTTAGAAACACTACTAAAAGGTAAAGAAAAAAAAGTAGATATTTGTTATATAAATGGAACACCTTTTGTTTATGTAGCATGTTTAGGTGATTATATAGATATGGCATATAATACGCCAAGAAATTTAAAGAAAAAATATGGAAAAATAGCTTATATATTATATGGATTAAGACAGTTAGGAAAAAAAGTAAATCAATATGATATTAAATATAAAATAGATGGAAAAGAATATATAGGAGTATATTCATTCATTTTTATATCAAACTCATCAAGAATAGCAGGACAACCAGATGTATATTATGATGTTAAATTAGATGATAATATGTTTGAAGTAGCTTTAGCAAATGTAAAAAGTAGAACAGATATATTAAGATTACTAGTACTCGCAAGTACAATGGATATAAAAGATATCCCAGGAATAACTTACTACCGGACTAACAACATAGAAATAGAGTTTTTAAATCCTCCAAAAACATCTTGGTGTATAGATGGAGAGGAATATAAATCAACTTCAATGAAGTTTAATTTTACAGTAGATAAGAAAATGAAAATGTTAGTCCCAAGAGAAAATATTAAAGATTTATTTGACGAATAATATAATTGTTTTGGGTCTAATAAGACGAAAGGATGATTATATGAAATTTAAAGTAGAAAAAGAAGTATTTAATATTATTCCAGAATTAAATATAGCTTTATTAGTATTAAAAAATGTAAAAGAAAATAAAATATTAAATGACAAAGAAAGTAATGAATTAAAAGAACTATTAGATAATGCAAATAAAGAAGCTAAAAAATATGTTCCAAATGAAGTAATATCAGAAAATGAAATAGTAAAAGTATGGAGAGAAATATATAGTAGATTCCCAACTAAAAAAGGAGTAAGATGTTCACTAGAAAACTTACTCAAAAGAGTATTAAAAGATAACCCCGTTGGAACAATACTACCATCAGTTGATATTACAAATTCTATATCTTTAAAATATGCATTCCCTATAGGAGCAGAAGATCTATCTAAAATAAAAGGAGACTATTCTTTAGGAATAATGAATGGAGATGAGTCTTTTATTCCAATTGGTAGTGATAAAGAAGAACCACCTGAAAAAGGAGAAATAGCTTATAAAGATGAAGAAGGAGTAGTATGTAGATGTCTAAATTGGAGAGATACCATTAGAACAGAAATAACAGATGATACTACTTATGAATTTATTGCTATGGAGTGTGTGGAAGAAAATAGAATTAACGAATTAAAAGAAGCACAAGATAAATTAGAAGAATTAATGGTTAAATATCTAGATGCAGAAGTAGTAATAAAAGATATAGTAAATGTAAACAATTCAGAAATTAATATAGAAAAGTAGATTAATTCTACTTTTTTTATGTATAATTAAATAGAATAGGGGATAAAGTATGAAAGATAAAAAAGAAAAGAAAGAAAAAGTAAAAAAAACAGTAAATGAAAAAAGATTAGTAATTAAACTAGTAATGTGTATAACATACTTAATAGTAATTACAATTCTTTCAGTATGTACATATAAACTATATAATGAAGAAACTAATTTAGTTCCATGGGACAAAGTAGATTCAACTAAAGAATATACATATATTAAAGTATCCAAAATGTCAGAGAAGTTTGCTTATTATGAAGAAACTAATATAGGAATACACTTTGTAATACAAAAAGAAGATACTGGTCAATGGCATACTTATTTAATAGGTATAAATGAAGATGAATATAATAAGTATAAAGATATAATAGATTATACATATGATAGAATTAAAGAAGAACCAGAGCCAATTACAGTTTATGGTTATCCAGTAGTAATAAGCCAAGAACTAAAAGAAATGAGCATAAAGAATTTAAAAAACTTTGTACCTGCAGAAAATGAAATAGTAATTACAGATGATAATTATGAAACATATTTAACTAATAGTTACTTAGATACAACACAATCTCATATAGATGAACTAAGTCCAGCTTTATTTGTAACAGTTCTTCTTTTAGTAACAGTAATTCTATTATTAATCGCAACTATATTTAATAAAGATAGAATAGTAGATGAACTAAATAAAAAAATAGAAAGAGATATTAGATCTCAAAAGAAACTAATTAATAATAAAAACTACTCTAAGTAGTTTTTATTTGCTATAATATTATTAGAATGTTGAGGTGTATTAAATGGAATTTGTAGAATTAACAGAAAAAGAATATAGAACATTTTGGGAAAATCATCCATTAAAGACATTTTTATCAGCTCCAGAAATATCTGAATTAAGAAAAAAATCAGGATGGGATACATACTTTGTAGGAGTAAAAGAAAAGAAAAAAGTAATCGCAGCTAGTATGCTATTTAGTATTAAAAGACATTTTAATAAATATGAATTCTATTCTCCAAGAGGATATTTAATAGATTTTAAAGATAAAAAATTAGTAGAATTCTTTACTAATGAATTAAAGAAATTTGTTAAAGAAAAGAATGGATATGTATTAAGAATAGATCCATATATAATATATAGACAAAGAGATTTAGATGGAAATATCGTTGAAGATGGAGAAGACAACAGAGACGTAGTAGATAATCTAATTAGTTTAGGTTTTAAAAAAGTACCAGTAGAGAAGGCAGAACAAGTAACTTGGATGTTCTCACTAGACTTAGAAGGTAAAACAGAAGAAGAAATTTTAAAAGAAATGAAACCTAATACTAGAAATCAAATAAAGAAAACAGAAAAATTTGGTATAACCGTAAAAGAAATATCATATGATGAACTAGATAGATTTCAAAATATCATGGTAGAAACAGGAGAAAGAAAAGGATTTAAAGTAAGAAAACTATCTTATTTCCAAGAAATGTATAACTTATTCCATGATAAGAATGAAGTTAAATATTTTATAACTGAATTAGATTTAGATAAATATATAAAAGAATTAGAAAAAGAAAGAAAAGAAAAAGTAGATAAACTTAATAGTTTAAGTGATGCTAAATACAATGATGGTGCTAAAAAGAATCTTAATAATGAGATGGCTGCTATAGATAAAAGAATAAATGAATCTAAAGAAACAATTGAAAAGAATGGTTCAAATGTAATTACTTTATCTGGATCAATGTTTATGTTAATAAAACCAGAAGTAATATATCTATCTAGTGGTAATTATGAAGAATATATGAAATATAATTCTCAATATTTAATTCAATGGGAATTAATAAAATATGGAATAGAAAATGGATTTAAAAAACATAATTTTTATGGTATACCAGCTAATATTAATGAACATCCTAAAGATTATGGAATATATGAATTTAAAAGAGGATTTAATGGTTATGTAGAAGAATTAATTGGAGAATTTGAATTACCAATTACATGGCATTATAAATTAATGAATCTAATTCATAAGATAAGAGGGTAATATTATGAAACATTATACATATAAACCTACAGGAGTTTGTTCTAGAGAAATGAACTTTGATGTAGAAGATAATAAAATATATAATTTAAAAGTAACTGGTGGTTGTAATGGAAATCTAAAAGGTATTGCAGCATTAGTAGAAGGACAAGATATTAATATAATAAAAGATAAATTAAAAGGAATAGACTGTAATGGTAGAGGAACATCTTGTCCAGATCAATTAAGTAAAGCATTAGAAGAAGTATCTGAATAGATACTTTTTTTATTGACTAAAGATATTAATAGTATTATATTATATATGAATATATGAACAATCATTCATATAAAAAAGGAGTTAATATGAAATTACATAGTAAAGAATTATTATTTGGATTAAGTGAATTCTATAAGATATTTGGAGATCAAACAAGATTAAGAATATTAGATGTATTAGTAAATAAACCATCATGTGTAAATGAAATAAGTGAATTACTAGATATATCTCAATCAGCTATATCTCATCAATTAAAGAACTTAAGAGCATCTAATCTAGTAAAAACAGAAAAAATAGGTAAGAATGTATACTATAGTATTTCAGATGAACATATAGAAATAATATTAAAGTATGGTATTGAACACATCAAGGAAGTGATTTAATGAAAAAACATTTTAATGAAGATTTAATTAAAATAATATTAAGTATATTTTTATTATTAATATCATTTTTATTTAAAGATAATATAAAATTAATATTATTAGTAATAAGTTATATTATTATATCTTATGAAATGTATATAGAAATGATCAAAAATATAAGTAAAGGAATTATATTTGATGAAAACTTATTAATGATAATAGCAACTTTAGGAGCGTTCTATATAGGATCTACTCTAGAAGGAGTACTAGTAATATTATTATTCCAAATAGGAGAATATTTATCTTCTCTAGCAGTAAATAAATCTAAAGAATCTATCACCTCATTAATGTCACTTAAAATTAATGAAATAAGTATTGTGCATAATAATGAAATCAAAACTATGAGTCCAGAAAAGATATCTATAAATGACATTATAGTAATTAAGAATGGAGATAGAATACCAATAGATGGAGTAGTAGTTGAAGGAAATACTCATCTTGATACATCATCTCTTACCGGAGAATCTTTACCAAGAAGTGTAAAAGAAGGAGATAAAGTATTAAGTGGTTATATAAATAGAGATAATGTCATAAAAATAAAAGCAACAGCTACATATAAAAATTCTACTACTCAAAGAATAATAGATATGATAGAAAAATCAGAAGATAAAAAATCTAATTACGAAACTTTTATTAGAAGATTTTCTAAAATATATACTCCAATAGTAGTATTACTTGCATTACTAATAGTATTAATCCCAACTCTTATAGGATGTAACTTTAATGAATGGTTATATAAAGGATTAGTATTTATTGTTACATCATGTCCATGTGCATTAGTAATATCAGTGCCCTTAGGATACTTTTGTGGAATAGGTAGAGCATCTAAAGAAGGAATTGTTGTTAAAGGAGCTAGAGAATTAGAAAGTCTAAAAGATATAGATTATTTAATGTTAGATAAAACTGGAACAATAACTGAAGGAGCATTTGAAGTAACTAAAATAGATACTAAAATGAATAATAATGAATTCCTAAAAGTAATTGCTTCTGCAGAAACTCATTCTAATCATCCTATAGCAAAAGCAATAAAAGAAAAATATAATAAAGAATTATTTGATGTTACTAATTATAAAGAAATTCCAGGAAAAGGAATAAGTTGTAAGATTAATAATAAAGATATATTAGTAGGGAATAATAAATTATTAGAAGATAATAATATTAATTTTAATAAATCAAATGATATAGGTACTATTATTTATCTAGTAGAGAATAAAGAATACAAAGGATATTTAGTAATATCTGATAAAATAAAAGAATCTAGTAAAGATATAAAATTATTAAAAGAAGTTATTAATAAAGAAATAATAGTATTATCAGGAGACAATAATAATATAGTAGAAGATATATCTAAAAAGATTGGTATTAAAAAACACTTTGGAGAATTACTTCCATTAGATAAAGTATCAATAGTAAATGATTATAAAGAAAAAGGTAAAGTATTATTTGTAGGAGATGGATTAAATGATGCTCCTGTAATAAAAGCAGCAAATGTAGGAGTATCAGTTGGTGGTATAGGAAGTGATGCCACTATAGAAGCAAGTGATGCAGTACTAATGAGTGAAGATATTAATAAAATAGGTAATGCCATAAAAGTATCTAAACTAACTAATAAAAAAGTCACAAATGCAATAATATTTGCTTTAGCAGCAAAATTCATAGTCTTATTACTTGCAGTTTTAGGTTTAAGTACAATTCTACTCGCAGTATTTGCAGATGTAGGAGTAACATTATTAGTAGTTTTATATGTATTAACAATCCTTTATGTAAAAATATAATATCCACAGATTTAGTGGATATTTTTTTTATTAATGATATAATACATAAGAGAGGTAAAAACATGAAAGTAGATAAAAAAAGATTAATAATTGTCATAGGTGTTTTTTTTATCGCAATATACGCAACATTATCAGTAGTTAGAGAATATAGACAAGAAAATGCTGTTAAAATAGTTAATTTAAAAACTAATAAAGTAGAAGTATATGAAGATTTAAAAGTATCAGATATAATATCTTTTATTAATGGAGAATTAATTACAGATTCAAAAATAGATACAACTACAATAGGTAAACATGAAGTAAATTTTGAATATAAAAACTATGATAATATAAAAATAGATTATTCATTTGAAATAACAGTAGTAGATACAACTAAACCAGTAGTTATAGGTAGAACTATAAATGTAATTAAAGGATCAGATGAAGATGTATCTAAACTAGTATTTTGTGGAGATAATTATGATAGAAATCCTAAATGTTATATTAAAGGTAACTATAATTTAAATAAAGTTGGTACTTATAATGTTTCATTTATAGGAGAAGATTCTTCTAAAAATAAAAGTTCTGCTAACCTAACGATAGTAGTAAGAGAAAAAAATAATTCTTCTGGAACAACAAATATAGATGATTTAGATTCAGTAAGTTATGATGATGTAATAGAAAAATATAAAACTAAAGATACTAAAATAGGTATAGATATATCTCATTGGCAAGGTGATATTAATTATAAAAAAGTTAAGAAGTCTGGAGTAGAATTTGCCTATATTAGAGTTGGAAGAGGAAATGGCGTAGGAGCAGAATATGTATTAGATGATAAATTCATTGAATATATTAAAGGATTTAATAAAGTAAAAATACCAGTAGGAGTATATTTCTATTCGAATGCTAACTCTAAAGAAGATGCTGAAAAAGAAGCTAAATGGATTCTTAAACAAATAAAAAAATATGATGTAGATTTAGAAATAGTATTTGATTGGGAAAACTGGAATTATTTCCAAGAATATGATCTTAATTTCCATGATTTAACTGAAATGTATAAAGCATTTGAAAAAGTGATAGAAAAGAATGATCATAAAGCTCTATTATATGGATCAAAATACTATTTAGAAGAAATATTCCAAAATGTAGATTTCCCAGTATGGGTTGCTCATTATACAGAACAAACTAATTATTCTGGAGAATATAAAGTATGGCAATTATGTAGTAATGGTAGAGTAAATGGAATAGATGATAATTTAGTAGATATAAATATTATGAAAAAATAAAACAGAAGTTAAACTTCTGTAGGTATTAAAAAACTAAATATTTCTATATTTCTAAGTATCATAAATAATAATATAATAGTTATTAAAGTAATAATAAAATATCTAGAAGGTACTAATAATACCTTCTTTTTTATATAAATAATTATAAAAGTAATAATATATATAATTAAAATAATAAACAATATTAAAAATAATGGATTCCATCTAAAAGATTGAAAAAAGTCTCCACTAAAGAAAGATATTAACATTCTAGTAGTACCACAAGTAGGACAATAAATACCTAAGTATTCATGTATAGGACATTTATAATCAAATAGAGTAATTAATAGTATTGTTATAAAAGTAATAACTATTATTTTAATAATACTATTTTTATTTATTTCTTTATTAATAGTAATAAACATAATTTTCTCCTATAAATATTTTAATATTTCTATAATTAAATGGTTACTCTTAGTATTTTTAATTGTACCATTATATTTAAATTTACCAATTCTTCTAATACTAAAAATGTCTCCTTCTTTTAATTTGTAAGAAGTATCTTTTAAATAATCATAATTTAATAATATTTCTTTCTTCTTTATATATTCACTAATATTACTTCTACCAGTATGAATAATACTAGATATAACAGTATCTATTCTATTACTAGATACAATAAATTTTAACTTTTCATAACTTCTTTCATAATCTTTTAAATAATTAATATCTAATTCTTTTAATTCAATATGCGCATTCTTTACCATTAAAAAGTTAGATTCAAAATAATTTCTAACTATAGGTAATATATAAATAAAGTATCTATTATCTATTATTAGTATATCTCCAAATAACTCAGGAGATATATTTAATGAATACATAGAACCTAAAATATCTTGATGTCTTACAGGTGCTTTAATAATAATTTCATATAGTAATACTTCGGGTTCTTTACTTGTATAAATAATATTCTTTTCACTATCTTTATATGGATAATAAATACTATATTCATTCTTTTTTAATTTACATTTAACTTGATTTAATTCATTTGGATCAAGAAAATAAGTACTACCTAAATTCCTAAGTTTTGTAAGATTTTTCTCTACTAAATACATAAAATACCTCTTCAGTGTTATATTATATCATGTTATAATAAAATTGATGAAATAGAAGATTAAGAATATTGAAATTATAAGTAGAAATGGACCAATTGAAATAAAAAATGAATTAATTTCTCAGTAAATAAGTAATATTATGCACAAAAATGGAGACTTTATATTTGATGATCCAGAAAAATCAAGGTATACCGTAACTACTTCTTATGAACATTCATTATTCCTTGTAAGAGACTTTTATAAGGAATTTAAGAAAGAAATTATAGATAGTAGAAAAGATGTAAAATAGAAGTAATATGGAATGAAGTTGGAAAAGAAAACTTCGATGCTTTAAATGACTTATTTAAAATCTATCAAGAACACTTTGATGGAACAGAAATATATAGATTACTTGATTCATTAATTGCAAATAAAGATAATGGATATACTAGAGTATATTGTGACTTATTCGATAGAAGAGACGAAATATAAAAAAGAATGAGGGAACATAGTAGATTAAGGAAAGAAGAAATAAAAAATGAAGGTATTAACTATTAAACAACCATTCGCTAGTTTAATCGCCAATGGATATAAAGTATATGAATTTAGAACTTGGAAAACTAAATATAGAGGAGAATTCTTAATACATGCAGGTTTAGGTATAGATAAAGAAGCTATGAAAAGATTTGAATATTTAAATCTAGATTATCCTCAAGGTAAAATAATTGCGAAATGTAATTTAACTGATTGTATACTAATAGATGATAATATGAAAAAGAAATTAAAAGAATTAGATCCAATAGTATATAAAGGAGCAATTAATTCTAATAAAACAGAATATGGTTTTAAATTAGATAAAATTAAAAAGATAGAACCAATAGAAGTAAAAGGTAAATTAAGTTTTTGGGAATACAACTTATAAGGAGATATTTATGGATAAAGGAATGACATTTGAAACTAAATATTTTACAAAATATATGAGTGAAGATATAAAATTAGAAATAGAAGAACTCGTATTAGAATCCCAAAGATGTGAATTGTCTCATCCAACATTTGAAGAAGAATTAAAAAGATATTATGAAACAGTTAAAATAAAAGATGGAGAAACAATAAGAAGATATACTTGTTATGAATATAAGTTTATTAATGCAATATTAAGAGGTACATGGAATTATGAAGAACATGGTAAATATACTGAAGAAAAAGCCCAAGAATTAACTGAATATGCAGAAGAACTATCTTCATTAATTGATCTATTTCCAAGAACAAATAGAACTTTTATGGTATATAGAGGAACTACACTTAGAGAATTTAAAAAATATGGTATAAATACATTAGAAGATTTATTAGAATTAAAAGGTAAATACTTATATGAAAAAGGATTTACATCTACATCAATAGAAGAATCATCATCATTTTATAATAAACCAAATGGTTTAGGAGTAATTAGAAATATAGAAGTAAAATATATTATTCCAGAAGGATCACAAGATGGAATACCGTTATTAAAAGATGAAGTATCTTATGCTAAAACAGAAATGGAATATTTAATAAATAAAGGTTCATTAGCAAGAGTAATAGATGCAAAAATAGAAGGAAATAATGCTATAATAACAGCAGTATTAATACCAAAACAATTATGGAATAGACAAGAAAAAGTAGATGAAGTAAATCATCAAAAATAATATAGGAGGCCTATATGAAAAATATAATTTTAAAAATAGAAGGGATGAGTTGTAGTGCTTGCTCAAATGGATTAGAAAAATATTTAAATAAACAAGAGGGTATAGAAGAAGCAACAGTTAATCTAGTAATGGCAACTGCAAGTATCAAATATGAAGATAATCTAACTATTGATGATCTAAATAGATTTGTAAGTGAAGCAGGATTTAAATCTTTAGGAGAAGATATAAAAATAGAAGAGAAAAAAGAAACTATTCAACCATTTATAATATTTGGTATTTTAGCATTATTACTAATGTATATATCAATGGGTCATATGATACATTTACCTATATTAAGTATATTTAATATGGTTAAACATCCAATTATATATTCAATTACACTTTTATTATTAACAATACCATTCTTAGTATATGGTTGGAAAATAATATATAGTGGAGTAAAAAACTTAATACACTTAATGCCTAATATGGATACACTTGTAACCATAGGAATAATATCTAGTTTCTTATATAGTTTATTTAATGTAATTATGGTAATTGTAGGTAAAAAGAGTTGTGTAGAAAAATTATATTTTGAATCAACTGCATTTGTTATATATTTCATAATGTTAGGTAAATTTATAGATAAACAAAGTAAAAATAAAACTAAAGAAGCTATTAAAGGATTAGTTACAATGACTCCTGAAAGAGCAAGAATAAAAACAAATGATGGTTATAAAAATATAACTATTGATGAAGTAAAAAAAGAAGATATTTTAATATGTCTTCCTGGAGATAAAGTAGCAGTAGATGGAGAAATAACAAAAGGATCATCTACATTTGATGAATCATTTATTACAGGAGAAAGCTTACCAGTATTAAAAAAAGCAAATGATAAAGTAATTGCTGGTAGTATTAATTATGATTCAGAAATAGAATATAAAGCAGAAAAAATAGGTAAAGAATCTACTATCTCAGAAATAGTAAAACTAGTAGTAGAAGCAACTAATACAAAATCAAATATTGAAAAAGTTGCAGATAGAATAAGTCTTTATTTTGTACCAACTATAATTGTAATAGGAGTATTAACATTTATTATTAATTTAGTTTTAAATAAAGATATTAGTACTGCAGTTAATAATTTTGTAACAGTACTAGTAGTAGCATGTCCATGTGCTTTAGGACTAGCAACACCACTAGCACTAGTAGTAAGTGTAGGACAATCTGCAAAAAAAGGAATACTTGTAAAAGATAGTGAAACACTAGAAATAGGTAATAAAATAGATACAGTAGTATTTGATAAAACAGGTACTATTACAAATGGTACATTAAGTGTATCAAGTATTAATAATCATTCAGATCTAAGTAATGATTATATTCTAGAACTTTTAGGATCTATAGAAAAACATAGTACTCATCCATTAGCTTTAGGAATAAATAAATATATAAATGAAGAAAAAATAAAAACAGATTTAGATTTAATTATAGAAGACTTATCTGGATATGGAGTAAAAGCAAAAGATGAGAAAAATAACGTCTACTATGCTTGTAATGCTAAATTATTAAAGAAACTAGATATTATTAATTCATATGAAGATGAAGAAAAGAAACTTGCTAAAGATGGAAATAGCGTAATTTACTTAGTTAAGAATAATAAAGTAGTCGCATTATTTGGATTAAAAGATGTTATTAGAAAAGAGTCATCTAATGTAATTAAAAAATTAAAAAATAAAGAATTAAAAGTAGTGCTATTATCAGGAGATAATAAAATAACTACTGAAAAGATTGCTGAATCATTAGACTTTGATGAAGTAATATCAGAAGTAACACCTAAAGAGAAAAATGAATATATTAAAAAATTAGTATCTAAAGGTCATAAAGTAATGATGATAGGTGATGGTATAAATGATGCACCTGCTTTAACATCTGCAACTATAGGAGTAACTTTAAAAGGAGCAACAGATATTGCTAATAATTCAGCTAATGTAGTAATAGTAAATAATAATCTAGAAAAGATATTAGAATTTATTAATATTAGTAAAAGAACAATATATAATGTAAAAGAAAACTTATTCTGGGCATTTATATATAATGTATTAATGATACCTATAGCTACAGGATTATTTAAAATACAAATAAATCCAATGATTGCATGTATTGCAATGATATTAAGTAGTTTAACAGTAACATTAAATGCCTTAAGATTGAAAAAGATTAAATAAAGTGATATAATACAAAAGAATTTTATGAAGGGAGAAATATTATGACAAAGAAAAAAGTAGTCATTGGTATGAGTGGTGGAGTAGATAGTAGTGTTGCAGCTATAGTTTTACAAAAACAAGGATATGAAGTAATTGGACTATTTATGAGAAACTGGGATTCACTTGCAGATGGAGAATTTAATGGACCAACAACAGCTTCTGGAATATGTCCACAAGAAGAAGACTATAATGATGCTTTAGCGGTATGTGAAAAACTTAATATACCTCTTCATAGAAAAGATTTTGTAAAAGAGTATTGGGATTATGTATTTACTTACTTTTTAGATGAACTAAAAAATGGAAGAACGCCTAACCCTGATATTATGTGTAATAAATATATTAAATTTGATATGTTTGCTAAAGAAGCAAGAAAGCTAGGAGCAGACTATATTGCTACTGGGCATTATGCTAGATTAAAAGATGGTCATCTATTAAGAGGAGTAGATTCTAATAAGGATCAAACATATTTCTTATGTCAAGTATCAAAGGATCAATTTAAAAATGTATTATTCCCAATAGGTGATATGGAAAAACCAGAAGTAAGAAAAATTGCTGAAGAATATGATTTAGTAACTGCTAAGAAAAAAGATTCAACAGGAATTTGTTTTATAGGTGAAAGGAACTTTAAGAACTTTTTAAAGAACTACTTACCAAACCAATCTGGAGATGTAATAAATATTGATACAAATGAAGTAATTGGAAAACATATAGGTCTAATGAACTATACAATTGGTCAAAGAAAAGGACTAAATATTGGTGGAACAGAAGATAAAATGTTTGTAGTAGGAAAAGATCTACAAAAGAATGTTTTATATATTTGTTTAGGAGAAGATAATGATTATTTAATTAGTACTTCTTGTATAGTAGATCAAGTAAATTATTTAGGAGATACTAAAATAACAAAATGTACTGCTAAATTTAGATATAGACAACAAGATATTCCAGTAGAACTAGAATGGCAAGATAATAATGAAGTATTAGTAAAATATCCTCAAGGAGTAAAATCAGTAACTCCAGGACAAGCATGTGTATTCTATGATGGAGAAGAATGCTTAGGTGGAGGAATTATTAAAGAGGTACAAAAAGAAGGAAAAAAACTTTGGTACCTATAGGAGGTGGATTATGGATCAAGATAAAATTGGAAACTTTATTAAGACCATCCGTCTAGATAATAATTTAACTCAAAAAGATCTTGCAGATAAGTTAGGCGTAACTTACCAAGCAGTATCTAAATGGGAAAATGGAAAAAATATTCCTGATCTTTCTATTATTAAAAAACTATGTGATGAATATAATATTGATATAGATGAATTATTAAATGGAATAAAAAAAGAAAGAAAACAAAGTAAAACTTTAAAAACTACTATAATTTCTTTACTAGTAGTAATATTATTAATAGGTATATATATTATTAATAATATAAATAATAGTAGGAACTTTGAATTTAAAACAATATCTTCTCAATGTAGAGATTTTAATATTACAGGAAGTGCTGCCTATAATAGAGATAAAACATCTATATATATTTCTAATATAGAATTTTGTGGTAAGAATGATAATGAAGAATATAAAAGTATAGAATGTATTTTATATGAAAATAATAATGATACTAAAAATAAAGTAAGTTCTTGTGATAAGAAAAAAAGTATTACTTTAAAAGATTATTTAAAAGATTTAGATATTCAAGTAAATAATTATGCAACTACATGTAAGAAATTTACTAGTAATACATTATCTTTAGAAATAAAAGCAATTGATAAAGATAATAAAACAATTACTTATAATATTCCAATTAAATTAAATGATGACTGTAAAAAATAGTCATCATTTTTTGCAATATAATTGTAATAGAAGTAATTGATAAGAAAACTTAGAATCAGAATATGAAAAAATTAAAGATACTTTACCAACAACTACATATACTCTTAAACGTAGTAAAATTGGTGGATATAATTTAAAATCAGTTTCAATAAAATAAACTCAACCATTTGTTGAGTTTTTTTAATAGATTAATAATAAAAAACATTGTATAATATTATTCAGGTGATATAATGAAGAAATTTTTAAAAGTATTTTTAATATTAGTGTTAATAATAGGTATTACTGGATGTAATAAACCAGTTAAAGAAAAAACTGATGCAGAAAAATTTAAAGAAGAATATGAATCATTAAATGGAACTGAGTCATCTAGTGGTAAAACTATAAGAACAATATCTATTTCAAAAGATAATCCATTTGTATATGCAACTGAAGATGATATAGTAGAGAAAATTGATAATAATGAAACTTTTATAGTATATTTTGGTTTCTCTAGTTGTCCATGGTGTAGAAGTATCTTAGAAGAAATGGAAAGAGCTGCAAAAGATTTAAATATTAATAAAATATATTACGTAGATGTATTAGATATCAGAGATGTACAAGAAATAAATAATGAAGGTAATATTGTTACTACTAAAGAAGGAACTGAAGGATATCATGCATTAGTTGAAAGAATTGGAGATGTACTTTCAGAATATACATTAACTTCAAAAGATGGAGAAACTGTTAATTTAGGAGTAAAAAGAATATATGCTCCAAATGTTGTAGTTGTGTCTTCTGGAAAAGCAATTCAAATGGAAGAAGGAATTAGTGAAGAACTAACTGATCCATATGCTGAATTAACTGATAATATGAAAAAGTTTACATATAATAAGTTTAAATGTTTATTTGAATGTTTCAATGACGAACAAAATACATGTCAAAAGAATGCCTGCTAGCATTCTTTTTTCTTGAAAAAAATTATCATGAAGCATTTGCAAGAGCTGATGTTCAAATGAAGAAAACTGCAGAAATATTAAAAACAGTAAAAGATAGAAAGTTATATGCAAACGTATGTAGATTTAAAAAACCAAGATCACCAGTAATCATTACAACTACATTAGCAGCTTCAAGAGATTTCCTTGATACATATGGAAAGATTATTTCATACTTTAATAAAGTAACTGAAATGAATAGTATGTTATCAAATGATACTGAAGACTCTATGAAAATAATTGATTATTTAAGTACAATAAAGTAATTATTAAATATAAATACTTTTTTTATGCTATAATAAATTTGTATGTTAGGAGGAATAATATGAATAAACCTTTAGTACTATGCATCTTAGATGGTTGCGGAGTAAGAGAAGAAAGTGATGGAAATGCATTTAAAAATGCTAAAAAACCAACATTTGATAAATTAATGGATGAGTTCCCACATTCTATATTACAAGCATCAGGTAAAGCAGTAGGATTACCAGAAGGTCAAATGGGAACTAGTGAAGTAGGACATATGAATTTAGGTTCAGGTAGAGTCGCAATGCAACCTCTAGAAAATATTACTGCTTCAATAGAATCAAGAGAACTATTTAATAATAAAGAAATATTAGAAGTAATGAACCATGTAAAAGAAAATAATTCAACATTACATTTATTTGGATTATTATCAGATGGAGGAGTTCATTCTCATATAAATCATTTACTTGCATTATTAGATATGTGTAAAGAAAATAACATTAATAATGTATCATTAGATATCTGTTTAGATGGAAGAGATACATATGAAAAAAGTGCCTTAACTTATTTAGATCAATTAGATAAGAAAATGAAAGAACTAAATATTGGTACTATTAATACAATAGCAGGTCGTTATTATGGAATGGATAGAGATAATAACTTTGATAGATTAAAACTATCATATGACGCAATTGTATATGGAGAAGGAAAAGTATATAAAGATTATAAAGAATTAATAGAAGAGAATTATAATAATGAAAAATATGATGAATTTGTAATTCCAGGAATAATTGATTCTAAACCATTAAATGATAATGATGGAATAATTGCATTTAACTTTAGAAAAGATAGATTAAGAGAGATGTTTACATTATTATCAAATCCAAATGAATATGAATCTCAAGCTAATGAAAAGAATTTACAAGTAAAACACTTTAATAATTTAAAAGTATTAACAATGTATCCAGTAACAGAAACAGTTACTTGTCCACATGCTTTTAATGATTTAGATCTTAAAAATATTTTAGTAGACTATCTACATAATAAAGGACTTAGTCAATTAAGAATAGCAGAAACAGAAAAATATCCACACGTAACATTCTTCTTTGATGGTGGAAAAGAAGTTGAATATGATGATATGAAAAAGATACTTATACCTTCACCAAAAGTAGCAACATATGACTTAAAACCAGAAATGAGCGTTTATGAAGTAACAGATAATTTTTTAAAAGAAGTAGGAAATTATGATGTAACAATAATGAATCTTGCTAATGGAGATATGGTAGGACATACAGGAGTATATGAAGCTGCTAAACAAGCAGTAGAAGATATGGATATATGTCTAACTAAAATATATGCAAAAATAAAAGAATTAGATGGAATTTTAATTATAATTGCCGATCATGGTAACTGTGATATTATGTGGGATGAAAACCATAAACCAGTAACTTCTCATACTACAAATCCAGTACCTTGTATTATTACAAAATCAGGAATAAAAATAAGAGATGGTATTCTAGCAGACATAGCTCCTACAATGTTGGAACTATTGGGATTACCAATACCAGAAGAAATGACTGGAAAATCATTAATAATAGAATAGTAATATAAAAAATAACTCTTATGAGTTATTTTTTTCTTTTATAGTAGTAATTATATAATTACTAAAATCTAATTTTCTAATTGATTCTTCAAATTCCTTAATATTAGTTTCCTCAATATCTTCAACTTTATCTATATAAGGATAATCAAAATAAATAACATTATTAATAAATGGAAATATCATGTGAAATATATTTTCATCTCTAAGTATTAAACCAGTAATAGCATTCTTCTTTTTTAATTCAAATTTCTCTTCATCAAAATCATCTAAAGATTTAATCTTTTTAAGAACACTATCTATAAATACATCAGCATCTCTAGTATAAGCACCTATACTAAGTAATAAGAAATTACCAACATTGATATCTCCACATCCAATACCTTCAGGAATTATTTCTTTATCTACTAATTCTTTATATAGAGGAGAAGCTATTCCAAAGAATAACATATAGAAACAATTAAGATAAAAATCTAAATCAAGTCTTTCTTTAGGAGTATATTTACTAATATCAATTTTAAAAGTAATAGAAGCATAATCCATAGGAGTAGGGAAGTATAATATATCTTTCTTCTTTTTTACTTTTAATGGTTCATCATATTCAATTAATTTAACATCATGTTTAGTATATTTATGATTTTTATATATATTTTTTATTTCATTAATTATTTCATCTTTATCAAAATTACCTGCAATAAATATAACTTGATTAGATGGATTATAAAAAGCATCATATAGTACTTTTAAATCATCTATAGTAGTATTTTCTACTTCTTCTATTAATCCACCAATATCTCTATACTTAATATTATGAAATAAATTTTCAAATTTTAATCTATTTAAATGATAAAATCTACTATCTCTTTTACCTCTAATTTCTTGATAAATAGGATTCTTTAATTTCTCTAATTTATCTTTTTCAAATATAACAGAATTAACTCCTTCAAGTATAGTTCTAACTCCATATAAAACATTTTCTACAGTTTCAAAATAATATCCAGTATCATATGGAGAAGTAGATGCATTAGTAGACATTTGTTTTTCTCCTAACATCTCTAAGAAATTACCAACTTTGTTACATTCAACAATATAATGTTCTAGTATATGAGCAACTCCATCTTGTAGATGATATTCATCTCCATCCATAATAAAGTCTTTATAAGTACCACCACATTTAGTAGTAAATTTAAAGAAAGTAGAGTGACGTCTATTATCAATATATAAATATATATTAAGACCATTATCAAGTTTAATATTCTCTATCTTACTCATAATCTTTCTCCTTTAAATAATATATTGAATCTAATACAAGTCTATCAGTAAATTTAATAATATCTTCACTCTTAATCTTAATTAACTTTTCATAATATTCAGAACTAGTTTCATCAAGATCTAATTTATCTTTAATAAAATCAAAGAATAAACTAGTTTTATTATCTAATAGTCTAAGTAATCCAACTCTTTCTTTCTCTTTAATATTATTAAGACCCTTATCAACAGTATCTTTCTTCTTTAATTCATCAATAGATTCTAATATTTTTTCCCTAACTAAATCTACATTCTTATTATTAATAGAAGCATATACAGTAAGTAATCCAAATTTACTAGATACTTCTGCAGTAGTATTATAAACTAAATCATTTTCATCTCTAAGTTTCTTATAAAGAATTCTAGATGAAGAAGAACTAAGTAAATTTCTAACTACACTTAAGTATAATTCATCTTCTATTTTCATATCTTTAACTTTATAATTAAATGCTATAACAGAATCATCAAAATCAGATTCTTCAACTATATCAGTAATACCATCTCTTGGTTTTAAATAATGTCTTAAATGAGCATCATAATTATAATTATCAAATTTATTTCTGTATAAATATTTATCACATAATTTTAAGATCTCATTATTATCAACATTACCCATTACAAATATAGCAGGTTTATTATTATAAATAGAATCTAAATATAATTGATATAAATTACTAGTATTAATATCATCTACTTGTTCCATATGATTGAATAAAGTAGAAGATAAAATACCTTCATCATCTATTATTTGTTTATTCTTAATAGAATGATATAACTTATTATGTTTGTAATAATCACTTATTTCTAATCTTAAATTCTTAATTTCTCTATTAACCTCAAAATCACAAAACTTATTATTATCGGTTTTAGGATTATATATAAAATCTCCAAAGAATTTAAACTGATCATCTAAAATATCTTTATTTAAAGAATAAGTATCAGGTATTACTAAAGTATAAATATATGCATATGTAGTACCAATAACAGTTCTATTAAGATTCATTCCAAGTAAATATAATTTTTCAAATTGTAATGAAAAATCTTCTTCAGTTCTATATGTATTATTAACTCCATTAATTACAGAAGGTAATATATTTGATAAAGCAATCTTATCTTCTTCTTTTTCATATGGAAATATTACTTTAACTTGAATAGTTTGAAAATCTTTATTATTTAATATTAATGGTTTACTAATTATAGGTATCTTATCCATTAAATCACCTCTTAAAAATTATATCAAAAAAATTATACTTTTTATAGTATAATAAACTGGGAGGTATATATGATAACATACGTAGAAAATGTAAAAAATATAAAAGAATATAATAGTCTTTATAAAAAAGTTGGATGGGGCGAAAGAGATGAACTTATAGTTAAAGAAGCTCTAGATAATACTATTTATTCTATATCTGCATATGACTATGGAGAAATAGTAGGATATGGAAGAATAATAGGAGATAAGACAATATTCTTATATATACAAGATATAATGGTATCTCCAGAGTATCAAGGAAGAAAAATAGGAACTGAAATAATGTATAAATTATTAGATAAAGTTGAAGAATATAAAAAAGATAGTCCTGAAATACGAGTATATCTTGGAGCAGATCTTAATAAAGAAGAATTCTATAAAAAATTTGGATTTAAAACTAGAAAAGAAGCTGGTTTAGGAGCAGGAATGATTCTTCAAAATACAGTAAGAGATTCTAAATTGTTTAATTGGGAAGAAGAAATACCAGAAGAAGAAGTACAAGAAATAAAAAAAGTATTAGATAATGATGGAGTAATTATTATGCCAACTGATACTGTATATGGAATAGCTTGCAATTGCTTAGTGCAAGAGCAAATTAAAAAATATTTGAAAATAAAAAAACATCAAGAATTAAAACAATTAATTGATTAACAAATTCTTTGGAAAAAATTGAA
>CALYOH010000019.1 GCA_945228905.1 uncultured Caryophanales bacterium
TTAACTAATTGGATATTAGTTAATTGTTATCCAATATGAAGATCTAATGATAATATATATTTATTATTAGATATGGATGATTTTAAATATATTTTAAAATTTATCGATGAAAAGAATAAAGAAGGTAAAATGAAAGAGGTAACATATGGATGCTCTCATTTCTTAGGTTTAAATGGAGAAAAGAAATATAGAAATTTCAACTTTATATGTATGGCCGGCATTATGGTAGGAAGTGTACTAAGTAATGGAGATATATTTGTATGTCCAAACGTACCAAGAAGAAAAGAACTAATTCAAGGAAATATTAAAACTGATAGTTTCGTTAATGTATGGGAAACAAAATATAAAGAATTTAGAAATCCAGATAGAACAAGTAATAAGACATGTAAAAGATGTAAGTATTGGAGATACTGTGGAGGAGACTCATTCCATACATGGAATTTTGATGAAAATAAACCAAATATTTGTCTAAAACCAATTTTTAAAGATATATAATAAATAAAAGGAAAGAATACTTTCCTTTTTAAATTTGACAAACATACAAATGTACTATATACTAAAAATCGTATTTAGAATGGAAGTGATTAATATTTCTACTTATATAAAAGGAGCATATTCACGTAGTATTTATGAAAGTAATACCGGTTATATTATCGGTATTTTTAAGGTTAAAGATACTAATGATGAAAAGTTAGCTGATTATATAGGAAGAAGTATTACTTTTACTGGTTATTTTCATGAATTAAATAATACAGATACATATATGTTTTATGGAGAATTAGTTAATCATGATAAATATGGGGAACAATTCCAAGTAAACTCATATGAAAGATGTAAACCAGAAGAAAAAGATTCAATAATAGAATTCTTAACTGGAGGATTATTTAAAGGAATAGGTACAAAGAAAGCAGAAAGTATTGTTAATGCGTTAGGAAAAGATACACTAAAAGTAATATTAAATAATCCAGAAGACTTAATACTAATTCCAGGAATAACTAAAAAGAATGCAACACTTTTACATGATAAATTAAAAGAATATGAATCATCTTATGAAATAATTCTATATCTAACAGAAAAGGGATTTACTACAAGAGATTCAATGTTAATTTATAATACTTATAAAAATAAAACTATAAATATTATAGAAGAAAATATCTATAGATTAATAAGAGATATATTTGATATAGGATTTAAAAAAGTAGATACAATTGCATTAAAGAATGGAATAGAAAAAGATAATATAAATAGAGTAAAAGCTGCAATTATTTATATTATGAATGAAATAAGTAATACATATGGAGATTGCTATTATTCAAAAAAAGACTTAATAATATTACTTCCAAGAGTACTTGGAGTATCTATTGAAGAAGATAAATTTAATAAATCAATAAAAGAATTAGAAGTAGATTTAGAAATAGTAATAAAAAATGATAGATATTATTTAAGAGATATGTACGATGCAGAATGTAATATAGTAAAAAGACTTAGAATGCTAAATAATAATAAAGAATTGCCTGCTAAAAATATAGATGAAACTATTAAAGATTTAGAAGACTTCTTTGATATAAAGTATAATAATGACCAATTAGAAGCAATAAAAAAATCATATAAAAGAGACTTCCTAATAATAACTGGTGGCCCAGGTACAGGTAAAACGACTATTATGAAAGCAATAGTTGAATTATACAGAATGATGAATAAATTATCATATGAAAATCTAACTAAAAAAATAGCCTTACTTGCTCCTACAGGTAGAGCAGCAAAACGTATTTCAGAAGCAACTCTATTTAATGCAAGTACTATTCATAGGTTCTTAAAATGGTATAAAGAAAATAATAAATTCCAAGTAAATGAATATAATAAAAGTAAAGTAGAATTTGTAATAATAGATGAATCAAGCATGATAGATACATATTTATTAGATGCATTAATTAAAGGACTATCTAGTAATTGTAAGATTGTAATGATAGGAGATGATCATCAGTTACCTTCAGTTGGTCCAGGACAAGTATTACATGACTTAATAGAATCTAAAAACTTAGAAGTAGTAGAATTAAAAGAATTATATAGACAAGGAAAAGACTCAAATATTATTAGTTTAGCTTATGATATTAGAAATAAAAAAATAAATAAAGATATATTTAATATAGATGAAGATTTAACATTTATAGAGTGTAGTGATGACGAAGTAATTAATAATATTTCTGAAATTGCAACTACATATATAGATTTAAATTATAAAAATTTTCAAATACTTGCTCCTATGTATAAAGGATTAAATGGAATAGATGAAATAAATAAAAAAGTACAAAGTATATATAATCCTAAAGATAAAACTAAAAAAGATAATACTATAGGAGAAGTAACATTTAGAGAAAATGATAAAGTAATTCAACTAACTAATATGCCAGATGATAATGTATATAATGGAGATATTGGATTAATAAGTAAAATTAATTTATCTCCTAAAAAAGAAATATATATAGATTTTGATTCTAATATTGTTAAATATACTCCAGCTAATTTTATTAACTTTAGATTAGCTTATGCTATAAGTATACATAAATCTCAAGGATCAGAATTTGATACTGTAATAATACCAGTAGTAAAAGGATATAATAAAATGCTATATCAAAAATTAATTTATACTGCAGTAACTAGAGCTAAGAAAAGATTATATATAATTGGAGATATTAAAGCATTAGATAAAGCATCTAAGAATACAAATTCTGACATTAGAAAGACAACTATAATGAAATATTTAATTGATGGAATAGAATAAATAATATATAATTAGGGTGGTGACTTTATGATAACAATTAAAAGTGAAAGAGAAATAGAATTAATGAGAAAAGCAGGAATGCTTGTATCAGAAATGCATAAATTTATTAAACCTTATATTAAAGAAGGAATAACTACTAAAGAATTAGATAAATTATGTGAAGACTTTATCTTATCAAAAAATGCAGTTCCAACTTGTAAAGGATTTGAAGGTTATCCAGCAACTCTATGTACAAGCGTTAATGATACAGTAGTTCACGGTATTCCAAATGATTATAAATTAAAAAATGGAGATATTATTACAATAGATGTTGTTATAGGATATCAAGGTTATCAAGGAGATGCTGCATGGACATATGCAGTTGGAGAAATAGATGATAATAAGAAATATCTAATGGAACATACTGAAAAAGCTCTATATGAAGGAGTTAAACTAGCAGTATCAGGAAATAGAATAGGAGATATTTCTTATGCCGTACAAACATATGCAGAAAAACATAATCTAGGAGTAGTTAGAGAACTATGTGGACATGGTATAGGTAGAGAAATGCATGAAGATCCTGAAGTACCTAACTTCGGATATCCAGGAACTGGACCAAAATTAAAACCAGGAATGTGTATATGTATTGAACCAATGCTTACATTTGGTCATAGAGATATATATGTATTAGAAGATGATTGGACAGTTAAAACACTAGATCATAGTGATGCTGCTCATTATGAACATACTATACTAATTACAGAAGATGGATATGAAATATTAACTCCAAGATTAAAAGATTAACGTAAAATAAATATTATTTTACGTTTTTTTAATACTTATAAACTAAATTTGTTATAATATTATAGTAGGTGATAATATGAAGAAGAGTGTAATATTTTTACTTAATGGTTTAGGAATAGAAAGGCCTGGAAGTTATAGTATATCAATAGATGAATGTATGCCACATTTATCTACATTAAAACAAACAGCTTATTTTACAACGGCAATAACTAATTCATTAGAACCAAAAGGAGCATACCAACAATTCTTTTTAGGAGATCCTTATCAAATGGAATTAGAATATATAAGAACAGGAATATTAGGAGAGTCTCTTTCAACTAATCAAACTTTTATAAGCTTTCAAGATAAGGTAAATATTCCTACTACTAAAACTCATATCTTTGTTGAACCAAGAAATGAAAAAGTTGTAGAACAAATCAATGGATTTGTTAATAAGTTAAATCTAGAAAAAGATGAACGCATATACATGCACTTATTATTACCACAACTAGATTTATCAGAATATCCAAAACTAATATCAATAATTAACTATATAAAATTCCATTTAAATCAACATATTACAGTAGGATTTATAATGGGTAAGAATTATATTGGAGATACTTCAGAAAAAGAAAAGTTCCAATATTTAAAGAAAATGTTATTCTATTGTTCTTGTGAAAGATGGGCAGAGACAGAAAAGAAAATAAAAATGCTTGAAGAAGCAAATATTATTCCATGTAACGTAGAAGGCTTTACTACTACAAATGATTGTACTATTACAAATAGAGATACAATATTATTCTTTAATACAAGAAGAGAAAACTATGATAATTTAATATCTGCTATTATGGAAAATGCCAAAGAAGTATTTAAAGAAGAAGCAGAATTAAATGTATTCTCATTAATACAATTATATACAAACTATAATATCCCATATTTTAGTAATAATATTAATTATGAAAATAGTTTAGCTAATGTACTAGCAAGAGTAAATAAAAAGGTATTACTAATATGTGATGAACAAAATATTCAACAAGTAAACTTCTATGCAAATGGACTAAATCCAGTAAATAATCCAAATATTATATTTATGAAACAAGATAATAATATGTTTAATAAACAAATAGTACAAGGATTAATAGATAATTCACCATATGACGTAATAATATTTGACTATCATATGGATACAAGTAAAACAATAAATCATTTAAAAGAACAATTACAAAGACTAGATATAATAATTGGCTATTTAGATGAAATATGTATAAATAAACATTCATTATTTATAACATCTTTATATGGATTAAAGAAAACAATGCCACTTGCAGATTATAATACAGAAGTGGTTACACTAAATTATCAAATGCAAATACCTATATTTTTTATAGACTATACATATCCTCATAGTAAATACATGTTACTTCCAGGAGAAACAAATGAAATATTATCTACTGCAATTAAATGTGTAGCAGATGATAAATCACTTTATAGTCTAATTCAAACTAAAGGTATTTTAAATAATATATTAAAAGCAATAAAGAAATAACAAACACACACTAATTGTATGTGTTTTTGTTTGTAATAATAAGGAATTTATATTATAGTATAAAACGGAGGAGAAATATGAAAGAGATAGTTTTAGCAAGTAATAATAAACATAAAATAAAAGAAGTAAATGAAATATTAAAAGGATATAAAATTTTATCAATGGAAGATATTGGTTATACTGATGATATTATAGAAGATGGAGATTCATTTAGTGAAAATGCAATTATTAAAGCAAAGACTATAAGTGAATATTTAAAAAGCAAGAATAAAAATATTGATGTAATCGCAGATGATTCAGGATTAAGTTGTGATGCATTAGATGGCGCTCCTGGAATATATAGTGCAAGATATGCAGGTAATCATAATGATCAAGCAAATAGAGATAAACTAAGAAAAGAATTAAAAGGAAAAGATAAAAAAGCAAGTTTTATTTGTTGTATTATTCTATATCACCCAGATGGTACATATAAAGAATTTATTGGTAAAACAGATGGTACTATTATAGATGAAGAAAAAGGTAATTTAGACTTTGGATATGACCCAATATTCTTATCAAATGATATAAATAAAACTTTTGGAGAAGCAACAGAAGAAGAAAAGAACAGTGTATCTCATAGAGGCAGAGCACTACAATTGTTATTAAAAGAAATAGGTGATTAAAATGAAAAGTATTTATAATAGAATAATATCTATATTAAATTCTATAACAACAATAGTATTATTAACACTAATAATTATATTTCAAGCATTAAAACATAATAATATAATATTCTTAATAATATTATTTTCTATTATCTTTGTATATTTCATATTAAAAAGTATATATATAGGAAAAGACAATAATGAAGCACTTAGAAGACTATCAGAATCATTTAAAGACCTTAGTTTAGTACTAGTAAGTATATTTATACTATTACAATTAAATAATCCATTTAAATGGATATTATTTAGTTTTGTAATAGTACTTGGAATACTACTAGTAATAATTAATTCCATTAATAAACAATTAGAAATAAAATATGTATTTGAAATAATAATATTATTAATAATTAACTTAGTAACATTAAATATTATAGGAAATAATTATTTATATTATTTAATGTTTTCAAGTAATATATCATTTATTATTAGTGATATAGTTGGTAAAACAACTAAGAATAAAATACTTATATCATTTGACATAATATCATTGATATTAATAGGTTTATTCTTTATATTAATGTAGATTATGTTATAATATAATAGAATAGGAGTGGTAAGATGGACATCATTAAATATATATTTTTAGGTATACTTCAAGGAATAACAGAACCATTACCAATATCAAGTAGTGGACATATATATGTATGTAAAGCATTATTTAATACATCATTATTTAGTGATCTTAATTTAGAAATATTTCTTAACTTTGCATCTTTTATAGCAATATTAATAATATTAAGAAAAGATATTTTTGATATTATTAAAGGTTCATTAAAATATATAAGATACAGAAGAGAAAAAGATAAGAAGAAATTTAAATATTTACTATTAATGATTATAAGTACTATTCCAGTTGGTGTAATAGGTTTAATATTTAATCAAAGCTTATCTGATTTATTAAGTAAAAATGTATTTATTGTAGGATTTGGTTTTATAGTAACAGCTCTTGCATTAATACTTGTAATGAATGAAGATGGCAAAAAAGATGATGATGAAATAACATATATGGATGCTATATTAATAGGTCTATGTCAAGCAGTATCAATAGTACCAGGAATATCTAGATGTGGAGTTGTTTTAGTAGCATGTCTATTATGTGGACTTAAAAAAGAAACATCTCTTAAATATACATTTATGTTATATTTACCAGTTAGTGTAGGTACAATGATTTTAGGTATAGGAGATGTAATTACTATAGGTATAGATATAAGTTTATTAATATATTATCTAATAGGAATGGTATTTGCATGTATCACAACATATATATCTTATAAATGGTTATCTAAATTACTTGTAGGTGGTAAACTATGGGCTTACTCAATATATTTATTTGCAGTAGCTTTGTTTACAATTATATATTTTATCTAAATAGAAGTTCTTGCAACTTCTTTTTATTTTTAATATAATGAATATGGTGATATCATGAGGAAAATAAACTGGAATTTAATTTTAAAATTAGTATGCTTTTATATAATATTATTTATATTATTTAAATTTGGAATATATTATATTACAGATAATTATATGAATAATGATATAACTAATAAGACATATGGTATAGGTGATGTAATTACAACTACTAAATATACTAAAGAAGAAATTAAAGATACTAATTACTTAGAATATAAAAACTTTAAAGTAAAAAATTATGTAGAAGATTTCGAAATTGAAGATTCAGACTATAATTATAAATACTATGTTAATTCAAATATGGAAAAGAATACTGCTTTAATGATAGGAATATTCCCAACTAGAATAGATGAAATAAATAATTATGATGATGATAGTATCTATGTAGAATTAAATCATTTCCCAATTTATATATCTAAAACAAGTAGAAATAAATTCTTAGAAAAACATGATATTAAGAATGATGTAGATTTAATTAAATATATAAGAACAAGAGAAAAACATAAATATAATATCTTTACTCCAACTACTAAGATTAAAGAAGAATATTTCTATAACTTTATTGAATATAATTTACCTAACTTAGATAAGATATATTATATTGAAGGAGATAGAGAAGGTTATATCTTTGTAGATGATGATATGAAACAAATAAGTTTAATAGATAAAGATAAATTATATGTATTAAGAGTATATAACTTAGATTATTTTACTGATGAAGTAATAGAAGATATTATAAGAAGTACAGTTATAGAATAAAAAGAAGTCTAATGACTTCTTTTTTTATATACAAGAACTGTATCTTTTCCATCTTTATACATTGTACTATCACATTCAATTATTTGAGATGATGGAAAACTATCTAAATAAAAATCTATATGTTCAGGATGAGAATGATAAAAGTATCCATAATATAATTCACCATTATCATTTAAATTATTCTCTATTAATCTGTCTATAGTATCAGCAAACTCTAAAGTTAATGGTTTATATGAAATAATATTAGATAAAAATATCTTATCATAATGTTTAGATATATATAGTTTTTCAATATCTGTATGAAACAAATCTCCTAAGGTAGAAGAATGTAATTTATCTCTTAAAACATCATATTGACCTTTTTGCATATAATTATTCATTACTAAATAATCACTGCCATGACTTCTTGGATAAAACATAGGAGTACCTTGAATACCAGTTCCATTAATAAAATATTTAATATAATCATTCCAAAAACTTATAGAATCACTATCTAAATATTTAGAAACTTCATTAAAATATTTTTTAGCATCTTTAGTTAAGAAATCATAATATTCATCTTTTGTTAAAGCAAGAACTGCTGCTCTTTTAAGTTTTAAATATAAAATAGCTAATTTATTAATATCAAATACATCTATATTTTTAGCACCCATTAATATAGCATTTAAATAATGATCTCCTGAACCAGCAACAGTTAATACATCTGCTCCAGTACAGTTAGGAAGATATCCTGATATAACTTCAGTAGTATAAGGATATACTTTATCATAAGAATGAAATATCATTCCAGAACCATCATTATTTGTAATAACAGGCATAGCATTTATAAAATCACTACTCATAACAAACACCCCTTAAATACGCGCATATTATATCATAAAATAGTATAAAAAACAAATTTACAAACTATATAAAAATTTTATATAATATAAATAAGGAGTGATTGTATGAGTAAAAGAAAAAATAAAACAATAACAGGATTTTTAATTTCACTATTAATTACACTAGTAGTTGGAGGATTATATTATTATATGTTCTATCCAGCAATCAATATTCATAATTTTGAATTTTGGTTCTTTATACTAGTATTAGTAATAGTATTTTATGTTTGTTATTCTATATTTAATGTAGGATTAACATTAGAAGAACTACTTAATAGAAAGAAGATAATTTCAAATAAATTTAATTACATAAAGTATTTAGGATTTGTACCAATAATAATTTTAATTATAATTGTAGTTAACCTTATTTTCTCACCAGTATTTCAATCAAAAGCATATTATAAAAGAATTAGTGTAAATGATAATGCTGACTTTAATACAGAAATTAAAGAGGCAGATTTTAATAAGATGCCATTACTAGATAGAGATTCATCTGAAAAGTTAGGAGATAGAGTAATGGGTCAAATGAGTGATTTAGTATCACAATTTGATGTAAGTAATGATTATACACAAATAAATTATAATGATGAAATAGTTAGAGTTACACCATTAGAATATAATGGAGTAATTAAATGGTTTACTAATAGAAAGAATGGAGTAAAAGGATATATAATTGTAAATTCTACTAATGGTAAAGCTAAATTAGTTAAATTAGATAAAGGAATGAAATATGTAGAAAGTGGTTTATTTAATGAAAACCTATATCGTAAATTACAATTATCTTATCCAACATATAATTTTGATTCAGTAAACTTTGAAATAGATAATGAAGGACAACCATACTATATTGCAAGTGTAGTTAAATATGTAGGAGTTGGTTTAAGAAGAGAAGTTACTGGGGTAGTTATTTTAAATCCAGTAAATGGTAAGAGTAAATATTATAAAGTAAAAGATGTACCAGAATGGGTAGATCACGTATATGAAGCAGATTTAGTATTAGAACAAGTAAATGACTGGGGTAAATATAAAAATGGATTTATTAACTCTTTAATTAGTCAAAAAGGAGTAGTTAAAACTACTAGAGGATATAATTATCTAGCAATGGATGATGATATTTATTTGTACACTGGAATTACTTCAGTAATAAGTGATGAATCTAATATAGGATTTATTCTAACTAATATGAGAACTAAAGAAACTAAGTTCTATAGTGTATCAGGAGCAGAAGAGTATTCTGCAATGGAATCAGCTAAAGGACAAGTACAACAAATGAATTATACTTCTACATTCCCATTATTAATCAATTTAAATGGAAGACCAACATACTTAATTAGTTTAAAAGATAATGCTAATCTAGTTAAAATGTATGCATTTGTAGATGTAGTTGACTATCAAAAAGTAGTAGTAACTGATAGTAGTGAAGGTATTAAAAAAGCTGCAGAGAACTATTTAAATGAAATAGGAGAAGAAGTAATAGGAGAAAATGAAAAAGAAGTAACAATAAATAATTTAAAAGAAGTTATTATTGAAGGAAACACATACTATTATTTTAATGATAATGATGGTCAAAAATATAAAGTATCAATAAAAGTAAATAAGAATAAATTACCATTTATAAATAATGGTGATGTAATAAAAATAAATTATTCAAAGGAAGGAGAAGTAATATCAATTACTGATATAAAATAAAAAAATATGGAAAAAGCCAAGGTATATTTTACTAAAGAAATAACTCCAGAAAAATTAGTAGAAATCTATGATAAACTTGGAGTAAAACTAACAGGAAATGTAGGAGTAAAAGTATCTACTGGAGAAAGAGGATCTAAAGGATATTTAAAACAAGAATTAATTGAACCATTAGTTAAAAAATTAAATGGTACTATTATTGAATGTAATACTGCATATCCAGGAAGTAGAAATGATAAAGAAGAACATTTAAAAACAGCAGAAGAACATGGATTTACAAAGTTTGCCTATGTAGATATTATGGATGGAGATGGAGAATTTAAAATACCATTTAATAAAGGAAAACATCTAGAATATGATATTGTAGGAGAGAACTTTAAAAACTATGATAGTATTCTAAACTTAGCTCATGGTAAAGGACACGCTATGGGAGGCTTTGGAGCAAACTTAAAGAATCAATCAATTGGTATTGCTTCACGTAATGGAAAAGCTTATATTCATAGCTGTGGTCAAACAGAAGATCCAGTAAAATGCTGGCAAGTAGACTATGAACAAGAAGATTTTATTGAATCTATGGCAGAAGCTGCAACTGCAGTAGCAGATTATTTAAAAGAAAATAATAAACAAACAGCATATATTACAGTAGCAAATGCAATATCACTTGATTGTGATTGCGATGCACATCAAGGAGATCCAGTAATTGGTGATATTGGTATATTTGCATCAACTGATCCAGTTGCAAACGATCAAGCATTTATTGATGCTATTTGGGCAACTCATGAAGATGGAACTAAAGATATTGAAGAAAGAATCGATTCAAGAAAAGGAAGACATATTACTGAATATGCTGAATCTTTAGGTTTAGGAACAACAGATTATGAACTAATAGAAATATAATAAAAAGAAATACATTATAAAATAAATGACTATTTAATAGTCATTTTTTTATTATTTATGTTATACTATTATTAAGTATAGAATAGAGGGATTGTTATGCGTAAATTTGCTTATTTCTTAATATTTATAGGCATACTTTTAATAGTAGTTCCATTAATATTAATTAATCAAGGAATATTAAAAGTATATAATAATGATAATAAAGAAATAGTAGAAAAAGAATATAACTATGTTTCATATAATGATTTAACAGAAAATAATAAAGTCAATGTACTTTCTAGATTATATTCAAAATCAGGAACATCAGAAAGTACAAAATTAAAATTAAATACACAAACATATAATTTATATGAATTATTTGATCAAAATGAAATATATAAAATAGAAGTAAATAAAAACAAAGACCTTTTAACAACAAATCTAAATAAACTAAAAGAAATAGATTTTTATATAATAAATTCTAAATACTATATAATTAAATTAAACTTTAGTTATAGTAAAGAAACAATCCCAACATATAAAGAAGATTCTATTATAGAAAAAGATGATTGGACATTCTATTTTGATGAAGAAGATCTTACAATGTTTGGTTATTATAAACTAACTAATGGTACGTTCATGGTTAAAATAGGAGATGGAAATTTAAAAGGAAATAAAGAATTACAAAATAAACTTATTGATATTGTAATAAACAATCTAAAAATAACAAAAGAAAATAGTAGTGAACTATATACTACTTCATATAATAATTCAATTACTAGTTTTATAGAATTATCGAGTGAAGATTCAATCTATGAAATAGATAAAAATAATATATTAGATTTAAGCACTAATTATTATATAACTAAATGGTCTATCGCAGATAATTGGTCATCTAATGAAATAAACTTAGTATCCAAAGATTATAGTAATACACTATTAATTAGAGAATCATTAAATGAATATAGTCTAGATACTATTAAAGTAATATTAAAAACAAATACTATAGAAGAATTTGATTATAAAGAAGAAAAAGTAAATACTATTAATGAATCTAATACAAATAGACTACAAGGATATATTAAAAAGATAAATAATAGAAGTTATACTATTTTATATAATTTAAATAATAGTAATATATTAAATATTACTAATAATGATAAGAATTCATTTATAGAATTTACAGAAAAAAATCTATATAAAACAGATGTTAATGGAGGATAAATATGGGATTATTTAGTAGAAATATAGAAATAGTACGAAGCAATTTAGATATTAGTACTTTATTACCTATTGGTAGTATAGTTGAATTAAATGATGGAAAAAAATATATTATTAATAGTTATGCTAGAAATTCAGAACCAATAAAATATGATTCAGAAGATATAATTAATTCAGAAGTATATAATGAAAGAATAGATAATAATCCTAAAACATATTATGAAATGGACTATGTAGTAACAGAATACCCTATGGGCAATAATAAACAATATATACTACATAGTGATATATATGGAGTATTATTCCAAGGATATAGTGATAATCAAAGATATTCATTCTTAAATAATATAGATTCTATAATAGAAGGAGGAATATACTAATGATTAATGTATTATTACCAATCGGTTCTGTTGTAGAGACAAATACAGGAAGAAAATATGTAGTAGTAGGATATAATCCAAACTTTGTAAATGGAGTAAATAACTCAGTACATAAATTTATGCCTTATCCTTGTGATTGTTCTAAAAATATAAATTATGATAATTATAAAGACTTATTAAGTACAAGATATAATTATGTATTAAATGAGGACTTAAGTAAAATGATAGTTACAAGAATAGTCTTCTATGGATATAATTCAGAAGAATACCAAGAATTATTAAAGAAGATAAGGAAGTAGAAAACTACTTCTTTATTAATGAATTGAATTTTATGAAAGATAATAGTAGAATATAAGAGTATAGGAGGTAAATTATGACACCAATATTAGATTTATTTACTAAATTATTTAAAAAGAAGAATAAGAATGCTCCATGGTTAGAGTATTATTCAAGAGAAGAAAGAAGTATTAAATTTACAAATAAAACAATATATAATTATATGATTGATGAAGTTGGAGATGACAAAGACTACATCGCTTTAAATTATTTTGGAAATAGATTTAGTTATAATGAAGTATTTCATAATATTGATAATTGTGCTAGATCATTAAGAGAATATGGAGTAAGAGAAGGAGACATAGTAACAATATGTAGTCCTAATATGCCAGAAGCAATTTATATGTTTTATGCATGTAATAAAATAGGTGCAGTTGCTGATATGGTACATCCATTATCTAGCCCAGAACAATTATTACATTACTTAACTGATTCTAAATCAAGAATATTATTATTAGTAGATTTTGATTATGATAAATTTAAAGAAATAATACCAAAAACATTAGTATATAGAGTAATACTAGTAAGTCCAAAAGAATCTATGCCTTTGGGATTAACAGTTGGTTATACAGTAACAAGAGAATTAACCATGAAAAGACCAAAATTTGGAGATACTAAATATATAGGTTGGAAAGAATTCTTAGCTAAAGGAGTTATAAATAGAGAAAAATTCCAAACTAGTATGAAGAAAGATGATTTAGCAGTTATACTTCATAGTGGTGGAACTACAGGAACTCCAAAAGGTATAATGATATCAAATTATAGTTTTAATGCTTTAGCTCAACAATCCGCAGTTAACGTAATTGATGTAAGACCAAAAGATAAAATAGTAACAATCTTACCAATATTCCATGGATTTGGTTTAGGAGTATGTGTACATACACCATTATGTTTAAAAGTAGAAACAATACTTATGCCAGAATATGACGCTAATAGATTTTATAAGATATGGAAAAATGATAGACCACACGTAATCTTAGGAGTACCAACCCTATGGGAAGGTATGATGTCTAATAAGAAGTTTGATAATGTAGATATGTCTCAATTAAAATATATAGTATCTGGAGGAGACTATCTAAGTGTACAGGCTGAAACTAAGATAAATGAATTCTTACATAAACACGGAGCTCATATAAATATATTAAAAGGTTATGGTATGACTGAATCAGTTGCCGCAACTGCATATACATTCCCAGGTACAAATGAACCAGGAAGTATAGGAATACCTATGGTTGGAAATGAATATAGAATAGTAGATCCAGAAACTCTAGAAGAAAAAGAATTCGGAGAAGAAGGAGAAATTTGTGTTAATGGTCCAACTATAATGATGGGATATCTTAATAATAAAGAAGAAACTGATAATATGATAAGAACCCATAAAGATGGTAAAAAATGGTTACATACAGGAGATTTAGGATATATTGCTCCAAATGGAATAGTATATTATACTCAAAGACTTAAGAGAATGTTAATTGTATCAGGATTTAATGTATATCCAGCCCAAATAGAAAAGACTATAGAAAAACATCCATTAGTAAAAAAATGTTGTGTAATAGGACTTCCTCATCAATATAAAATGCAAGTACCTAAAGCATTTATAGTATTAAAAGATGGAACAACTCCTACTGCAAAGATTAAAAAAGAAATAATTGATATATGTAAAGAAGACTTATCAGTTTATTCATTGCCTAAATATTATGACTTTGTAGAAGAACTCCCTAAAACACTATATGGAAAAGTAGACTATAAAAAACTAGAGAAAGAAGAAGAGGAGAAGAGAAATAATAAATAATCTTCTCTTTTTGCAATAATATGAAAATAAAAGAAAGTAATTTTAAAAGATTTTTATTTATATTAAAATATATCCATATAAAATATGATATAGATACAAAAGATAAAGATATCTTACTTCAAGGAGAAGCAATAAGTATAAAAAACAGATTAAAAAGAATAGAATTTATAATAGAAAATGGTTGTAATTACATAGATAACTATTATAAAGATAGTCCATTATGTAAATTTAAAAATAATAAATGTGAATGTCATAGAAAAAAGAATTTAAATTATATAAATGGTTGTTGTAGATACTGTAAGTATCAATCAAATAAAGGCTGTACTACAAAGAATGTAGCTTGTAAATTATTTAATTGTACTTATGTAGACTATAATGGTAAAAAGAAACTAGAATTTAAAGATATAAACATTTTAAAATGTTTAAATATAAGACAAAGATATATCTTAAGTAATACGTATTTTACTAAATTAGAAGATGTATCTAAAGATTTATATTATGGACCAATATATTCATTTATAAGATTCTTCATAAGATTTAGTAAAGATGCAATACGTATAATAAAATTGAAATATTTTAATAAAAATGATAAAATAACAGGCAGGTGATTTTATGAAGATATTTGATTATATAGATAAATATGGAGATTATTCATTTGAAACATTACCATTTAATTTAGTAGATGCTTCTATTTTTTCTTACTTAAGTTATTGTAATTTTCATAAAGTAGTAGATAAAAAGAAAGTAAGATTAGAAGATGCTGCTAAAGAACATCAAATAAAAAGAAAGAAAAAACTTGCTAAAGATATAATTGCAGTAAGAGAAGCATCAGAAGTACTATATAGAATGATGCATAAAAATAGATATAAAAACTGTTTATTATCAAAATATATATACCAAGCAGATGATAATATTCAATTTTGCGCAATCTCTATAGAGTTTATGAAAAGAAATATATTTGTATCATTTGAAGGAACAGACGAAAGCTTTTCAGGATGGATTGAGAACTTTAATTTATCACATTCATTCCCAACAATATCTCATATGCATGCATTAGATTATTTAAATAAAAATTATAGTTTTAAAAATGTTATATTATATTTAGGAGGTCACTCTAAAGGAGGAAACCTTGCTCAAGTCGCAGGAGCATATTCAAATTTCTTAATAAGAAGTAAAATAAAAAAAATATATAGTTTTGATGGTCCAGGATTACTAGATAAACAATTTAATTCAAAAAAATATCAAAAATCTATAAGTAAATATATCCATGTTATTCCAAATAGTTCTATAGTTGGAATACTATTAAATAACTATAATGACTATATAATTAAAAGTACTGCAAGAAGTCCATATTCACATAGTATACTTACTTGGGAGATAACTCCAGAGGGAGAATTTGAACAATCTAATTTAAATGCATACTCAAGTGAAGTAAGAAAGAATATATTTAAATTCTTAAAGAAATATTCAAAAATAGAAAGAAAAGACCTTGTAGATAACTTAGATAAAGTATTAGAACAATCTAAAGTAAAAACTATAGTAGATTTAAAAGAAAATTATAAGAATGTATTAAAAGTACTAAGAGAAACTAAAGATATTAGTAATGAAAATAGAAAAATAATATTAGAACTAATAAGTGTATTTATAGATGCATTTCAACAAGTAACAATAAATAAAATTAAAACATCAATTAAAAATATAAAAAAGGAAGCATAATGCTTCTTTTTTGTGTATAATAGTATTATGATACTAAATAATAGACAAATAGAATATATCAATAATAAATTAAATAATCTATCTAAATCAAAATTTAGAAGTAGTTTTCATTTAAGAAAATACATGATTGAATATATAGATGAAAAAGGTTTAGATAAGATAGAAGAACATACAAAAGATTTAATTATAAAGAATATATCTTCTGATTATCCTAAAAATGATGGTAAACAAACTCCAATGAAAGGACATCCTACATTTATAGCACAACACGCCTGTGGCTGTTGCTGCAGAGGTTGTTTAGAGAAATGGCATCATATACCAAAAGGAAGAAAATTAGAAGATAGAGAAATAAATTATTTAGTTTCATTAATAATGGAATGGATAAAAAGAGAATATAATAAGGAGAAATAATATGTACAGTCAAGAATATATAGATTCAATAAATGAAACAAAATTAATAGATATACTAAATAAAAGAAAAAGTTTACCATCAGCAACAAGCAAAACAATAGATGATATACGTATATATTATGTTCTACAACATTATTTAGTAAAAAAGATAATAGAAAAATCAGATAGAAAAGCAGCATATGAATTATTAGAAAAGTACTATGAAGATTTTATTAAATATCCATATTTATTTGTAATTAGTCCATTAATAAGAAATAAAAACCTAGACTTATTATTTGGAGATAAAGAATTTGTAAAAAAAATAAAAGAAGTAAGACAAAAGTATTTTTCAACTGATGATATAAATACATTAATAAGAAAATCTCAAAATAATAGCTTATCAGAAGATGAAAAAAATAGATATTATGCATTATTAATTCATAATATTAGAAATCCTAAGTTTGAGAGTATTGTAAGTGATGAAATAGATAGAATAATAGATAGATGTATTGAAAAAGATAATAAAGGAAATGAAATAGATATTGGAATAAGAAATCTATCTCAAATGGAAATAAACTTCTATTCACAATATATAACTCTATTTGATAATAGTAGGAATCTATTTATACCAGCATTTTCAGGAGAAATGGAAGAGAGAACATATGGATTCCATTGTGGTAAAATGATATTTTTAAATACTAAAGGTAAAATGGCACAAAGCATAGCTTTATTTACAGAAACAATATGTCATGAAACAAGACATGCAATACAAGTATATGATTCTAAAAAAGAATCAAATAAAAAAGCCTTCGAAACTGTTCAATTTGGATTATTCAATAAATATACTCCTGAAAAGAATCTGTCATATCTACGTAATTATAGATACTCATCTATAGAATTAGATGCAGAAAAACTTGGACACTATAATGCCGGATTATTCTTCTATATGAGAAAAAGAAAAGGTTTATATGAAAGCGTAAGACAAAATAGAGTAGATAATTATGATAAAAGAAATTATTATGCTTATATGATTGATAGTGATAATAAAAGAGTCCCTGTAGATGAATTTGTTGTTAAAAACTTTGATAAAATAATGACAAAACATAAAGAAGAAAGAAATAAATATCCTGTACTACAAGAATATTATGATGCAAACGGAAATAGAAAAAGTTTATTAGAATTCTTAATACAAAGAAGAACTAAATATAGTCCAGATAATGAAATGTATGATAATTTTATAAATTATGGAATTAAGAATAATGAATTATATACTATTAACTTAAAAAGAATGGATAATGATACTAAAAAAGATATTTTATATAGTTTAAGAAATATATATAGAAGTCATACTTATAATAGATTACTAGCAGTCTCTAATGATAATCCAAAAGATATAAGTCCCCAACAAGCAGTAATCACTACAAATTATAGTATTAATCAAGCAATAAGAATACTTGATTATGTAAATGCTAATTACGATGAATTTATGACTATAAATGGAAAAAATAAAATAGATAATAATAATCCAATATATGATTTTATTATAGATTTAAGAGATCATACTCTAGATAAAGTACAAAATCCATTATTAAAAGGCAATGAAAGATTTATTAGTAAATATCAAGAATTACAAAGTAAAGTAAAAGAACTTACTGATAAATTTAATAAATCATATTTAAATACAAGATTAGATTATTTAGGTAAAGAAAACTTATCAAGAACAATCAAACTAAAAGATATAGGAGAATTAACAGTAGAAGATTATTTATATAATTATGCTTTACCAGGAATGGATTCTCATCAATATGTAACATTTAATGGACAAAAAATATATATATCAGATCTATTAACTAGTATTAAACAACATTTAGATAATGAAAATAAAAAAAAGGATAATAAATAATTCCACTTTTTATTATATAAATGATATAATTTAATTGGTGATATTATGAAAGTTTTAAAAAATAATTTGAAATCTAATTTAAATATTAGAACAGAAAATAATTATCCAACTGAAGGAGTAGAATTTGTAGATATAACTCCACTAATAATGGATAAAGATAATTTAAAAGAAATAATGAATCTATTTTATAATGAGATAAAAGATAAAGAAATAGATTATATAGTTGCTCCTGAAGCAAGAGGATTCTTATTTGGTAGTGCACTAGCAGATAGATTAAATATAGGATTAATCCCAATAAGAAAGAAAGGTAAATTACCTCCAACATCAGTAGAAGTAACATTCTCTTATGAAAAAGAATATGGTAAAGATTATTTAGAAATACCTAAATTATTAAATGATACTTATAAAGGTAAAAAAATATATATTGTAGATGATATATACGCTACTGGTAATACAATGAAGTCTATTAAAAATGAACTAATTAACTTAGGAAGTACTATTGTAGGAGAAGGAGTATTACTAAATATAAAAGAATTAAATGATAATAAAGAACTATTTTCTATTATAGATATAAATGAAAGTTAATATATGGCTAAATATGTTCTAATAGGTGGAGGAGAAAACGGAAGAGGAAATACTACCTATGAAACAAAAGAAATAGATGAAGAAATAGTTAAATTAACTAATAAAACTCATCCTAACTTCTTATTTATTGGTCTTGCTAGTTCACATTCTGATTCATATTATGATACTATGAAAAAAATATATAAAGCTTTAGGATGTGAAACAGTATATTTAAAAAAATCAAATATAATTAATAATCCAGATATAGTAGAAAATAAAATAAATAATGCAGATATAATTTATATAGGTGGAGGAGACACAATAAAATTACTAAATGATATTAAAGAATACCATATAGATAAATTATTAAATAAAGTAAAAGAAAAAGATATAGTATTTGCTGGTATATCCGCAGGCGCAATACTATTATCAAAAGAAGGATATTCTGATTCATATATATTAAGAGGAGAAAAGGATAAATATGAATTTATAAAAGGATTAAATTTTACAGATATAGTAATATCTCCTCATTATGTAGAATTATCAGATAAAACTAAAGCACTATTAAATGATAAAGGTAATAGAAAAGTATATTGTATATCTAATTGTGCTGCATTAAAAATAATAGATAATAAAATAGATATAATAAAATCTAAAAAAGACGCAATAATAAAGACTTATTAAGTCTTTTTTTATAGTATAATATAATTAAGGAGATAACTATGAAGAATAAGTATAATATAATTTTCTTTTTATTAATAATAGTATTTATTGCTTCATACTTATATTATAGTAAATCTATAGATATTAAAGAAGAAATACCAATAAAAGAAAATATAGAAATAAATAAAGAAGATTATTTAAAAATATATTTTATGGATGTAGGACAAGCAGATTGTATATTAATAGATAATAATAAAAATTATGTATTAATAGATGGAGGAAATACTATAGATGGAAAAAAGCTAGTAAAATACTTTAAATCTATAGGTATAGAAAAATTTGATTATGTAATTGGAACACATCCCCATGAAGATCATATAGGAGGATTAAATTTTATTATTTATAACTTCAAAATAGACCATTTTCTAACTACTAATATTAAGACAGATTATAAATCATATACTAATATGCTTAATGCATTAGAAAATGAAAATATAAAACTAGAAATACCAAATATTAATGATACATTTAAAGTAAATAATCTATTATTTAAAGTACTATATATAGATGATAATACTGAAGATATAAATGCAAGTAGTATAGTATTAGAAATGAATTATAAAGATACAAATTACTTATTTACTGCAGATACAACTACAGATACAGAGAAGAAAATATTAGATTCTCTAAATGAAGTAGATGTATTAAAAGTAGCACATCATGGTTCTCAATATGCATCATCTGCTCAATTTTTATTAAAAACAAAACCTAAATATGCTATAATTTCAGTTGGTAAAGATAATGAATATGGTTATCCTAAACAAGTAGTATTAGATAAATTAAATGAATTAAATACTAAAGTATATAGAACAGATGAATTGAGTACTATAATTTTATCTAGTAATGGTAAAGATATCGAAATAACTAATAAATATACAGATACTAATAAAGAATAGGTGATAATATGATAACTAAAATAGAAAAATTAGATAATTTTGGTAGAGGAATATCATATATAAATGATAAGATTTGCTTTATAGAAAATGCTCTTCCAAATGAAGAAGTAGAAATAGAAATAACTAAAGAAAAAAAGAAATTTATAGAAGCAAATACTATTAATATATTAGAATCATCTATTAATAGAATTAAACCTCTATGTCCATATTCAAATGAATGTGGTGGTTGTAATATAAGTCATATATCTTATGAAAAAGAAAATGAATTTAAATATAATAAAGTAAAAGACTTAGTAAATAAAATAATAAATAAAAATATAATTATAAAAGACATAATATTCGATAAAGAATATGATTATAGAAATAAAATAGTATTACACGGTAATAGTAAAATAATAGGTCAATATAAAAAACTAACTAATGATATAGTTAATATAGATAAATGCTTATTAGTAAATGATAAAATAAATGAAATAATCAATCTATTAAAGAATAATAATATTGAGGAAGTAACAATAAAAACAAGTAATGATACTAAACAAGTATTAGTAGATATAAAAGGAGAAATTAATAATAAAGATCTCTTACTATCTAAAGTAAATGTATTAATAATAAATAATAAAATATATAGTAAAGATAAGTCTATTATTAATGAAATAGGTAATAAAAAATATTATGTATCAAAAGATTCATTCTTCCAAGTAAATAGATTTGTTACTAAGAAATTATATGATGAAGTGTTAGATATAGTAAAAGAAATTAAACCAAGTAAAGTATTAGATCTTTATTGTGGTACAGGTACAATAGGAATATATGTATCAGAGTATTGTAATGAAATAATAGGTATAGATTATAATAAATCTAATATAGAAGATGCTAATAAGAATAAAGAATTAAATAGCTGTAATAATATTAATTTTATATGTAATAAAGTAGAAAATAAGATAGATGAATTTAAAGATATAGATCTAATAATAGTAGACCCTCCTAGAAGTGGTTTAGATGCCCATACAAGAGAAATTTTAAAGGAAATGAAGAGCAAGACTATAATATATGTTTCATGTGATCCAGTAACGCTAACAAGAGATTTAAAAGAACTAAATGATACTTATAATATAAATTATATTAAACCATTTAATATGTTTCCAAGAACATATCATTGCGAAAGTATCACAATTCTTGAGAGGAGATAGTAATGATAAACTTCAAAAAGCCAAGTGAGTTTCCAAAAGGAACATTATATAATCAATTAGTAGATGCATATTCATTTAATGATGAATATAAAAAAAAACATGGGATACTTCATGGAAAGAATATGATGACTATTTCTATGATCATTTAGATATAGCAGATAAATATTGTTTTGTTACAGTTTTAGATGGAGAACCAATAGGTCATATATCATGGGATACAAGACATAAACCAGACTATGTTGAAATAGGGCATAATTGCATTATAACTAAATATAAAGGAAAAGGTTATGGTCATATTCAACTAGAAGAAGCAATTAAGATAGCAAAAACCAATAGACAAGGTTGGCAGATTGTGTGCGTTGACTATGCAAAGACCCACGAACATCTAAAAAATGACTACACAAAAAACCATGGTCTAGCCATGTGGAGCCCGTTGTTGTTTTAGAAAGGAAATAGATTCATATATAAATAAGGAGGTAAAAAATGGAAAAAGTATTATATTTAGATGATAATCAAAGTGAAATTTTAGCTTTTAAAATATTAGAATTAAAAAAAAATAAATATTTTCGCGATTCGTTTGCGGACGAATTTATGAAACTATATTCAGAACATTTAGCAAGAAGTGTTACAGCTAACGAAACATTACAAAAATTGTTTCCAAATAATTTTAAAATTAAAATATCTGCTAATAAATTAAGCTATTTAATGAGATTAACAGAAACTGATATTTTCGATCCAAACGTTATTAACAGCCATATTGAATATAAAGAAAAATTAGGTGAAAAATTAGAAACTGCAAGAAAAAAATAGAGTATTAAATTTATTTATATTTCAAATATTCGTTCATCGCATACTAGGCATTGCAAAAGTGTCGTAATTTTAGAAAAAGGTAGAATATGAAAAAATGCATTGTTTTTGATGCTGATAGAACAATTGTGGATAGTTATATGCCAGAATTGTTAAGTTTACAAGAAACTATTGAAAATATTACAAGTAGAAAAGTTAGTGAAGAAGAAATGAAAAAATTAACTTTATTACCAACCAATGATTTTTTTAAACATTTACATTTAAGTGATAAAGAAATAAATTTGATTAATAAAGAATGGGAAATAACATTTAACAAATATAAAATGAAGTGTTTCTCAGGAATTGAAAAAATAATTACAGATTTATATAATAGTGGTTATATTATATGTGTAATTACTTCTAGAACAGCTGAAGAATTTAACGAATTAGATGAAGAATTAAATAATATCTTAGATTGTTTTAAATTAGTCGTTACATCTGATATAGTAAAAAGCCCAAAACCAAACATAGAAAGCATGACTTATTTATGCAAAGCATTAGAATTATCTGAAGAAGATATAATATACATTGGAGATAACGAAATAGATAAAGCATTCGCCCACAATTGTAGCATTTGTTTCATTCCGGCTTGTTGGGAAAATAATGAATTAAAAAATGAAGAAAATGTTTGCTTTTCTATAGATGACTTAATGAGAAAAATAAATTATTATAATGGTATAGAAAATGGTATATTCCCAATACGCAAACAGCCTAGGTAGTTTTATTTATAGGAACATGGTTTTAAATATGAAACATGGTTAGATGACCTATTCCTGAATAGGTGCTGTCTCTTATACACATCTGCAGCTGCCGACGATCTTACGCGTGTAGATCTCG
>CALYOH010000020.1 GCA_945228905.1 uncultured Caryophanales bacterium
CGAGATCTACACGCGTAAGATCGTCGGCAGCGTCATATGTGTATAAGAGTCAGATTAATACAATAGTCTAATTTATCAACTTTTTTATCATCTACCATGAAAAAGTAATCTTCTAGCTCTGATAGATCATTTATATCTTTTATATTAAATTTTTCTATTAAATCAATAAGTTTATTAATTAACTTACGATTATTATCATTTTCTTTATCTCTTAATTTGTCTAACATGTTCATCACCTTTCATAAATTCTTCGACAGTTATATCACTTCCAGATTTAACACTTATTTCATAACAACGAGATAAAATATAAGATAATTCATTAGTATTCTTTTCACTTAATAAATTTCTTTTAATCCAGTCATTAATATTATCAACTGAATCTGACTCTAAATTAATTCTTAATTGTTCTATATCAATCTTTGATAAATAATCTTCTAATGACTTTGGATTTTTACTTTTAGATTTTTTTAATAATTTTATTAATTCAATTATATAATCAATGTGTTTGCTCTTATCATCTTCATCTTTTATTAGAAGAATATTACTTGCGAATTTTAATTCTTCTATATCATAATCAGCAAATTTATTTTTAATACTTTGACTAAATATTTCATGAATATCATTATTAAATTTAAGTAAATTTTCTTTATTATTAAATGCTTTTCCATTACTAATCAATTTTAATAATTTATTTAAATCATATTTTTCAAATATGGTATCATAATGTATTATGAAGTCTTTATCACTCATTTTACTAATAAGTAATAGAGTTTTATGTAATTCTTTATTTATTTGAATTTCTTCTGAATCTATTATCTTAGATAATCTTGATCTAGCTTTTTTAATCCTATTATCCATAGATTTAATTAATTCATTGGAATCTACTGGATAATTCATTAGTACTTTACAACTAATAATTCTTAATTTAGCTTGAGCATATTTACCATTAGAAATATCTTTATCAATTCTATTTATTAAAGTTATTATTTCATTATAATTTAATATATTATCAATACTAAAATCTTTATAGAAAATATATATTAAATCTTTAAATTCATTTACAACCTCCACATCAAATTTTACTGAATCATTATATATTAATTCACTTAGTTTTTGATCTTCAATATCTTCTGGTGGTTCAGTTTCAGGAGATTCACCAAAATCAAATTTCTTTGGTTCTTTAGGTTCATCATCTTTAAAATATCTATGTTCAAGTAATCCTTCTTGCATAATGGTTGTTTTATAGACTCCTCCACCATCAGTTGAGACTACATATCTTACTTTACCTTTTCTAAAAACTTTAATAGGAACATCAGTTATTTCATCTACATTATCTAAGGCATAATTTGATGATAAATTTACTTCAACTATTACTCCAAGTTCAACAAGTAATTTAACTACTTCATCTGCTTTATTTTCTTCATCAAATATAAATACACCATGTCCTATTCTAAATTCAAAATCATCAAATATATCTTTATATTTAGAGTCATCTTTTATTTTTTTTATTATTCTTAAAATTTCTAATACATTTCCTGAACTTTCCCTTGTTTCACCAGCATGTATTCTAATAACTCTCTTACCCGAATGAACTGCTTTAGGATCTATTTCTGGATTGTATCCTTTTAATATTGATAATATCTTTTCTTCTAAGAAAAATTTTTCTGCATTAGTCATTCTAGTTTCATATCCCATGATATCATAGCCAACTACTGTCATTTGTTTAGGTGTTGGGACCATACCTGTCATATCAAATTTATCTGGATATTTATCACTAATAGTTCTTATAAAATCTAAATTTTCAAAGAGTATATTATAAAGAATAATACCATCAGTTTTATCAGTATTTCCTTTTTTTATAAATTTAATAATATCTTCTATAGAATTTATTTCTGTATTAATTCTATTAATTATTGAGTCTACTCTTTTAGTACCCATTTGTTTTTCTAATGAGGTAATTCTAAATATAATCTTATCTTTAAAATCTTTTATATCAATATTTATTTTTAGTTCTTCTAATATTTTTTCCTTTTCTTCATCACTAATATTATTCCATTTACTTAAAAACTCTTTTATTATTCCAATAGAGTTTTTTGGAATAATATATGTACCATGAAGTGATTCATCATGCCAAGAGTCTCTTTGTGTACTTATTAAGAATTTATATTCTATTTTACCTCTTTGTTCTATTTCATTTAGTTGATTCATAAATTTTTTATAATCTTCATACTCTTCTAAATATCTATTATATATAGATAGTTTTTGATTATATTTTTCAAGTGCTTCTTCATAATTATCGCATTCTTCTTTTACTGGCATCTTTGGTTCAAGTACTTCTTCTGGTGGATTAAAAATATCATCAATATCTGTTCTAGAATAACTTAATTCAACGTAGTTAACTCCTTCTCTTTCTAGTTTTTCAATTGATGCGATAAAAAGTTTTCTAATTCTAGATACTAATATAAATTTATCATTATGTTCTATTTCACTAATCGTTTTTCTACTTTTTTCTCTACCATCACCTTTTAGTATTTGAGTTCTTAAAGCTATAGCTTGAGATAATTTACTAAATGCTAAAGTTTTAACTGTTCCTTCTTTTTTTTCTGTTCCACTAATATGTTCTAATGGATACTCTAGTGCTTTTATTAACTCTTCTCTTGTATAACTTTTTCCTGATACTATATATTTTCCTTCATTTTCTTTATCTATAAATGACTCATCATTTTCTACTAAAATTCTAAAGAATTTTTCTCCATCTAATACTTCTACAAAGTGAGTATGTAATTCCAATACTTTATCGCTTGGTTCATGATGAGCAGACTTTACTTCTTCTGCGATATCCTCAGTACTAACAACTTCTTCATTAATTTTTAATTTACCATTCCTTATAAGACTTCTTATTTCTGTTATTGTTAATAATATTGGTTCTTCTTTATCAGATATACGTCCTAGAACTAAATTAATACCTGCATCTTTATCAATATATAAAACTTGTTTTGAATCGTAATCAAATTTTATGTTACCTATATATAATCCAGGTAATTCTCTTGAAATAATATCTAAAACGTTCTTTTCAAGATTATCATCTGTATTATATATTTCTTCTTTTAATTCATCATTAATAATTATTTTCATAGCATCATTTCTTTATATAGCATTTTCTTTAGAATCAAGACTATTAAATTTATCTTTTAATCTATTTACTTTCTTTAGACAAATAGTTTCTATTCTAGTAATATATCTATCTTTAAATGTATCATTTAAATTACTACTTTTTATTATTAATATTAATTCTTCTAATTCTTGTTTTAAACTTAATAGATCATTTAAATTACCTTTTTTTTCAATATGTATAATAGTTAATTATAATTTTCTAATATATGCTTCTGTCTTTATATTCTCATCTGTTATTTCATATAATGGTCATTCTGTAGAATATTCAGTATATTCATTATATTTTTCAGATTACATGATATGTAGAAATACCTACAAATTGAAATAAATTACCTACCATTACTTTTTTTACAACAAACAGCACTTTTTCATATACCAGTTTGTGATGATAGTTTATATTTCATTAAATATTCTTCTTTATCTTTTATTAATTCTAAAAAATATTTTTGCATATTATCACCTTTTTATGGTTTTACTACTATATAAAATATACCATATATAATAAGAAAACTCCATCTTTACGATGAAGTTTACATATTAAAATAATGACAATTGATTAGAGTCTGGTAAATCTTTTAGGATATTCATTTCTTTCATTTTATCTATTAAAGTACCTGATACTTTTCCTCTTTTTTGAACATCTTCTATACTTAGAAATTTACCTTTATCTCTTTCTTCAACTAAATTTTTAGCAACTGTATCTCCTAAACCATCTATTGCGTTAAATGGTGGATATATTTCTGTATCATTTTTTACTTTCCATACTGTTGCTTCTGACTCATATAAGTCAACTGGTAAGAATTTCATTCCTCTTGCACTTGCTTCCAGTGATACTTTTAATGATTCTAGTTGACCATTTTCTTTATTAGATGCTTCATATCCTTTAGCTTGAATATCTTCTATTCTTGCTTTTATTTGACTATATCCTTTTACCATTGGGTCTAAGTCTATATCAGTTGCTTTTGTAGTTAACCATGATGCATAGAAGTATACTGGCATATGTACTTTATACCAAGCAATTCTAAAGGCACTGATTACATATGCTGCGGCATGGGCTTTAGGGAACATGTACTTAATCTTTTGACATGAACCAATAAACCAATCTGGAATATTTGCTTCTTTCATTATTTCTACATGTTCTTTCCATGTATCTGGATCTTTTGATGCTTTACCTTTACGTACAAACTCCATTATCTTAAATGCTTTTATTGGTTTTACTCCGTGATACATTAAATAAACCATAATATCATCACGACAGCCAATTGTATCTTTAAATGGAACTATATTTTTTTGAATTAATTCTTGTGCATTTCCTAACCAAACATCAGTACCATGAGATAGACCTGATATTTTAATAAGTTCGGCAAATGTAGTTGGCTTAGTATCTTCAACTAATTTTATGGTAAATGGTGTACCAAATTCAGGTACTCCTAAAGTTCCTGTATTACACATTATTTGTTCATTTGTTACACCTAAAGCTTCTGTAGATGTAAATATAGACATTGTTGCTTTATCATCTAATGGAACTTTTAATATATCTGTTCCTGATTGTAATTGAATTAATCTTAATTGTGTTGGGTCACTATGACCTAGAATATCTAGTTTTAATAGACACTGGTCGATTGAGTGGTAATCAAAGTGTGTTGTTCTCCACTCTGCTGTTGCATCTTCTGCAGGGAATTGATATGGTGTAAAGTCTGATACTTCCATATAGTCAGGAATAACAACTATTCCTCCTGGATGTTGTCCAGTTGTTCTTTTAACACCAGTACATCCTATTGCTAAACGCTCAATTTCTGCTGTTCTTACATCTGCAATATTATGATCTTCAAAATATCCTTTTACAAATCCAAATGCAGTCTTATCAGCAACAGTACCAATTGTTCCTGCTCTAAAGACATTATTTTCTCCAAATAATACTTTAGTATATGCATGCGCACTTGCTTGATTTAAATCCGAGAAATTTAAATCGATATCTGGTACTTTATCGGCATTGAATCCTAAGAATGTTGCGAATGGCATATCTTGACCATCTTTAATCATAGGAATATGACAATTTGGGCATTCATGATCTGGTAAATCGAATCCTGATGAATAATTTGCTCCTAAGGGATTTCCATCTTCATCATCAAATATACTCAATTTGCATTCAGGACATCTATAGTGAGCAGCAAGTGGATTAACTTCTGTAATACCCATCATAGTTGCAACGAAACTTGATCCAACAGATCCACGGGATCCAACTAAATATCCTTCATCATTAGAGTGTTTAACAAGTCTTTGAGAAATTAAGTAGATTGGATCGAATCCTCCTCCTATAACTCCTCCTAAAGTCTTCTTAACTTTTTTCTCTAAATCTTTTTCTGATAATTCTTCTTCTGTAGTTTTAAGTACATATTCTTTTACCATATTAGTAATATTTTCTTTACCTTTTAATATTTCTTCATGTACTTCTTTATGTACTATTTTATTAAATTCTTCTTCTGATAAATTATCACTTTCGTGTTTTTCTTTTATTATTTTAAATACTATATCTCCATACAATTCTGTTGCGATTCTTTCTTCAATCATATATGGAAGTGGTTCTCCATACCAGTCTCTTGCTTTTGTATAAACTAAGTCAGTTACTACAACTGGACAGTCTAGATAACTTTCTCCATCATCAGCTTTAACTCTTGGAGAGAATGGTATTCCTCCAGTATCAATAATAACTTCTACTATTTCACACATATCAGCAATTTTATTTGTATTTTTAATTACTATTTCATAAGCTTTTTCTTCGCCTAAGAATTTAAAGTCATCTAACATTTCATTTGTTGTTCTAAAGTGATTAGATGGAATTTCAGTTATACCATTTCTAGCAAGTGGATGTCTTCCTCCACCTGGAACTTTTTGATTAACTATAATCTCTCTATATATTTTGTCATCTCTTCTTATATGATGTACGTCTCCAGTTGCTACTATTATCTTTCCTGCTTCTTCTGTTACTCTAACAATCTTTTCTATATTAGCAGCAACTTCTGCGTTTGATGCAAAATCACTAGATTGAATTAAGTGATTATAGCACTCAATTGGTTGTACTTCTACATAATCATAGAATCTAATAATATTAGATAATTCATCATCACTTTTAGATTTAGCTTGTTGGAATACTTCGCTTTCATAACAACCACTACCTATTAATAATCCATCTCTATGTTCTGTAATTACACTTCTTGGTACTCTTGGTGTTTTATATAGATATGTTGTATTTGCTAGTGAAACTAATTTAAATAGATTCTTTAGTCCTTTTTTATTTTTAACTAATATATTAATATGATGTGCTCTACCATATTTATGTATTTCTGTTTTATCAACAATCTTTTCTAAATCTGACATTTTTTCTATATTACGATTAGATAATTTCTTTAACATTTTATGGAAAACTAATGCAGTACCTTCTGCATCATAATCTCCTCTATGATGAGCATCTTCATCCCAAGGTACTTCATATCTCTTAACTAATGCACTTAAACTATGTCTTGCATAATTATTATCCATTGTTCTTGATAATTCTAATGTATCTATTACTGGATTAGTAAAAGTGCCTAAATTATATTTTTTATATGCCATCTCTAAGAATGAAACATCGAATTTAGCATTATGGGCAACCATTGGACAATCCCCAAACCATTCAATGAATCTCTTAATAGCATTTTCTTCATTATCTTTATCTTTTAACATTTCGTCTGTAATGTTAGTTAATTCTGTAATCTTAGTTGGTAATGGTCTACCTGGATTAATTAGTTCATCATAATGTTCTAATATTTCTCCATCTTTTATTTTAACTGCACCAATTTCAATAATTGAATCAAATCCACCGGCATTAAATCCTGTAGTTTCAAAGTCAAATACTACAAAAGTTTGATCTAACATTACTTCATCATTTGGTCTTACTACAATATCTACATCATCATCTATCATAGTAAGTTCTGCACCATAAATAGCTTTAAATGGTTCTTCTCCTTCAGCTAGATGTTTATTATGATCTGTAACCATACTGAAAACATGAGGGAATCCTTGTACCCCATTATGGTCTGTTATTGCTACTGCTTTCATACCGAATTTCATTGCTGTTTTAACTAAATCTGTTTCGTCAGCAACTCCATCCATTTGACTCATTTTAGAGTGACAATGTAGTTCTACTCTTTTTTCTTCTGCAGTATCTTTTATAGATTCTTCATTCTTTTCTATTTTTATTACATCTCTAGCATTTAAAACTAATTCTTTAGCAAATTGATCATTCTTAGTATATCCTCTAATTTTATACCAATTACCTTCTTTAAATGCTTTAGATAGTCTCTTATATTCTTCATCTTCTCTTACAAATACTTTACAATAAATACTATCTGAATAATCTGTTATCTTTAAAGTTATAATTTTAAAATCTGTCTTAGAAGATTCAAAGAAATCAGTACCAAATACTTTTCCTTCTACTACTACATTATTATCTTCTCCAATTAATGTTTTAATTTTAATTGGATCTTCTTTTATATTTCTTCCTAAAACTATATTCTCATCTTTTTCTTTAGTCTCTTTTGTAGAAGTTGTCTTCTTTGGTGTAGTAGGAGCTTCAGTATGACTTAATTCTTCTTGTATTTCTTCTAATATATTACCTTCATGTCTAATTTCAATTTCTATACTGTCTTTATATCCTATTTTTTTATAGAATTTTTCTATTTCTACTTGGCAACTTTCTAATCTTTCTTTTTCTGTTTCATTTGATACGACTAATAATAATTTATTATCTTCTACTTTTAGGCAATCTTCATATATTTCTAATACATGTAATTTACCCTTTAATAAAGTAAGTAAATATTTATAATATTCTAAATAAATGTCTAAATCTATATTACTAATATCAAATATAAATTCTATAGAAGATGAATTCTCATCTAAACCAATTTTCTTTTCTTCTAATTCTTTATATACATCTAATGGAAGAAGATTTTCTTTTTCGATAAAAATATTCCAACTTTTTTTCTTTGGACTAACTTTAATTTTAGTTATTTTAGCATCATTAAAATATTGATAAGAATTCTCATCAATATTTATTTTATCTAATAATATTTTTATCTTTTCTTCCATAATAATCCCCCTGTATTTTTATTTTACGTTTCTTGATTTTTCCTTACAAATTTATCTCTTATAATATATTTTTGATTTCTTATACAGAAGTCAATAAACTCTTCTAAGTTCATTTTTCTTAATTCTTTTTCATAGGCGTATTTTTCTACTTCAAAAGCAATTTGATCTCTCATCATATATGATAAGAATTTATCTTTAGGAATTCCCATATACATTAACCAATAAGGATATAACCAGCTCTTTAATCCAATTAAGTCTGGTGTTCCACTTAAGTAGCAACTTTTTCCACAAAGACTTGTGGCATATTCATTTAATACTGCTAACTCGATAATTGCTTTTTTAAATTTATTATCTTCTACATTATATTTTTTTATATTATTTATAATAATATTCATATTAATTTCTAATAATATATTTAATGGTGCTTTCTTATCAATTTCTTTTCCAAAGACAATACTTCCTGGACAAGCATGATCTATAATATTTAATTCTCTATTTACGATAAATATATTATATTCAGGAATATCTTTTCTAATAATTTTACTGTATAACTCTTCAGTAATTTTTTTGTTTTTATCCCATATTTTCATTACTTCTAGTCTATATTTATCTACTTGTTTTCTTAATTTCTCGTAGTTTTTATTTTCTAAAATAATATTATAGATAGTATCATCGTTAGGTATAAAGTTTTTAGGATCTTTTAATATTTGGTCTTTATCTTTAAATGTTTCATTATATTCATTTCTATAAGTATCCCATAACTTTTGTTTTAATTTATATATACCTTCAGAAAATGAAGCTTGAAATAACAAGTTCCAAATTAAAGCATAATCATTAACTAAAAATTTCATATTATTTGCTTCACCACTCTCTATAAATATATAATATCAAAAAAAAAGAAAAAGTTGAATATTAAACTTCTTCTTTTAAAACATTTTTTGATATATAAAATATACTGCTAGAGCTGTTACTCCAACAATTAGTAAGAATATCAATATTTTTACTATTAGTGGTAAAGATTTTTCTTTAAATTCATCAGACATATCGAAGTCTTCTTCTGATAAGTCCATACTTCTTGTATAAAAATCTTTATCTATATTATCGGTATCTTCTACTTGTTCATCAGCTTTTTTCTTTAATTCTTCTATTTTCTCTTTATCAAGAACTACTTTAGATGCGGCTTGTTCATTACCTTCATCTTCAATATTATCTTTAATGAATTCAGGAACATCGTTTTCTTCTTCCTCTGATTCTAAATCTATATCTTCTACATTGAATTCTTCTTTAAGTTTCTTTAATTCTTCTTTAGCATCTATCTCATTTGGATTATCTACTTTATCAATTTCTCTTGTTGCCATTAAGTCACTTAATAAGTCTACAGATGTAGCTTTATCTATTTCACCTGCTAAAGTCTTAGAAACAATTGTATCTATTAATTCTTCATCAGGATTTTCTATATTTCTTTTCTTTTTCTCTTCTCTATACTTTTCTAATTCTTCTAGATTTAGACCAGCTAAAATATTATAACTAGTATTCTTTAATTTTCTTTTCTCTTCTAATTCGTCTTGTTCTTTTCTATTCTTTCTAGCTTCTTCTAAAACGCTATTTATATCATAAACTTTTTTAGTAGAATCCTTGTATAAGTAATTGAAATCTTCTAATTCTTTTTTCTCTCTTGGTAGTGGTTCTACTGTTTGATACAGTTTCATCTTATGATAAGCTTCTCTAGATTTACCATTACTACTATTTCCTATTTCATAAGCATTAGAATTAGTTACATCAGTTATATTGGCATATTTAGTATTATTTGAAACATCTTGATATAATTCGACATTCTTTTTAGAACGTTTTTCTGTAGGATAATATTCATCATTATATCTGTCCATTCGTCTCATACTATTCACCTTCTCCTATTATAAGTTTAGCATAATAAGTATAAAAACAAAAGAATATACATTGACAATGTACATGTGATTTACATATAGCCTTTACATACATTTTTCTTTACTAAATAATTTTTTTTAGTTATAATTATTCTTGAAAGGAAGGTATATAAAATGAAAGTTAAAGTTAATGAAAATTGTATCGGTTGTGGTGCTTGTACTGCTACTGCTGAAGGTGTATTTGTAATCGGAGATGATGGATTAGCAAAAGCTGCCACTGAAGTAGTTGCTGAAGATAAGAAAGATGATGCAAAAGATGCTGCTGAAGGATGTCCAGTAAGTGCAATTGAAGTAACTGAAGAATAAAAAAAAGACCATTTGGTCTTTTTATTTTTTCAAACTATAAATTATAGATACTTCTTTAGGAGATAGTTTTCTATATTCTCCTGATTTTAAGTCTTGTACTGCGAATATTCCAACTCTTTCACGATGTAGTTTTTCTACATGGAAACCAACTGCTTCAAACATTCTTTTTACTTGATGATTCTTTCCTTCATGAATTGTTATTTCAACCATACAAGTATTTTTTTCAGGATTAATTTTCTTTAGTTTTACTCTTGATGCTTTTACTAATATATTATCTAATTTTACTCCTTTTTTAAGAGTATTTATTTGTTCTCCTTTAATTATACCTTCTAATTTAGCTAAATAAACTTTATCTATTCCACTTTTTGGATGCATTACTATATTAGCAAAGTCTCCATCATTTGTTAGTAATAGAGCCCCTGTAGTGTCATAATCTAGTCTTCCTATTGGATAAATTCTTGCTTTTGTATTAATTAAATCAGTTACTATCTTTCTATCTTTATCATCAGCTGTTGTAGTTACGACACCTCTTGGTTTATTTAATAAATAGTATTCTTTATCTTCTATAGTGATTAATTTATTATTTACTAGTATTTCATCAGTTGTATTAACTTTAGTTCCTAACTCAGTAACTACTTTACCGTTTACTTGTACTTTTCCTTCTTTTATTAATTCTTCTGCTTTTCTTCTAGATGTTACTCCTGCAGAAGCTATTACTTTTTGTAATCTTTCCATGATACCCCTCCTATAAAAATAAATGACTTATGTCATTTATTTAATTTCATCAATATATTTCTTTAATTGTTTTGATTCAGAACCTAAAATTATTTTTAATTGATTGTCTATTTCAACAATACCTTTAGCTCCAAGTTTTTGTATACCCTCTTTATTAGCTTTAGATACATCTTTTAATGTGACTTTAAATCTAGACATATTAGTTTCAGTAGAAACTATATTATCTTTTCCACCTAACAATTCTACTAATTTATTAAAATCTAGTCCTGCATCTTTCTTAGTTGCTTTAATAACTGCTAAAAGAATAATAATCATTACTATAGCAATTACTATATATTGTATATATTCCATATCATCACCAATTTCATTATATATTATTTTAACTTAAAAATAAAGTTTTTTATTAATTCGTAACTTTATTAATAATCTTTATAAAGTCCTTACTTTTTAGATATAAACCTGTATATCTATCATAATAATCATCTAAGAATCTATTAATTTCATGTGTTACTTCATCACTTACATCTAATTTTGTTATTCCTGATATATCTACATAATAATACATTCTTATCATTTTAATAGTCTTTTCTGATACTATTGGCTCATCTGTATAACAGTTTTTACAAATATATCCACCAGAATCAGATGAAAGTGTTACTATTTGTTTAGTACTTCCACATATAGAACATGAATCTATATTTGGAGATACTCCTAAATAATTTAAATATTTTAATTCTAGAATGTTTGTTAAGACTATGGGAGACAGACCTTCTTCTACTTTTATTAGAGTGTTTTTTAATAAAACAAATATTTCTTCATCATCTGTTTGTCTTAATACTTGTAATGTTAAATCTAAAATAAATGATGCATATGATATTCTTTCTAAATCAGTTAGTGTTTTAGAGAATGAATTAATTACATCTACGCTTATTAGTGTAGATAGACCATTTGGTTTATAGTAAACATTAAACTTACCATATATTAATTTTCTACTTACACCTCTAAGTTTACTTTTTATATTACGGCATCCTTTAGACATAATACCAATTAGTCCATATTTATCAGTTAAGACATTTAATATCTTACTTGATTCACTATAATTAGTTTCACTTAAAATGATACCTTCAAAACTTTCTATTTTCATATCATCACTCTCTTATTCAAAAATCACCATTTCTGGTGATTATTCATCTTCATCTTTTAATCCTAACTCTACAAAGTATCTTTCTTGGTCACGCCAGTTCTTTAAAGTTTTTACATATGTCTCTAAGAATACTTTCTTTCCTAAGAATTCTTCCATATCTTTACGAGCTCTTGTTCCTACTTCTTTTAACATAGAACCTTGTTTACCAATAATTATCTTCTTTATATTATCTCTATCAACTACAATTAGTACTTGAATGTGTACTACTTTGTCATCTTCTTCATAATTTTCTACATAACAAGTTACTGTATGAGGAATTTCATCATGAGTTAGTTCAAGTACTTTTTCTCTTACAAATTCTGCCATTATAAATCTTGTAGTTACATTAGTTAATTCCTCTTCTGAATAGATTGCATCTTGTTCTGGTAAATATTTTTTTACACAGTCTATTAATACATCTACATTATCATTTTTACTTGCTGAAATAGGAATTATTTCTTTAAAATCATGTAGTTTTCTTAATTCATCTATTTGTCCTAAAAGATTTTCTTTATTTTTTACTTGATCAATTTTATTTAAAAGTAGAATTACTGGTATTTCTTTATCTTTAATTCTATCTAGTATAAATTGATCTCCTCTGCCAAATCCTTTAGATATATCTACTAAAAATAAAATTACATCTACTCCTTCAGTATTATTATATGCCTTTTTATTTAGTAAATTACCTAACTTATTGCTTGGTTTATGTATTCCAGGAGTATCTACAAATACTATTTGAGAATTATCATCATTATAAATACCTTGTATTATATTTCTTGTTGTACCTGATACATTTGATGTAATAGCAAGTTTCATTCCTAAAATAGTATTTAGTAATGTTGATTTTCCTACATTAGGTCTTCCTACTAAGCTAACAAATCCACATCTCATTGTAAATCATCCTCTTCAAATGGGTATGGGCATAATTCACTTACTTTATACATCTTTGATTCACCCTTATTAGAATAGAAATATAAAGGTACATCTTTATCAAATAATTCTGAAATTACCTGTCTGCAACCAAAACAACTTGTACTTATTCTGTCACTATCTGCACATAGACAATGCATTTCTTTAAAATCACCTTTTGTATATCCATTAGAAATTGCGGCTAAAATAGCACTTCTTTCTGCACAAATAGATGAGCCATATGCAGCGTTTTCCACATTAACTCCTTTAAACTCTGTTCCATCTTTCATTATTACAATAGTCGATACTCTAAAATGAGAATATGGACTATATGAATTATTTGCTAATTCCATTAATCTTTCTACCATATTAACCTCCTATTAATTCTATGATTCTTGGTAAAAATATAATTATTCCTCCAATTAAAGCAGTTGTACATAATATTAGTGATGCACTACTTGCTGTATCTTTAGCTATTTTTGCTAATTCATTATAATCTTTTGTTATTAAATCTACTATTGCTTCTACAGCTGAATTAATAAATTCACAGGCTGCAATTGCTCCGCAAACAAATATTATAAATAACCATTCTGCTGTTGATATATTAAATTCAAATCCAAATATTACAACTAATATAGTTGCAGCTAGAATAATAATCATATTATGTTCATATTTTAAACAGTATATTATTCCATCTATTGCATGATTAAAACTTTTCCAATATCTTTGTAAGGCAGTACCTGTTTCTTTATTTCTTACTGGAGTTTTTTTAAATATTTTTTCTAGTAATCCCATATTCTTCTAATACCTCCTCTTGTTTAGTAAACATGACTTTTTCATCTTCTGGAGTCATGTGATCATATCCTAACAAATGATAAAAACCATGAACTGCTAGAAAAGATAATTCTCTAAGTAATGAATGTCCATATTCTTTAGCTTGACTTCTAGCTTTATCTATTGAAATATAAATATCTCCAAGTATTCTTTCATTATCTGGAAGAATAATTGTATCTTCATCTTCTAATGCAAATGTAATTACATCTGTTTCTCTATCTATATTTCTATAATTCTTATTTAACTCATGTATATATTCATTATCAACTATTATTATATTAAAACTAACATTATCTAGTTTTTCTTTTTTTATAGCACTTTCTAATACTTTTTCTACTGTTTCTAATTCTTTAATTTCTTCATCAACATTTACAAATATTTCTATATTATTCATTATTCCTCCTACATTAATAAAATAACAAATCCTACTAAGGTAATTATCATTAAAGTATTTAAGAACCAATTACTACTACAAAATTTAGGTAATCTTTCTCCCATTCTTTTTAATACTTTATATATTAAATATCCAATCATTCCACCAACTAGATTTAAGATTATATCATCTACATCAAATACTCTTCCAATCATCATTTGAACTATTTCTATTGCTAGAGAAGTTACTAATACTAACATAAATGGTAAATGTATTTTATCTACTTTTAGATAATAACTTACAAAGAATCCAAATGGTAAGAACATTAACATATTTCCTACAACGTTCTTCCAGAACAAACGACTTGTGATATTATACCTCAAAATCTCTTGAAATGGAACAAAATTATTACTTGCCCATGTAGCATCATCTTGGAATGTAACTACTTGGAAGAGACATAATATATAAATGGCAAATATTAGCATCATTAATTCTTTATATATTACTATTTTCTCTTTATTATTAAGTAAATAGCATAATCTTGTAGACACCATAATAACAGCCGATATAAATACAACCGGCCATGTCATACTAATTACACCATGGATTGTATCATTTAATGGTCCTAACACTTAACCACTCCTTCTACTTTATATTTTACTATTTTTTATTAATATTATCAAACTTATTATATGCATAAAAAATAAAAAAGCATAATATTTTATGCTTTTTATTGTAATTTTTCTCTTATGATTGAAGATACTTCTTTCATATCTGCTTTACCTTTTAATTTAGCTTGAGCTTCTTTCATTACTTTACCCATATCTTTTTGTCCTTCAGGTTTTACTTCATCGAAGATTTCATCAATAATTTTATTTACTTCTTCAGTTGATAATTGTTCAGGTAAATAAGCCATTAATATATCTATTTCTTGTTGTGTTTTTTCTATTAAATCTTGTCTATTACCTTTTTCAAATTCTGATATAGAATCTTTTCTCATTTTAATTTGTTTATTAACTACATCAATTAGTAAATCATCATTAACTTCCTTTTTATGGTCAATTTGTTCTTGTTTTAAAGCAGCCTTTACCATTCTAATAACTGTAAGTCTATCTTTATCTTTAGACTTCATTGCTTCAATCATATCTTTTTCTAATTGTTCTACCATATTAACACCTCTTGGTAGTATTATACCATAAAAATAAAAAGTATTAAGTTATTTCTTAATACTTTTTAAATATACACTATAATTTATATTTATTGTAGATCCGGGTTTATACTTTTTATTTGTACTTGTTTCTATATAATACTTAACTTTATTATTGTTAGGCAATTTATATTTAGTACCCTCTACTACTTTTGTAACTTTATTATCTATGTTAACATTAAATACTAACTTATTATTTTTAGTATTCATTTTTTTCATTACTTCATCATTATTAATAAAGTTTTCAAATATATCATAGATATCTATATCATAGTTAGGATCTAATGCGAATGATGCATTTCTTAAATTTAATCCATAATATAAATATTTAGGTATCATATTAACTTTTTCATATGGTAATCCTTCACTATTACTTATTGCATAATAATTATCTGAATAAGTAGCATCATCATTAAATCCATAAATATTAGATATTGATGCTGTAGCATCAGAAGTTAATACTCCATTAGCAAATACATTATAATGAATTGTAGAAACTATATTATATGAATATACTTTTTTAGTTATTGTTTCTATATTTTTAACTTTTACTTTTACTAATTTATTATTTTTTAGTTTATATACGCTATCTCCTATATTTAGTTCTTCTCTATTTAGAACTGATGCATACATATTTTTATCTGCATTATAAATTGTATGATTCTTTGCAAATTTAATTACTGTATTATCTTTTAAAGTTACTTTAGTATATTTTTCATTTAATTGTTTCTTCTCTAACCATATTGGATAAACATATGTAGTCTTTCCTGTAGTATGATCAAATACTTTTAATAAATCATCATATGTAATATCTTCTATATTTTTAGTTTTACCATTTGCTAAAAGGATTGGTGTTCCTTCTAGTAAACATACTCCTTGATTTGTACCTGTTGCGGTAATTACTACATCACCTATAACATTTGGAATTGTAATTGTAGCATTACCATTATTGTTACGAGTATATGTGTAATCATTATTAGTAAGTGTTGTTCCACCCATTGTTACAGAAGTTAGATCTGCTGGAGGATAATATGTATTATTACCTTGTGTTGTTGAAGTAATAGTACCTGTATATGTTTCTCCTCTATTAACTGTTGTATTTGTTGCAGTTAATCTTGTTAAATTATAAGTAATTGAGAAAGTCCATTTTCCTTCTACAATATTACTCATTGAACAATATCCACTATTTGAATTTGCATTTATTATGTCTGTATCTCCAGGAGTATTACCATATTCATCTGTTCCAAAGACTTTGAAGTAATAATTTCCTTCTGAAAGTCCTGTAAAACTATATGATTGACTATTAGTTTGATATCTACTTATTTCTGTTCCTTCTTTATAAGCTATTACAGTAAATCCATCAATATTACTATCATCACTTGCTCCCCAAGTTAGATCAATTTGACCATTATTATTTTTTATTTCAGCCTGAACATTACTTATTACTGGAGGTAATGTATCAATAAATGATGGTGTTTCATCTACTGCAAGTGTTACTGTTCCAGCATTAGCTCTTGGAATATTTGGAGATACTAATGTTACTGAAACAGTATAACTATTTGTTGAAAAATTAGAATCATCAGCTTTCTTAATATAGAAAGTATATGAATCTTCAGTATTAGAACCTATATTAAAACTAACATTAGTATTACCTGTAGAATCACATACTACAAAGTTAGGATTATTTAATTCTATTTTAAATTCTCTATTAGTTGTATATGTATTTAATGCATTGATTGTAAATTGAGCAAGATTATTAGTTCCAGTTAAATCTCCTGATGTAGGAGTAACATTTCCTACTAAGTTACCTTCTGGTTTTTCTGTAGAATCTATTTCTCCTTCTCCACCTACTACATATGAAAAACTTTCATCTGTTGGAACGTAATGGAAAGTAACTGTTAAAGTTGTTGTAGATAATTCATGAAAAATATAATCATCACAACCAGTTATTGCAATTGTAAAATTCTCAGATGATATTTCTTCTCCATCTGTATTATAAACTTTTGGTGCAAATACAAATCCATTAAATGTTTGATCATAGAAAGTATCATTATTTACTTCTATTTCATATACTGCTGTATAATCTGCATCTAATCCTGCACTTGTAAATACTAAATTAAAATTTATTGTTTTATCTGTATGTGTTGGAGTCTTTGTTGTATCAACATTAGAACCACTTATATATGAAACTCTATTGATATAAAAATCTCCTTGAGTTTTTACAGCAACATTTCCATCTAAAGATAAAATTTGTGAGTATAAAGCATATCCAACTGTAAGAGAAAATAGTACTACAAAAACTAATATACCAATTATTCTATTAGTAATTATATTCTTATAATCAACTGAATTTTTCTTTAACTTTTGTCTCTTTTTCATAAAACTTTCCACCTTGTCATAATTATAACATAAAAAAAGAAATTATAAATCTCTTTTTATTATTTTTCTTCATTTGCAATTGCTTCTATTTTTTGAGTTTCTCCAAGTACTTCTATTGGATCTTCTTCTTTTTTAACTATAGGCTTTTCTTCTACAGTTTCTTCTGTTTTAGTTTCTTCAACTACATCAATAATTTCAGGTGATGCTTCAGTTGCAGGTTCTTCTTGTTTTTCTTCAGGTTCTACTAATTTTGCTACTGGTTCTTCTGCAATTGTTTGAGTTAAAGATAAAACCTCTGTATTTCCTGTTGGCTTGAAAACACTATTAATTTCAAATACATATCTCCATGCCATTTTATCATTAATTATAATAAATACACTTTCATAGTTATTAATATGACAATGATTTATAGGCATTCTTACTTCATTATATACGTCTAATAATTCTTCAAATGAAGTAACATCTACTATATTTACTCCTTCTAGTTCTGGTAGTTTAGTAACAGATGCTATGATACTATCATAGTTTGCTAAAATCTTATTTAATTCTTCAATATATTTATTATTATGATTATTTCTTTTATAATCCATATAAGTTAGAATTGTTTTTACAATTCCAAATATTATTAATCCTAACCCAACTACTTTTATTAGTGTAAATAATAATACATTTCTTTTAATAGTAGTTGTATATGTTTCAGGATTTGTTGGAGTTGATACTGATATATTAGCATTTACTGCTTTTTCTAATAGTGGAACTGATAAATCTAGAGATGAGTTTATTCCGATTTGTTCTTTATAAACTTCTCCTGTTAATTTATTTTTTACCACTAATGATACTTTTAATACACCGTCTGTATCTAAATCATATTCTTTTTTAAATTCACCTAAAATTTGATTATATGTTCCATAATTTACATTAGTTTCTTCATTTATTAGGAATGAATCTTGATTATTTATATGAACTGTTTTTTCATCAGTTATTTTATAATCTTTATGCCAATATGATCCAGAATCTCCATTCTTTTTATTAGCATATATAGTTGCTACTATATTATATGTATAGTCTCCTGAAACTTTCTCACTAAATTTGATTGTATAGTTATATTTGATATTAATATAATCAATCAAACTAGCAATATAAGTTTCTCCTTCTCCTAAATACTTATCACTAAAATAATCATTTTCTTTTAAATAAACTTTATAGTGAACATTACTTCCTTCTTCATTATAACTAATATTCTTTAATGTGGTATCATTAAAACCAAATGATGTTATAATGATTCCTAAAACTATTGCTAGTATAGCAATTATATAACTTAATACATATTTCCTTTCTTTAAACATAGTTACCTCCTAAAGTCTATTGAATAACTCATTAATCCATATAGTTGGGAATCCAATATATTTAATTGCGAAATGAGCTTTTCCGATAACATTAGACGAAGTTGATACAATATCATCTTTTGTCTTATTATTATCTCCTTTAGTTGTAAGTTTTATATTATTATTTACAACCTCTTTTTTTATTACTCTATGTGTTATTATTGCTTTACTATTTTCAAAAACTAAAATGTCTCCTACTTCTATTTCATCAATTTCACACTTTTCTATTAATAATCCGTCTCCTCTTGCAAAAACAGGAAGCATTGAATCTGATGCAATTGCAATAATTTGATATTTAAATATTCCTGATACTAGTATTACTAACCCTATTAGCACTATTATGACTGGATAAGTAAATAGTCTAAGATTAAACTTGTCTATATACTTATCATTCTTATCATACTCTAATAATCCTTTATTTATAGTGGTATATGTTGAATATACTATTATTATGTCTATAACTACTTTTATATAATCTCCTAAATTAGGAACTATTGGGATTATATATGGATATAACCCTAAAGTTAATTTTAGGACTATTCCAGATACAGGTCCAACTTTAGTTACTAAATATGAACATAATGATTCAATTGCGATTGTTGGTAGAACAATTGCAACTATAAATAGAAATATTTTGTAATTAGAATCTACTACTCCCATTTTAATTATAGAATTAATTATAATTATTAATATAGTAAATATAATTATAGTTTTTTTATGTCCAAACGTATTCTTTAAAAGTACATATCTTAGTAATTCTGTTATTATTGTTAATAGTACTATTGGAATAATTCCATATATTAATGATTGTAATGTATATGCATATCCTCTATTAAAGCCTATTATAATTCCTAAAAGATATGCAATTATTCCAAAGAACATCAGTTTAGCTACTACTATTCTTATAGAACTGTTTTTATTATAATTATTATCTTTTTTAAATCCAAAAATTAAACAACTAGTAATTAATAAAACTAATAAAAATGTGATAGCAATAAATATTCTATACTTACTAGCTATCACATTTATAAGACCACACATTATTAGAGTAAAAAAGAATAATGCTAATTCAATAAGATAAATTAACTTTATATTCTTTTTCATATTTACTCCATTGTTTACTATTCTGTAACTTGTTGATAGCCTAAAGTTGCTGTTAAACTAACATTAACGTCTTCTTGTGGAAGATTTGAACTATCAGCTGGTTCAAGATATCTTACAGTTACAACTAGAGTTTTAGATTGTCCAACATTTAGTGGTACAGTTAAACCTGTTGTTGTAGCATCGTAAGTAACACCATTATATTGAACAGTATATTCTAAATATTGTTGTTGCTCAGCTGTTAATGTACTTAGTGTGATTGATTGTAAATCAGCATCAAAAGTACCATAATTCTTTGCATTGATTGCAAAAGTTGCAAACTCTCCTGGTTTAGTTAATTCTGTTTCAAATTGTAATGTAGTATTTGCAGAATCTAATGTGTATGTAATAGCATTTGATCCAGGTTGTGCCATATAGGTGTTAGAATCAAAATGAATATCCCATGTTGCTGCATCTACTTTTGTAGTACCATTTACATTTAAATTTCTAGTAAATAATGCAAAACCAACTGACATAAATAATATTGCAATTGATAATGCAGCTATTACTACTATTTGACTATCTTTTCTTCTTTCCATAATTTGACTCTCCTTCTATTTTGTATTTTACAATTATAATTATACTTTGTTTAAAATACTTAATCAATAAAAAATAGAAAATTTACACAAAAAAATGTAAAAAAAAATAGAGATTAATTATCTCTATTTCTATTTGCTCTATCTCTTTTTCTAGAATTCTTAATTCCTTCTTTTTTTGCTGCTCTTCTACGAACCCCTGGCTTGTCATAAGCTTCTCTTTTTTTCCATTCTGAAGGGACACCGTCTCTTGCTACTTTTTGTTTGAACTTTCTTAGAGCTTGATCAAGATTACCTCTAACAGTTACTTTAGTTGCCAATCAATTTCCCTCCCTTCACTTTAACTAAAATGAATTATATCAAATGTTCTTTTTATTTTCAACAGTTTTTTACATTTTTTTGTTATTTTATAAAGAAAAATAGTATTTTTCGAATATGAATTCCAAAATTAATCCCACAAGAAAATATAATGTTTAAAAATATTGGTAATATTATTAGTAAAATTAATACTATAATTATGCTTTTTAATTTAATGGACATATTTTATTTTCTATTATTCTTCTTATTCCTGAACCGAAGGCATAACCAGCATCTTCTAGTACATTAATTATGTTTACAATTGCATTAATAATTGGACCTGATACCGTAGATATATTTCCACCTGTTATTTTATCTAATTGTTCATTCTCTATTTTATTCATTACTACACCTTTCAGGATTAGTTATCCCTTTTATTATTCCTGATATAAAAATTGTTATACTTGCAATTGCTATTCCAGTCCATATTGCTTCGGAAATAGTTCCTCCTTTTATTCTATCTAAATTTTCATCTGTTATTCTCTTCATTAAACTCCTCCCCATATTAATTTAAACATTTCGATAATTCTATATTTATTGTCTTTTAAATTAACTTGTATAGAATCACTAGTTTTATATTTTTTATCTGTTTTTGTCTTTATTAATACTTCATAGTATTTTTTATTACCTTTTTTTATAAATACACCTTCATCTTCTAATATTGTATATTTTCTTATTTTATCATTCATTATTAAATTACTATTCTTATATAGTATCTTTTTATCTTCTTTTGTTAGTACTAATGCAACTACATTATCTTTAACAATTATTCCATCTATCTTTTTATAATTGAATTCTTTATGTGAATATAAAAGATAAAAGAATACTAATTCTAGAATAAAGATACCTATAATTAATAGTTTTATTAATACTATTTTTTCATATGTTTTAATTTTCATTTATTACTCCATTTTCTAATTTAAGAACTCTATCAAATAATTTTTTATTATTAAAGCGATGAGATATTACAATTATAATTTTATTATTTAAATATTTAAAAATAGATTCTAATATTTTCTTTTCTTTAACAATATCTATTTGACCAAAAGCTTCATCAAAAATATATATATTAGCTTCTTTCAATATAGATCTTGCGAGTATTAATCTTTGTCTTTCTCCATTACTAAGATTAAATCCATTTTCTTCTATCATGGTATTTAATCCTGTATCTTTATTTTTTATAATGTCATTTACTAAACAAATATCACATACTTTTTCAATCTCTTCATCTGTATAATCTTTATATAATGAAATATTATTTTTAATAGTATCATTAAATAAATATTCATTACTTGTTACATAGGTTATATTTGTTCTTATATTTTCTAAGTGATAATGATTTATATCTATATCTTTAATTTTTACCATCCCAAAGTCTATATTAATATATCTCATTAATATTTTTACAAGTGTACTTTTACCAGTTCCGCTTTCTCCACTTAGTAATATTTTTTCATTTTCATTAATTACAAGATTTAAGTTTTTAAAAAGATATTTATTTCCCATTTTATAGGTAAGGTTATTAAATACAATACTCCCTTTTAAATCAAATGGTAAATAATAATAACTATGATTAAACTTTTCTTCTGTAATTAAAAATAATTCTTCTAATCTTTCTTTTGATACTTTATATGTACTATATTCTTCAATAATACTTTGTACTCTATATACACTACCTAAAAAATAATTAGTAAAATTTTGAAAGAATATTAAACTACTCAAACTAATCTTATCTATTATTACTAAGAAACTTCCATAACTATATATTAAAATATATATTAGATCA
>CALYOH010000021.1 GCA_945228905.1 uncultured Caryophanales bacterium
TGACAGTAATAAAACCATCCATTTTGTTCATAAACAGTGTGTACTTTTTCTGCTCCTTCAAGTATTCCCTTAGCAGATGCAGGTGCAAGATTACCTCCACCACCATCATCTCCTGGTTTAGGAACACCATTTTGGTAATCAGAAGGATTAGAAACAACAGATGCTGGTTTAGCATCAGTAGAATGTGGTGGTAAATATTGATGTCTCCCAGAACGAACAGTCTCTGCTGTAGTTTTTACTTGATGCCAACATGCAGTCACACTAAAAGACTGTGGCATTATATTTAATAATGCATCCATAATAAAAGGAATAAAGAATACAACTGCTGCAGCAATAAACTTATTGTACACAGGTTTAGTTCCGCCCTTTTTATCAGGATTCATCATTAATTTTCCAAATTCCACAGACGCAAAAACAATTAATAGTATAGGAACAAGTATTTGTAATAAATTAATCATTTTTCTAAATACATCAAGTATTAATACAACACCAGCATCATTACAACAATTACCAAGTTCACTACTACAACTTAATATTTGAATCATATAAAACACCTCTTAAAGAGTATTAATGTCCAGCAACAACAAGTCCCATATATCCTAAGAATATTAAAAACATTAAAGCAATAATCCAACCATTTATTTTTTCAAAATTACTTGTCTTATCTTTAACTCCTAAAGCAATAGTAATTAGAACTCCTCCAATTAAACCACCAATATGAGCAAAATTATCTATTCCACTACTTGCAAAACCTAAGAATAAGTTTAATGCAATAATAGGAATTAATTGACTCTTAACAACATTACCTAAAAATACTCTATAATAATATCCAAAATATACCATAGCTCCCATAAGACCAAAGATAGCACCACTTGCTCCAATAGATCCAACTCCACCACTTAATGTGATAGAAAGTAATGCTCCACAGAACGCAGAATAGAAATATATAATTAAATATTTAACTCTACCTAAATAACTCTCTATTTGAGAACCAATAATATATAAAGCATAAGTATTACATATTAAATGTAATAATCCACCATGTAAGAATATACCTGTTAATAATCTATAATATTGTCCTGCTCTAATACTTGGACCATGTATACAATATAAATCAATTACATCTCCATAATGTCCAGATAAAATAGGAACTAAATAAAATATAACACAAGCAGCCATTAAGAAATAAGTAACATAAGGAGTCTTAGATCTAAATACCTTATCTAATTTAGATGCATCCTCTCTATTATGTTTATTAATATCCCCAGTAATCTTCATAAATAGTTCAATCCCTTCTTCAGAGTATTTCATCTTCTTAGATAAATCTGGAAATATCTTTTTAATGAATCCATTATCATTAATATCCTTTTCATCATGAACATTAATACTCATAAGTTTAGGATCACTATTAATATCAACAGTAATATTATCACCTAAAGATAAGAAAATACTCATAACATTTATCTTAAAAGATAAAGTCTTTTTCTTAATCTTTTTTAATATTCTTTTTGTCTTAAATATATCAAAATTAAATTGTTCATCATTATGAATATGATTAGAAACAATTCTAACTATCTTACATTCTTCATCTAAATTCTCAAGCCAAATCTCATTATCAACCCCTTGTAGAATTATAGGATTATAGTTTTTTTCAGTAATAAAATAATGTAATAACTTCATAGTTATAATATTCTTATCATCTAGCTTAATTTCGTTATCCATATTTCTTTCCTCCTAAAATATATTTCTATTATAACATAAAGAATCAATAAAAAAAGTAGATTAATCTACTTTTTATTATTCTTCATATGGATTATGTAGAACATAAGTCTTAACAACTTCAAGTACTCTCTTATATTCAACTTCTAATTCATTAAAATGTTCATTTACATAATTAGAATCCTTCTCTTTACTCTTAAGTTCATGGTGATAAGCAATGTCAGCAAGTCCCATAAATCCTAAGTATTTACAATCACTTTTTAATGAATGAACATCTATTGCATAATTCTCCATATCATTAGAATTCTTTTCATTATTAATTCTATCCCACTTCTCATCAACTTCTTTAACAAAGTCATTAATAGTAGCATTATACATATCCATATCTCCAAGAAGTTCTAATGCATGATTAATATCTGCTCCATTATTTTCAAGATATGTTCTATCAAATACTTCAGTATTAGTATTAACATTTTCAATAGGAGCAACTTCTTCTACTTTAGATACCTCATATTTCTCCAGTGTATCAGTAGAAACTTCAATATCAACAACTGGAACTAATTCTGGAGTTGTAGGTTTTTCATCTTCTAATTGTTCTGTCTCTTCAATATGATCTACTTTAACAGGATTCATACTAACAGTAAACTCTTTAGTATCTTCAGCAAGATCTAATTTAGATCCAAGAATCTCTTCAATGTTATCTTCTACAGGAATAATCTTATTTCTATCTTCTTGAGCACTATCTGTAGAATCACTTACTTCAAGTACTGCATCTCTAACATTATTATTAGACCAATCATCAACTTTAGCTGCTTCTTCTGGATGATCAGGATTATTAATGAAATTAGTAACAGCAGATAACTCTTCAGTTTGACTTCTACCTAAACATTCATTAATTACTCTAATCAATTCATCTTTCTCAATTGGTTTAGCTAAATAATCATTAAATCCATCAGCTAAATACTTTTCTCTCATACCAGTAATAGCATTAGCAGTTAAAGCAACAGTTGGTACATTAAATCCAGGTATTTGTTTTAATTTACCAAGAGTTTCAACACCACTCATCTTAGGCATCATATCATCAAGAAGAATAATATCATAAACTTCTCCACGATTAATTCTATCTAAACATTCAAATCCACTACTACATGTAATTACATGATTAGCATTATATCTTTCAAATAATTTACAAGTAACTTTTAAGTTTAATGGAGTATCATCAACTAACATAATTCTAACATCATGTAAATCTAATGTAGTCTTAGCTTTCTTAGTATCCTTAAGTTCTACTTTTTCTATTCTTTGATTAATAACAACAGTAAATTTAGAACCTTCTCCATAAATAGTATGAACTATTATTTTACCACCCATTAACTCAGTTAATTGTTTAGTAATTGCAAGTCCAAGTCCAGTACCTTCAATAGTAGTATTTCTATCTTCATCAAGTCTTTGGAATTTAGTAAATAACTTCTCAATATTCTCTTTCTTAATACCACGACCAGAATCTTCAACAGAAATAATTAACTTAGTATAATCTTTATTATTAATACAATTTACTTCATAATGAACAAATCCATGTTCAGTATATTTAGCAGCATTACTAAGTAAGTTAGTAACTACTTTTCTAATATTAGCATGATCTCCATATAAAGTCTTAGGAAGATCAGGTGCTATATAATATGTAAAATCTAATCCCTTTTCATGCATCTTAGGAGTAATTAATTTAGCAAGTTCATAAAATATATCAGGAGCATTATAAGGAGAATTAACTATCTCAATCTTACCAGCTTCAATCTTAGAAATATCCAAAATACCATTAACTATTTCAAGTAATGTTTGACTAGCATTAACAATATCTTTAGCATTCTCTTTAGCCTCTCCCAAACTTTCAGCATCCATTATACAATCACTAAATCCAACAATAGCATTTAATGGAGTACGAATCTCATGAGACATACTTGATAAGAAATCAGTCTTAGCCCTATTAGCTTTTTCAGCTGCCTCTTTAGCAAGTTCCATTTGTTCTAGCATCCTAACATCAGGATTTTCTATTGTGAAATACATAATAAAGCATATAAGACTTTCAACTAGTCCTGTTATTATAAGTTGAGGATTATTCATTTGAATAATCATTGATAACACACCAGATCCAATAAATATCAGAATCGGAATTGCTTTTTTTGCAGTTATATTTTTAAATCTAACAATTAATAGAATCGACATACAAACAGAAATAATTGCAGATAGAATATAAGTAAAATTAACACTTAAACCAGTCGTATAATAAATATTTTTTTCAAAGTCAGCATATAAATCAATAGGTAAAACAATTAAAGTTATTAATGATATAATAATGCAAGCAAAAACAATATAATCATACATTGAGTTACCATTTTTAATATTTAGTGATATAGATATTAAATATTCTAATAAACAAAATGCAAAAAAAACAAAATAAAACAGATAGAATTTTAAAATAAAACCACTTAATATTGCCGGTATATAGTCAATATTTATTGATACAAAATCACACAAAAATTGCAAAAACAATCCAATTATATTTGAAAAAAGAAGAACTTTATATATTTGATTTTCTTTATTATTAATTCTTGCTTTAGAAATATAAATAACTATTAGTGCAAACATATAACATACTGCAAAAATAATTGCAAAAGTCATATTTGTAAACATATCACATTCACCTTCTACTCTACTATCAAAAAGATTATAACATAATTAATAAATATAAAAAAGACTAATTATTAATTAGTCTTTTTTAATTGCTTAAATTTTGCATCTAATAGTTCAGTATTTAATCTTATAAATCCTTCAGTTTCAGATTTCATCTTTTCTACATCACGTTTTCCTGATTTAGCAAAAGGAAACTCTTTTCTTATTTTAAATAATACGGGAACCATATTTACATTTTTAGTTGCGTCAAAAATAATTTTCTGAATACTCATTAAATACTTAAGTCCCGCCTCAGGATCAGCACTAAATTTAGCTTGTAATTCTTCTTCTAGTATCAAATGTGCTGTTAAACAATTTTCATTGTAATTAACCATAACGTCACAGAATTTAATTCCAGATATACGAGATATAATATTTTCTATATCAAAATTATATACTTTTTCTCCGTTAACTTCTGTAAAATCATTCTTTCTTCCTTCTATAAATAAATTACCATTCTCATCAATGTATCCTATATCACCAGTACAACTCCACTTAACACCATTTGAATCAATATGGAAAAATCTTTGTGTTGCTTCTGGATTTTTATAATATTCTGTCATTCCACAAGGAGTATCAGCTAAAATTTCACCTCTTGTATAATAAGGTAATTCATTGTAATCATCATCAAATATTCCAATAGTAATTCCTGGTAGTGGAATTCCAACACAACCATATGGATGATCTATACCTTGAACTTCAGTAGTTATTGCAGCACCACATTCACATTCACCATAAGCTGTTCTTAACTTTGAATCACTTCCATGTTCAAAAAATACTTGTTCTATTTTCTTAGCCTGAATCTCACTTAGAGGTTCTCCACCCTCAAAAGGATAATTAAAATGTTTTAAGTTAGCTTTACCAACAAGTTTTTTATCTAAGAATCCCTCATACATACTTGTTGGAGCAACAGCATAATTAGGTTTATGTTTAATAATGTTTCTAACAAAGTTAACTCTATCAAATCTTGGATCCATAAATACAGAAACACCATATGATAAAGGTAAATGAATAGATGTACTTAATCCGGTAGAATACCAAGGTGGAATTATTTGATAAAACTTTTGTCCTCTTGATATATCCACACCTGAAGCAGGATAAGATTGAATAGAGTTTTGAAAGCTATCATTAGATAATAAAATAGCCTTAGAAGCACCTGTAGTACCAGAAGAGTAAACAAGTGCAAGTGGGCTTTGCGGCTCATACTCTGCAGTAGTAATTTGAGAAATACGAGATCCCATATCAATAAATTGTTTCCAATACATTTCATTGTTTCTATAATCAAGTGGTGGTTTTTTCTTTAATAAACCTAATAAAGAAGAATTTAATGTTGGAATTACAATTGTCTTCTCTATAGTAGATTTTTTAACAGAATCTTTTATTATAGGATAAAAATCATCCATAACTATTAGCACTTTACTATTACAATCATTAATTCTATCAGTCATATCATTTTGATCAAAGTATGGTGACATTAAATTTGCAACCGCACCAATTTTTGAAAGCGCATAAAAAGTATAAATTGTTTCAGGAATACCTGCACAACAAACAGTTACAATATCACCTTTTTTTACACCGCATGCCATCAATGCCTTTGCCGTTTTATCAATATTTTTAAATAACTCCCCATAATTGATTTTTTTCCCAAAAAACTCTATTGCTAAATCATTAACATATTCAGCATTATTTTCATATATTTCTTGATATACAGTTCTATTAGATCTGACTTTTTCTAATTCTTCCTGTCTATAATATTTATTCCATGGTTTATCAATTGTAGGATAACCAGTTAAATTCAAATTTTTTTCCATCAATATCTCCCCCTCTAAAATTGGCTATATTATAACATAAAATCATTATTTTTTCAAGTTTACACTATAATCATATACTTGTTTATTAAACAAAGTCAATTTACTTGTCTAAAATTTACTTGTTTTTTCTTTACTAATACTACATTTAATAATAAAATAAATATGTAAGGAGCATTTAATTACTAATTAAGTGTTGCCTTTGTTTTTGGAACACCTAACTAGATATAGTTAGGTATTTTTTTATATTAGTACTATTAATAGTAAAAATAATAAAAAGAAGATTGTCATGAATAATGAAACAACAAGAAAATCTTTCTTTGTAAAAACGTCACCTCCCTTCTACTTAGAGATTGACAACACCTAACTTTTAAATACTCCTATATTTATTATTAAAAAAAAGATTAATTCTAATTAATCTTTTATTTTATACCCTAACAATTCTAATCCTCTTTTAGTAAATGGAGTTATCTCACTACTACTTAATTTATCTATTTCATAGAAAGCACATCCATTAGAATCTCTTCCATCAGGTTCTTCTTTTAAATTATAATCTTTTAATTTTACTTCATATAAAATACCTATATGATGTAGATCTTCAATAATATTTCTTTCAGTATATTTCCATTTTAAATTAAATGATGAAACTGTTAATAGTTTATAGTCTATTACCTCTACCCCTGCTTCTTCATCTAATTCTCTTACTAATGCTTCTTCAGGAGACTCAGTATGTTCAATTCCTCCACCTGGAAGATCTAATAATCCAGTATATCCTCCCCTAGCTTTCTTAATTAAAGCTATTCTATCATCTTTAATGATAAATCCATAAGATCCTACATAAGTCTTTTTTACTTCTTCCATATTATATTCCTTTATAATTTAATAATTCTTTATAAAAACTTATATGAGATGGAATTAATTTCTTTTTAGATATCATTTCAAGTATCTCTTCATCATTAAACCATCCAACTTCTCCAACTTCTTCATTTCTTACTATATCCATTAAATCTATATCTTTCTTTAAATAGTATAAATCAACAAAGTCATCTTCAGTTTTTATAGTTTTAAATAATATTAGTTTATCATTACTAATATCAATACCTAACTCTTCTTTAACTTCTGTAATTATTCCATCTAAAGAAGATTCTCCACTCTTTGGATGCCCTCCAGTAGTAGACCATAAATTATATTTTTTATTTATTTGTAGTAATAATTCTCCTCTATTATTCTCAATAAAAATAACTACAGTATTAATATATTTACCTTTAGGTATTTCATCATTAATACTTATCTTTTCCCCTGTAAGATTTTTATTCTCATCATATAAGTCTCTATACTCCATATAACTCACCTATAATAAATTTTATCACATAAAAAAGTACTTATAAAAGTACTTTTATTTAAAATTAGTAAATACTACTCCTTTTTCTGTTTCTTCTTCTTCATATCTACTTATTCCATCTATCATATAATGAAATTTAATTCTTTTATTATCTTCTTCACTTTTTAATTGAACTCCAAATGATTTTAATCCTCTTCCATACATTTCTTTACATTCTATATTTAATAGTTTATTTACTTCAGCCATTCCTAATCCTTCTATATCAGTAATACTTAATAAGAAATATAATAAATCATTTGCTTCTAATTCTCTATCTGTAATATCTTTTAATCTTCTTAAAAAATCTTCATATGTATTTTTATATCCTATTTTATACATAGCTTCTTCATAACGTAGTTCTTTTTTCCACATACTTAATGTTTCACTATAAGTAATTCCTTCTATTGGTAAACCCTTCTTAGCATTTAAGAAATCATTATATGAAAGTATAGGATCATATCCTTTAGAAGAACCATCACTATAATAACAAATAGTATTCATATGACCTGTATTAATATCTCCTTCTGTAAGAGCCATATCAAAGTCATCTCTATCCATTAATAATACATTAACAAGCATCTCAAACATTTTACTAAAACTACTACAAACTACTTTTTTAGTATCTACATTAAATATATTAATTTCTTTATCATATATTTCATTTCTAAAATCATCATCTAAAGTACAAGACCATCTTTCATCATAATTAAATATTTGACAAAGTCTTATATAAATATAATCAGTTATTTCTTTAGAAGTCCAATTACTTCCTTTTTCATCTATCTCGTCTTTTAAAATTTGATACAAATTAAAACCATCAACTCTATAAGTATCTCCCATATAACCATCCCCCCAATTGGTTATATATTATACCATATTTATCTCACTTTTACAAGTTGACCATTATATTCTAATACTTCATTTAAATTATAATTACTTAAATATTCTTCTAATTCTTTAGTACCAACTACATCAAATATATTTCTATCAAGTTTATTAAAATCATCTATATACTTATCCGCAACAAAGTCATCATGTTTAGTACCATTATACGTAACAATTACATCATAACCATCTAATCCACATAAATATCTTATAACTTCATCATTTAATAAAGAATAATTAATTATAATAAACTTTCTACTCTTACTTTTCTCTTTTAAATAATTTTCTATTCCTTCATAACTACTTTTAATATCATATCTTGGTCTTTCTACATCTTTACCATAATAAGCTCTATATCTATCACGTTCACCAAAGAAGCATTTAATTGTATCATCTAGTTTTCTAATAGATTTTCTTTTTAATAATGGAATTGGAATTCTAGTATATCTAGTAAATACATCATCTAAATCTAATATTTTTACATCTCCATCAACTAACATAATATTATTTAATTTATAATCCATTGGATAAATACAATTATTAGTTAATTCTTTAGCATTTCTAACTAATTGATTTGATATATCAACTTTTAATTTAAAATTAGAATCCATCATATTAGATAATAATTCTCCATCATAATAAGGAATACATATACCACCAAAATCACCATTAACATAAACTATATCTCTACATAAATCAGTATATTTTAATCTACTATCTAACTCCATCATTCTATTTATTTTTCTAATTCTTTTTTTCTTCATTGGGTTAGGATAATGATATCCATAAGATGTTTTACATTCATCTTTATATATTTTATAAGCAAGATTATTATCTCTATAAACTATACCAAAATTACCACTACTAATTACATCTAAATTATCTAAAACTATTTTAGTAATTCTAATCATAATAATCTCACCTCCGAAAAATTGTCTATATAATAACATAAAAAAAAGAACCTATAAAGTTCTTTTATTATGCTAAAAATTCTGTTCTTTTTTCTCTTTTAGAAACTTCTTTTCTTTTAATATCGAAACTAACTATCTCTTCTGCACTTAAAGGTCTACCTAAAGTTCTAGTAACAAAGTTAGCTCCTTTATTTGAAAATTCAAATACCATATTTTGAATAAAGAATCTAGTTTCTTCATCTCCAGTAGAATTTAATATTTCAACTGCATAATCCATATTATCTGATATTTTTAAATCACTTAGTATATTCATAGTTAAATCCATACTAGAACCATTCCCTGGACCAAATCTAACATAATCCATTAATACTTTTTTAAATGTTTCAACAAGTTCTGAATCTAATACATCAATAGCAATCTCTGCCCATTTATCTATTTGATCTTTTCTTTCTTCATAATCAGCATTAATTAAAGTTGAAAGTTGTGAATCATCTCCACCTAACTCTTCTTTCTTTTTTGTATAATATACTCTTGCAGTACTTTGAATTAAATCAGATAATCTTAACATTCCTATTTTATATGTATCTTCCATAATATCGCCTATCTTTTCATTCTAAATTAATTATAGTATAAAATATTTAATAGTATTGGTCAATTTTTTACAAATAAAAAGATAAGTATTTAACACTTATCTTTACATATATTTAGTTTAATTCCTACTACTCCAAGTTCTTTTTGTTCTTCTTCAGGATAAAATTTATTTAATTCTTCTAATATACTTTCTCTTGTATAAGGTTTATCAAATAATAAAGTATTATCAATATTATCAAATAAATCATTAAAATCATCAAAATATAATAAGTCTTCTACTATAGCATCAAATGTCTCATTAAAATCAGGTCTCTTAATTATTTTAATTTTATCCCCAATTTTAATTTCTTTTCTTTTATCATCTAATAATCTAATTTCTATTCTCTTAGTACCATTAATAAAACTATCATATATTTCAGGTTGTAATCTCATTGTAATCATATTATTCACCTCTAAGTTCTTCTAACATATCATTAAACTCTTTAGGTGCTTCTACTTCATAGAATAATTCTTTACCAGTTCTAGGATGATTAAATCTAATACTATATGAATGTAACATCTGACCAAATTCACTACATTTACCTTTACTATATAATGGATCATTATTAACAGGATATCCAATATAAGATAAATGTACTCTAATTTGATGAGTTCTACCTGTCTCTAATATACATTCTATAAATGTATTATTATCAAATCTTTCTAATACTCTAAAATGAGTAACAGCTTCTTTAGCATTAACATCAGTAACAGCCATCTTTTGTCTATTATTAACATCTCTTCCTATAGGAGCATCAATAGTACCTGTATCATGTTTAATTAACCCATTAACAATAGCAAGATACTTTCTTTCTACTTGTTTTTTACTAATCATTTTAGATAATTTCTCTAACATCTCTTCATTCTTAGCAACTATCATTAAGCCACTAGTATCCTTATCTAATCTATGTACAATTCCAGGTCTAAATTTATCACCAGTAAGTTTTCCATATTTATAAAGTAAAGCATTAACTAAAGTACCAGTATAATGTCCAGGAGCAGGATGAACTACCATACCACTCTTTTTATTTATAATAATTAAATCATCATCTTCATAGACTATATCTAATGGAATATTTTCTGCTTCTACATCAATTGTATAATCTAATTCATCATTAACTTCTATTTCATCATCAATTCTAACTTGATAAGAACTATTCATACTCTTACCATTAACAAGTACTTTTCCTTCTTTAATTAATTTTTGTATTTTACTACGAGATATTTCTAATTCATCAGATAAAAAACTATCTAATCTTTTACCTTCTTCTTCAACAATTATCATAATATCCCCTCCAATTCATACATATTATATCAAAAAAAGAAGACTTATAACAAGTCTTCCTTATATTAATCATCAATTGTAATGAATTTCTTTTCAGGTTCACTATCTTCTTCTTTTACTTTAGGTACATCTAAAGTTAAGATACCATTTCTAAAGTTAGCTTTAATATCTTCAGTCTTAACTTCATCACCTATGTAGAAACTACGAGAACACTCTCCAGAGAATCTTTCTTTTCTAATATAATTATCTTTCTCTTCTTTTTCTTCATTATTAACTGAAGCATTGATATTTAAATATCCATCAGTAACATCTATTTTAATATTTTCTTTATCAAACCCTGGTAAATCAACATCAATAATGTAACTGTTTTCATTCTCTCTAATATCAGTCTTCATTAATGGATGAATATGTCTTTCTTCTCTTCTAAAGAATGGATCATCAAAAAAATCATCTAAATCAAAACTATTTCTTCTTGGCATTAACATCATAAAACATTACTTCCTTTCAATTATAACAATTAATACCTGTAAGATTTCTCTTACAATTATGTTATAACACTAAAAATTAGCACTGTCAAGTATCAAGTGCTAATTTATTTAATTTTCTTCATTTTTTAAATTATCAAACATTTCTCTTACAGTTGGACTATTACTTGTAAGTTTCTTAATTGTTAAATCTTCTGCTTTATTATTAGCAAGCCTTAAATTATTTTCACTAGAAAGTAATGCTTCTTTAGTCTTTTGTAAATGATCAATAGTCTTATCAATTTCTTCTATAGCTTTCTTAAACTTATCAGAAGCAAGTTTATAGTTTCTAGCAAACCCTTCTTTAAAATTATTCATATTCTCTTCAAAATGAGAAATATCTATATTTTGATTTTGTAATGTAATTAGCTCTCTCTTATAACTTAACGAATTTAATGCAGCACCTCTAAGTAAAGTAATTAATGTTATAAAAAATTGTGGTCTAATAACATACATCTTTGGATATTTATGACTCATATCAACAATACCATTATTATAGAATTCATTATCTATTTCTAGTAATGATACAAGTACTGCATATTCACAATTCTTCTCTCTTCTATCTTTATCTAATTCTTTTAAGAAGTCTTCATTCTTATGTTTAGTAGAAGTCTCATCTGCTTCATTTTTCATCTCAAACATAATAGAAATAAATTCTATTCCGTCACTATCTTTCTCTCTAAAAATAAAGTCTCCTTTACTTCCACTTTTAGCATCATTATCTTTTTCAAAATAAACATCTCCAAATAAAGGTCTTAATCTATTAAATTCATTATTACAATGTACTTCTAATGATTCACCTATCATCTTAGTAGACTGTTTAGCTTTAAAATCTTTATAATAAGCAATTGTCTCATCTTTACTTTTTAATTTCTCTTCATAATTTTCTTTTAAGTTCTTTTCTTTTAATAAATACTCTTTATTATTACTATCTAATTTATTATTTAATTCTAATATCTCTTTATCTTTTTCATTAATTATATCTTTAACAGCTAATTCATTTTCAGTATCTTTTAATTTTAATTTACTCTTTAAATCATTAATTTCTAAATCTAATTTATTCTTCTCTTCATTAAATTTCTCTTTTAAATTAGCTTCATTTAATTTAATTGAATTATCTAATTCTTTTTCAAATTCTTTATCTTTTATTTGTTTAACTATAGATAAATAATCATCTTCATCTATTTGAAAAACTGTACCACAATTAGGGCATTTTATTTCATTCATATTATCCCTCCTTTTAATATTATACTACAAAAAAAGAACTCTTAAGAATTCTTTTCTATATCATAATAATTATTACCCTTATATTTAAAATCAGGATACTTTCTAGCAATACCTAAAATACCAGAAGTAATAATTTTCTTACTTCTAGTATCTAATTTACCAAATGTTTTATCAAGATTACTATTTAATTTCTCATTAGCTTTATCGTGATCTATTTGATATAAATAAATATAGTCATTAATAAATACTTCATCAAATTGAAATATATCATCTTCACTCATATTAAACTTTAAAGAAAGAAAAGCAAATAAAGAATTAAACTCTTCAAAATTATAATGATAAGTACATTCACCTATCTCTTCTAAATCAGATTTATTATACATTTTATAATCTATATTTTTATCAAGAGATTCATAGAATTCTTTAACATGATTTAAATCTTTAAAAGAAGGTTCATTATAAATAATATAAGTATCTTTATCTTTATAAAAGTTTATCTCTTCTTCTACTACACTATTCTTAGTAATTAACTCTAATAAATTAGATATTTTCTTTTTATAAATACCTTCATATATTTCAATTAACTTATTATATTCTAATACTCCATATACAGATAATAAATTATTAACATTATGAATAATCTTATTATTATTCTCTATATTCTTAATTAACTTATTATCATTAATTATTTTCTTTAATATATCTTTTAATTCTTCAGGTATAAATATACTTATAATATTCTTTTTATACTTAATATAACCTATACCAAATAATATAATCTTTTGTAAAAAATCTAATGAATATTCAAATTCATTTATCTTAATATCATAAATATCTTTTTCTAAGAATTCACTTAATTCAAATATAAAACTATTAGTATATAAAAATATATTAGAATAAATACTCTTAGTATTTTTTAATAATTCTTTTTCTAATATTTTTCTACTCTCTTTAGTAACCATTTCAAATTTCTTATCATCATTACTTAAAGTACTAGATAACATTAATATTCTACCTATAGTAACATCATCCATATTAGAAACAAAGTCTTTATAATTTAATTTTTTATAATCATCTTTATATTCTTTTAAAAACATTTTTATTAACTCATTATGCATAATACCACCTATATATTAATATCTTCAATATTATCAATAATCCAATTATATTTACCATCATTAACACTAACTCTAAAATAATCACAAGTTGCTTTTAAGTTAGGTTTAAGAACAGCTCCACAGTTAGGGCAGTTACCAACATTACTAACAGAATAATTACTCTTAACACCTTTTTCTCTAATAAAAGTAATTAATAATGGTTTCTCAAATAAATCATATCTACTATTTCTAATAGTCTTATCTTTTTTATCAATAATATAGTCTTTCATAATAAATGTAATCGCTACTTTTAATATTTCTATATTATTCTCAACTCTATAATCTTTTATAATTAAACCTTTTACTTGTTCAATGTCTTTAATATGATATTGTTTTTTACTCATCATTTCATCTCTACATAAATAGAAATAATTATTAGATACATATAATTTAATAGTACCTAAATCATTATTACTCCATGCATTAAATAAACAAGTAACAATGCACTAGACCAAGAAGTAAACTCTTGTTTAGAAAAAGTCTTATCATTCTCAAATATCTTTTTAAGGGTTTCATCTTCAAAAATAGTAAATTGTTCTGTAATAGTAACTTTACCATTCTTATCTTTGTCTAATAATTTGTCTCTTTCTTCATCAAGCATACCTACAGATACAAATCCACTAGTTGTCTTTCTATAAAGTAACTTTTTTTTACCTTTTCATTATATCATACTTTTCTTAATTGCAACTCCACCATATGCATCTAAATATCCAGGTTTTGATTTCTTTAATGTATAAACCTTTTCAGGATCATTATATTCAGGTGGAACTAAAAATCTAGTACCAACATTAGTCCTATTAACAGTAATTAGCATCTTATTTAATTCATCATATCTTTCAAATTGAAAATATGTAGGATTAATATCTCTAATTCTAATACTTGCTTTTTCTAAGAATCGTTCATTCTTTCTAATAGAACCAATATATTGATAATATTTTAATAAATCATAATTCATATTATTCCAAGGAAATGGATTTCTAGTAAGTAAATTACCAAGTCCTTCTAAACCAACTTCATCACCATATAATATTGATAAAATTCCAGGTAAGAAACATAATTCAAATAAATGAACCATTTCTAAATCAATACCCTTTTTTCTTTGTTCATCACTTAATTTAAAATTTCTTAAGAATTCATAATTATTATTATCAAGATCCCATATCCAATCTATAGGAACAAATCCATCATAACCATAAATATCAATTAATCTAGATATATCATGAGTAGAAGTAGGATTCATTAAACATTGAATAACTTCATCAGGATAATCATGTAATATTTTATGTAACTTATATTGTAAATCTCCAACATCTCCATATTTATTATATTTAATTAAACCTTCATGCAAGAAATAATTCATTTGGGAATCAATTATATCAATATAGAATGGTTTCTTATCTACATAAGGATCCCATATTTCATGTACAAAGAATCCATCTTCTTTATTTCTATGTACCGCATTAATTATTTTCCTTAAGAATCTCTCTTCTAACTCATCAGTAACATCTATTCTTAAACCATCTATACCACATTCAAATAATTTATCTATTACTCCACCTTCACCAGTAATAAACTCTTCCCACTCAAGTCCAAATGCTTTTGGTAAATTATAAAATCCCCACCATGTTTCATAGTTAGGTTTTCCTTCACTATCAAATGTTCCTCTACCATTACTATCTCTATTCCAAATATTATAGTATGCATTATATGGACTATCAGGATTATTAAATGCTCCATTACCATATTCATTATAATAGTCAAAATATACACTATCACTACCAGTATGATTAAATGCAACATCAACTATTACTTTTATTCCTCTTTTATGAGCTTCTCTACATAATTCTTTTAAATCTTCATATGATCCATGATAAGGATCTCCCTTTAAATAATCAGTAGAATCATAACCATGAGTAGATTGAGCATAAAAAATAGAACTTAAATAAAGTATAGATACACCTAAAGAAGCTATATAATCTAACTTATCTATAATACCCTTAATATTTCCACAATGATAATCTACATTCCATAAATTATCTGCTCTTGGATTTGGACCTAAAACTCTATCTTTATAGAAATCTTCTACAATTTCTCTTCTCTTCATTTTACTAACAGGGACAGATTCATCTCTATAAAAACTATCTATAAAGATTTGATACATTACTTTTCCTTTAGCCCAATCTGGATTCTTATATGTACTAAATTTAAAAGTAGTATTATTCTCATTCTTATAATCATAACTCTTACCATTAACTGTATAATTAAAATAAAAATGATTAACAATACCAAAATCCATATCTTTTTCAAAATAAGCATAATTATTATCATTACCTGTATGGTTTAATTGATAAGAATTATTATTAAGAATAATATTCATCTTATCTATCCAACCTATACTAAAAGGGACTTTTACTATTACTTTATATTTATTATTTGATAGTTTCTTTAATTTGAAAGTTATATTATCCATATTTCCTCCATTATCTTACCCTATCTTATTCTATAATAAATATATCATAACAAAAAAATAATTACTAGATTTCTAGTAATTATTAATTATTAATTTATTTATATTTGTATTTTTTTCTTCCTCTAAGTACTTCAGAACTAACTATATCTTCACTATAGTCTATCATACTTCCTTTTGGAGATAATAAAGCATATCTTGATTCTAATACTTCTTCATCATCTCTACCATAGAATTTTATTCTTCTAGATAATAAAGATACTGTATGATCTACATTATGTCTTACATGAAAGAACTTAGTATCTTCTCTTGGAGTTCTAGTTAAAATATTAACTTCATTTCCTCTTCTTTTTACTTCAAAAGTAATATTTCTTTTCTTATAATCATGTTCTACATCTAATACAACAGTTAAAGTACCTGTTTCTTCATCTACTTGATAACTATACTTAACTCCTTGATAATTAGCATCATAAGAATATTCTCTAAAAGGTATATTTTTAATATAAGAATATGGTTCTTTATCTAATTGATAAGCTAATAGACTTTTAGCTTCAGAATTCTTAAAACCTATACTTAAATTATAATCTAATGTCTCAAAACATTTCATATAACCCCTCTTTTCAGGGACATATTATAACATAAAAGTTAAATTTTTTCAAGAAAAAAGCTTAGTAATACTAAGCCTTTGCTGGATTATCCATTTCAATAATAATATAATCTCCTACTTCAAATTTAAGTTTCTCAGTATTTTTAGGAACTAAATATCCAACATATCCCTTTAATTTAGATTTAGATTTAATAGTTCCTCTAGAAATATCTGGATAATTACCTTTACCTTCTACTACTTTAGCAAAACTATCTCCTGGACTCTTTAAATCAGTTTCTTCTACTTCATAATCATCAGCGGTTAAACTAATACCTTCACTCCATAAGAATATAACATTATCTGTTAAATTTTCAATTTCAAAATGAAAGGCAATCTTTTGATATCCATCTGGAGTATTATAAGAATCAAAACTATCAGATTGGAATCTATAAAATTCATAAGAGTTTAATTTAACCTTCATCTTTTTAGTAACAGCTTCTTCTTGATATTTAACTGTTACTACTTCTTGTTTTTCTTCTTTTTCAGGTTCCATTTCAACATTAAAATCATCAAACTTATTATCCATATCGTTTCTAGTAGAAGTAGCACCGTAAATAATTACTCCGAATACTGCTAAAAAGACTACTCCAACAAAAACAGAAATTATTCTAAATGTTTTAGTAGTATCTTTATATATATTACCAAAAGTATTAAGAACTTTATCTCTTTCAGCTTTAATCTTTTCTTCTTGTTCTTTTCTATACTTCTTAATAGCACCAGTACAATTTGCTCCACAAGAAGGGCAATTAGTATCTTCTTCACTAATTAATGTATGACAATATTCACATTCAATAACTTTCTTACTCATATTTTATTCTCCTATTAATTTAAAATATTCTTTAATTGTTTCTATCATATCAGGGGCAATTACTTTATTTCTTTCATTTTTTGGTATATTTTCTTTTATTGTTTTAATTGCTTTATCTAAAGGAATCATATCTATTCTATAATTACCAGACTTTTCATTTTTAGTTAAATTTATTTTATCTAGATTAAGATCTTTATCAGTTTCAATTAAATAATAATAGAATTCTGTCTTTATATTATTACCTTCTCTTGGCCAATCTCTATTCATAAAAGTTGCCTTTAAAAGTAATTCTTTTATATCACTATCATCTAGTTCAATTCCAGTCTCTTCTAAAACTTCTCTTTTTAAACAGTCAATTATAGTTTCTCCAGCTTCTAAATGACCACCTGGAAATTGATAAATATCTCTCTCATTACCTAAGTAGATATTTCCATTATTTATCATTAATCCTTTTACTCTTATTGATAATTCATTAATATCTTCTTCTTTTAAATTATCATTATTATGAATTATTTCTCTCATAATATCATCCTATCATTTTTTTAATTTCATCAGTTAAAACTTTATAAAAATCTTCTTGTTTTACTTTTCTTATTATTTGACCTTTTTTAAATAATAATCCTTCTCCTATACCTCCAGCTATTCCTATATCTGCATCCTTTGCTTCTCCGGGACCATTAACTGCACATCCCATAACTGCAACTTTAATATTAGAATCAATTGCATCTAAAAATTTTTCTATTTTTTCAGCTAATGGGATTAAATCTATTTGAGTTCTTCCACAAGTTGGACAAGATACTAATACTGGTACATTATCAAGTAATTTACAATCTTTTAATATTTCTTTAGCAACTCTAACTTCTTCTATAGGATTACTTGATAAAGATACCCTAATAGTATTACCAATTCCTTTTTTTAACAAATATCCAATTCCAATACTAGATTTAATAGTACCAGAAAAAGAAGTTCCAGCTTCTGTTATACCTACATGTAATGGATATTTAAATGTACGTGCAGCTTCCTCATAAGCTTTAATACATAAATCTAAATCACTTGCTTTTATAGAAATACATATATCATAAAAATCTAACCTCTCAAGTATTTCTACATGACGTCTAGCACTTTCAACTAATCCTTTAGCAGTAACTTTACCATTTACTAATAAATCTTTTTCTAAAGATCCACTATTAACACCAATTCTAATAGGTATATTATTCTTCTTACAAGCATCTACTACTTTTTTAATATTTTCTTCTTTACCAATATTTCCAGGATTAATTCTAATCTTATCAACACCACTATTAATTGCTTCTAAAGCAATTTTATAATCAAAATGTATATCTGCAACTATAGGTATATGGATATTTTTCTTTATTTCCTTAATAGCTTTAGCATCTTCTATGTCTAAACAAGCTACTCTAATTATTTCACAACCAGCATCCTCTAATTCTAATATTTGTTTAACAGTACTTTTAACATTCTTAGTTTTAGTATTACACATAGATTGAATATATACTTTATTATTTCCTCCAATTACTAAATCTTTTATTTTAAATTGTACTGTTTTATTTCTTTTATACATAAAATCTCCTATTTAAAGTAATTATTCTTTTTACCAAAAGAAGCCTTAATAAATCTAGTCATTGCTCTTCCAGTAGTTAACCATGTAAATTTAACATTATTCTTAGTATTATTTTCTATCTTATCTACCATAAATTTAGCAATAGTTTCTGGTCTATCTCCTAAGATATTATAAACATTCTTAGTCTTTTCATCTAACTCAATCTTTTCACCATCACCTAAACTAGTACCAATAAAATTAGTAATCATAATACCAGGAGTTATTTTACCAACTAATACTCCAGTATCTTTTACTTCTTTCGCAAGAGCTTCAGTAAAATAAGTTACCCATCTTTTCGCAGTACCATAGATACTAAGTCCAGGCATAGTCGCATCATTAGAACCATAACCTTCTACATTATAAATTGCTCCATGACCTTGTTTAATAAATAAAGGTAATATTAATTTACTACATAAAATAGTACCCTTAAGATCTATATCTATTAATCTATTAATAACTTTAGAATCTAATTCCCATACACATTTATTTTGTTGATTAACTCCAGCATTATTAATTAATATATCAATAGTATTAACTTTATCTTTTAAATCATTAATCATATTATTAATATCTTCTTCATTAGTAACATCAACCTTATAAGAATAAATCTTACTATTACTTTTAATATTATTTAAATTATCTATTGCTTTATTAAGTTCTTCTTCATTAACATCACAAAGTACAATATTATTATTATTTTCATAAAAGAATTTAGCCATAGAATATCCAAATCCTCTAGCACTTCCAGTAATAATAATTGTCTTCAAAATATCACTTCCCAAATTATGTTTACCATTTTAATTATATAATTTTTTAAGATAAAATTAAAGACTTATAATTATTTATATACATGATAAAATTTAATTGAAAGGATTGATGTTATGAGAACTATCGGAACAGTTGTACGTGGAATTCGTACTCCTATCATAAAAGAACATGATGACTTGGAAAATATAGTTGTAGACTCTCTTTTAAAAGCACAAGAAAGTGAAAAATTTGAATTTAGAGATAAGGATGTTGTCGCAATTACAGAAGCAGTTGTTGGTATAAGTGAAGGTAATTACGCAACCGTTGATGATATTGCTGAAGACATTAAACATAAATTTGATAATCCAGAAGAATTAGGAATAGTATTTCCAATTTTAAGTAGAAATAGATTTTCTTTAATTCTAAAAGGAATTGCTAGAAGTACAAAGAAATTATATGTATTATTATCATTCCCATCAGATGAAGTTGGTAATGGAATTCTAGATGAAGATAAATTAGATAATTCTAATTTCAATTTAGGAAGTGTTATTATAGAAGAAGAATATAGAGAAAATTTTGGTGATTGGATTCATCCATTTACTGGAATTAACATGTTAGATTTTTACAAGGAACTAATCACTGCAGAAAATTGTGAACCAGTATTTGTATTGTCTAATAAAGCGACTGATATACTTAATTATACTAAGAATGTAATAAATTGTGATATTCATACAAGATATAAAACTAAAAAACTATTAGAAAATAATGGTGCTAAAGTATATGGATTATTTGAAATTATGAATGAATCAGTAAATGGTTCTGGTTTCAATGATAAATATGGTCTTCTTGGATCTAATAAATCTACTGAAGAAAGATTAAAATTATTCCCAAGAACAGGACAAACACTTGTAGATAATATTCAAAAGAAATTAAAAGAAAAAACTGGCAAAAATATTGAAGTAATGGTATATGGAGATGGAGCATTTAAAGACCCAGTTGGTAAAATTTGGGAACTTGCAGATCCAGTAGTATCTCCTGCATACACTAGTGGTCTTGAAGGAACTCCAAATGAAATAAAATTAAAATTTGTTTCAGATAATAAATTCCCTGATTTACATGGAGATGAATTAAAAGAAGCAATTAAACAAGAAATAAGAAATAAAGCAGCCGATTTAAAAGGGCAAATGATTACACAAGAAACTACTCCTAGAAGATTAACAGATTTAATTGGATCACTTTGTGATTTAACTTCAGGTTCAGGAGATAAAGGAACTCCAGTAGTATTTATTCAAGGATACTTCGATAATTTATCAAATGACTAATAAAAAAAGATATCAATTGATATCTTTTATTCTGACCATAAACCGTGTAAATTACAGTATGCATAAGTTTCAAGTACACCTTCATCATCTTCAATTAAGAATACTGTTTCAGGTTTATCTCCTGGTTTTAAATGATTAATTTGAATACCTTTATTAGTTTCAATAATAATATATTCAATATAATGTTCTTCAGTCATTGGATGCTCTTCACTTCCAACTTTTACAGTAACTGCATTTCCATCAATATTAACTTTTGGAATATGTTTCTCAAAAGCAGCATCTACAGTATTAACCTCTAACTTTTTAACAGACATACCACAACAAGTAATACCTTCACACTTATCATTAAGTGTATAAATTAAATTTCCACATCTATCACATTTAAATAATTTCATAAGTCCTCCTATATATTATTATTTTAACATTTTAATAATTAAAAATCTACTTTTCTTTTACTCCCTCACTTTTATCTTTATTAACAAACATCTTACAGTTAGAACAATAATAAGGATAAGCATTATCATTAGTACTATCCATAGGCTCTCCACATTGTGGACATATCTCTTTTAATTTAAAAGTTTCATCTACCTGCCCAGTAACAATTAAATATTCCATTAATTTATCTATATCCATAAGTCACCTCTTAAGCATATTATACAACAAAAAAGATATTAGTATTTAATATCTTTTTTAGTAATAGTTTTAAGTATCTTTTTACTCTTATTATTCTTAGTATTAGTAGCATGATTAATAACAGTTTTTTCATAAACATTTCTAATAAATCTAGCATTACCAAAATTCTTCATATTACGATTTTCATCTATTAATCTATTTACTTCAGGAATAGCATCTTCATCTAATATAAATCCAGCTTTAGTAACCATACCCTTAAATATTTCAATTAATTCTTCATTAGTATAATCATCAAACTCTAATGTATATCCTATTCTTGATACAATACCTGAGTTAGAATCTAAGAAATCTTGCATCTCTTTAGTATATCCAGCAAATATAACAACTAGATCATCTCTATAGTCTTCCATTGCTTTAATAAGAGTTGCGATAGCTTCTGCATTAAATGAATTTTCATTATTTTTAAAAGCTAAAGCATAAGCTTCATCTATAAATAATATTCCACCTAT
>CALYOH010000022.1 GCA_945228905.1 uncultured Caryophanales bacterium
AAACCTACAATTTTTTTTACCAAAAACCTACAAAAGTATTTGACATTTACAATAGTTTCTATTTGCATTAAATGGGGATATAATAAACTCTTTAACTTAGAATCAAAATTAACAATTGAAACTATTTCACTAAATGAATTAATAGATATTCTATTTAGAGGATTATTAATATATCTGTACCCTTTATAACCATGATAATAACCTATATTAATAAGATTTCTTTTATCCTTAGTTCCACCTATAATCAGCCCATGTTTATTTCTCAAATATTTCATTAAAGCATTTGTAGTCTTAACCTTCAAAATAATTTCCCCCAATCCTTAAGAAAGTAATATACAAATTATTATAGTTATGCAAATTATGAATGTCAAGATTCATCAAACCTTTGTATGATAAAACTTTAATAAATATATTTTACTATATTTATTAAAAATAATTAGTTGCAAACTTCAAACTTTGATAATATATATTTTTTAAAACATCTAAATCTAAAAATTCTTTTGTACCATCAGAAAGATTCCGTAACAAAATAGAATTATCTAAACATGGATAAATAATAAAAACTTCATTTTTTAACCAGTTCAGGTTCATTTTTTACAATAAAATCCCACAAAAGCAAAAAAATATCACCTTCTATTATTGCACTTAAAGAATCTTTAAATTCTAGAGTTAGAGGAAACGGAATAAAAAGAATTATATTCTCATTTTCTTTTGCAAGCTTTAATCGCGCTTTATTTTTTTATATAAAATTGTTTCATCTATTTTTGTACTATTATTTCCAATAAAAGAATCATAAATATCACTAGTCTCAGCACATACAGCATTAATAAAATCAACTAAACTTCTATTTCTAGAAGCTAGAGCTTGACATTGTTCTTCTTTAAAAAGGATTTTAAGATCATAATTAATACCCAAAGAAGATACATAGTCACTTTCATTATTAGACTGTTCTACAATTTTTTATATGAATCTGGGAAAACAACATGCGATGAATTTATAATATCTAATACAATCTTTTGATTAATATTTTTATTTAATAAATCTTTGTATTTGTTACTAAATATATAATTACATTTAAGTTCATTTTCACACATGTTTATTCGCCTCAGTCAAAAAAATTACAATAATCCAATAAATAATCAAATAACTAAAAAAAGCTTTCTCATTTATAAAATATTTAAAAAAAATTATAGTTACTGATTAAATATACATATCACTTATATATTTATAAACAAATTTATTCCTAAAAAACATTACAACACGCTCTACACTCTGGATAAAGGCCACCACATGCTTTACAAGCAGCAAACATATATTCATGATGTCTTTCATAATATCTTTGCCCTATAGTACCTTGATTCTTATTAAATCTATTTTCACCAAGCCATGACTTAGATTCTATCTTAAATATAAGCATTGTAAGTATATTTATAAAAACAATAATACCAATGGTAATAAAAATCTTTATTATCAGTTCCTAAATAAAAATGCATTAAACCACCTCGTACAATCATATTACATTATAAAATATTAAAAAAGCATGTAATTGATACTTGCTAAATAAATCATTAATAATTATCCTAAATTTATCTAATTGATACTAATAATATTAGAATTAATAAAACTAGAAAGATACCTAAAAAAATAGATGATCATATGTTTATGATTAAAAGTATAGGTGTAGGAAAAAAAAGAGAACTTGAAAAAAATTCTAAAACTAGAACTTCTTTATATTATTGTTTTCAAAAAAAGTAGTATCTACTCTCCTACAAAATGTGTATGTTTAGTTTTCCATTTTTTAATTGCTATACTTACCCAAAAGCCATATATACCTATAGTAATAATAGTAAGTAATAACCATTTAATCCAGCTACCAAATAATTGTAATGCTGTACCATCAAAACTTAATCTGTGACCATTAATAACTGTATGTTTAATCTCCCAATTGTACTCCATACATACTGCCCAAGGGTAACAAATACCAAAAGTAATAATAGTAATTAAACCTCCAAGAAGTTTCCATCCAATTAATTGTAGTAAACCTCCATCAAAATAAGAATCTTTCATAATATCACCTCATAATTAAATATTATATTTATTGATATAAATAATCAATACTTTTTAATCTAAATTCTAGTATTTTGAGCATAGCGTAGAACTAATATAGATAAGAGTTTTGGATCCATCATGATTTACGTATAAAGTTAGAAAAAAAGAATTAACTAAAAGTTAATTCTTTCAACTTTAATTATATTTCCATTGTTATCAACAACAGATAATACCAAGTTATTCTTCTTTTTTCGATGCTTAAAAAGTCTCTTAACATATTTATATAGACTATATACAAATTTTAAAACATCAATAAATTCAAAAATAGACCTTGTATCACTCCTTTCATTTTAATAATAAAAATTTAAAAAAAAGAATAACACATGGACTATGAATTCTAATAGTAGATTTCTTCCTTTGCAAACCTCCTAAATACACTCATATTATATCATATTTTTCTTCTATTGTCTTATTAATTAAAAAATGTTTTATACCAATAAAATAATCAATGTTTTATCATTGATTATTTATCATATTCATTAAGAAATTGTTCTAGACACCACAATAACCACTTTTGATTTCCAGAATATTTAGACATATCAATATCATCTCTAAACTCTTCTCTTTTAGGTCCTTCCCAATCTTGAAAATACTTATCGACCGGTCTAGGCATCGGATGCTTTTCGGGCAATGGTATATTGGGATACTTCATTTTAAATAAAGCTCTAACATAATATTTAGAATCTCCATTTCTTACCCTATTCAAATCTACTGGTTCTCTCATCTTCATATCTTCATATGGATCAATATAAGGCATATCTGCCGCATGAAAAGCATTTTCATACGAACCATAACTTTCCTCCGTAATACTTTTATCATAGAATCCAACAAAATCGATTATGTTATTATCTTTTCTATATCTTTCAAAAAGATATTTAACATCTTTAGGATTCTTTAAAACATCACTAGGTTCAATATAAATTGCCCTTTTATAGAATTCATCTAAAGTCCAATCTTTAGATAATAATCCATCCATACCATAAAAGACATAGTCAGCAGCATCTCCAATAACAAGCATCTCCACACCATCACTTTTAGCCTGTAGAGCCGCTTTATACAATTGTGGTTCAATAGAATGAACAGGAGCATTTTTACTCTCCATTACTGGTTTAAGGCACTCTTTAATAATATCAAAATCTATATCAACATAATGTAAATTTAATTCGTATTCACTTGCAAAAGTCTCAGCTCTATGCAATTCCTCAGGATCATATAATCCATTTAAAAATCTAAAAGTATATGCATCACTTCCTTTAGGCATATATGAAGCTAAACAAGCAGAATCCATTCCACCGGAAATTAATATACCTAGTTTCTTGTCAGATACTGACTCAAATACTTTGCTTAATTCTTTATCAAGTTCAAATTCACTACCAATTAAAGCAAGTTCATCTTCATTAGGTAATTTATAAGTTCTATGATGTAATCCATCAAAAAACTCTACATCATCCTTTTCAATATAACGAAATGCTAAAAAAGAACTACAACAAAAATCTTTATCTACCATATTACTTTTCTTCCTTTTCTTCTATAGATTTGCCATCCTCAGTTTTAGTCCATCCTCTACCTTGCTTTAGAGCTTCTCTAATCTTAGTAGAAGAAACACTTTTTGTATATGGAAAGTATATGATTTTAATTCCACTTTTTTCAGCTTCTTTTTCATATTCTTTCCATTTATCAGTACCATACCAATCATCACCTACAAATAAGTAAGTTGCACCTAATTTTTTACACATAGTAATTTTATCCATATCCTCTTGTGGAACGACAAGATCAACATATTTAATAGATCTAACAATTTCAGCTCTTTCAGTAAATGGAATAAAAGCTTCTTTTCCTTTATATTTAACAAGTTCATCTACAGTAACACCAACAACTAACTTATCACACATTCCCTTTGCATTTTTTAATAGGTTTAAATGTCCCATATGAAACAAATCATATACACCAGCTGTATAACCTATAACAACATCATTATTATTTTTCATATTTAATCCTCCCTTATGTTTTTGCTATATTTTTTAAAACAATATATTCTAATTAACAAAATTATAGTTTCAGTAATTGTTGTAATATATACTATATTATAAAATGTTAATACTTTAAAAGCAAACAAAACAACTAAAGCAGCAAAGTGAAATGCAGCACCAATTATTACAGATAAATTTGCCTTGCTATTTTTACCAATTGATCCAAGCATTGGAAAACCATATAAATAGCTTGGCAATGTAATTACTAACATAGGAATCATCCTTCTAAAAATAGGAACAGTATCCAGGTATTCTTTACCACACATAATCGTAATAAACAAATTAGAGAAGAAAAATAACACTACACATCCGAGAATAATTGCAGGAATCATGACAATTATAATTTTCTTTACCAACTTATGATTTTTATTTTTAACCATGTATGGATATAAGCTATCAGCAATTGGAGAAAACATACTTTTACCATAGTTAATCAAAGTATTTGAAGCTCCATATATACCTAACTCAGCATCATTATAACCATATAATCCTAAAACAAAAACATTACTAGCACTATATACAGTAGTTGCAATTCTAGATAAGAAAAATGTACTTGATTCCTTCAATTGATTAAAAACATCTTTCCATTTTACTAAAATTAATTTGATCTTTAGTTTTTTTATAATAAATGACCATGACCAAATAACAATTATTAAATTAGAAACAAACAAAGAAAATGGAATATAAAAATATGAAGATGAGTTTCTTACTAGTAGAAATATTAAAAAAGTGTATACAAACTTTGAAACAATCGTTCTGAAAGTAATTACACCCATCCTCTCAATTCCTCTAAATAAATAATCTGGTACAAAAGATGTTAACATTAGTGGAATATAAGAACAAATAATAAACAACTCTTTTCCATCAAACATTGATAATGAAAGAGATAAAATACAAACAATAAATAATCCTAAAAAGGACAATATTAGTTTGCCATATACAATAGATGAAGTTATCTTTTGAAGTTTTTCCTTATTATCTCTTTCTTTAGAACAAATTGCAGTCCCAGATAGAATAAATCCAAAATCAATCAATAATTGAAAATACTGCATAACAGCATTTGCTAAAACAACAATTCCATATTTTTCTGCTCCCAATGTACGAGTCAAATAAGGAAAAGTTAATAAAGGAAAAATAAAAGTTGATGCCATCATAAGATATAGCATAAAAGTGTTATAGAACAAAACTTTATCTTCTTTTTTTATTTTTTTCGTAGAATTCATTTTTTCACTTTCCTTCGTTTTTACATATTTTGTCAATATAGTTTGCTATTGTTTTGCTTGAATTACCAGGTTCTTTAACCCCAAGATTATCATAAAAAGCCTTAACCTTCTTTTTATAACTCTTTTCATCAAAATTATTGATAACATTAACAAGTTCATCATTATTCGTTGCAAGTGGAAAAGGTGTATCCTCAATTTTTATAGCAAAATCTCTATCCTTTGTATATTCATCTATATCTGAAGCAAAAATCATAGCAGGTTTATAAGATAAACTATAATCAAAAATACATGAAGAATAATCGGTTATCATAAAATTAGCAGCCACCAATAATTCTTGCATATCAGGATAGTCAGTAGCATTAATTATATTACTACCCAAATTAGTAATCTTATATGCATATTGTGAAATATTTGGATGTAATCTTACAAGTATTTTCCATTTACCACCAAATTTATTATGTAAAGATTTGCTTAATAATTCAAAATTAATATCATAGTGCTCAAATGAATTCTCAACTCTAAAAGTTGGAGCATACAAGCAAATCTGATCATAATCATCCAATTTAAAATACTTTTTTACATTGTTAATAACTTCATGTTTTTTATTAATAATAATATCATTTCTAGGACAACCACATTCTAATATTTCTCCATTATACCAGAAGTCTCTTCTATATAGATTTGAACAATAAGTACTATTACTAATAAATAAATTAGCCATCTTAGAATCATTTTTTGCACCTAAAAGATATTCCTTATTAAGTGATGTTTCTGCGGACTTTTCAACTTTCTTGTATGCAATACATCCATGCCATACTTGAATATAGGTTTGATTTTTTCTTTTTCTCTCATAAAATTGTTTTCTACAATTATCAATCCACACCCTCGAAGTTACCTGCTCATAAACATACTTAATGGTATTTCGCTTAACAACTCTAACACTTGATGGAAGAGTTGAAGAGAAAGAATAGTCTTTTACAACCCAAACTATATCATATTTATTATTACTGACTAATAATTCATTAACAATATATTTAGGTATATCACCATATCCTTTACCATAGAAATTAGAAACAAAAATTTTGTTTGATTTAACAGGAAAAAATCTAAACAAATAATATAAAAAAGTTAATAGTGTCTTTTTTACCAAGTACTTCATAATTCTACCTTCCTAACTATTTTTAAGCTTTATGATTAATTTAGTTAATTTTTTACTATGTAATAAAAAAATTTTTATTTTGTTTTTTAAAGATAATTTTTTAAAAGATACATTTCCTAATAATTCTTTTGCCTGATTTAAATATTCTTCGTCACCAGACATTATATAACAAGATCTTAACACTTCACATCTATATGTTTCAATAATACTCCTGCTAATATTATAGTTGTCTTTAATAAAATCAATCATTTCATCTACAGATTTTATGTAATCATCAACTTTTCTTCTATTTGATGTATGCACTATAGAATTAGGATTTATTCTATATTTATAAAGTCCTGCAGAAATCTTATAAATAACATTACATTTTGAATAGATATAATACATACTTGATAAATCCTCATAATATCTATTTTTTATAAAAAAGTTCTCATTGAGAAATTCCTTTGGAATTAAAACTCCACATGCGTAAGTCGAACTATTGAGTTTTAATATATCTTCGAAGAAACTACACGGATTAAATTTCTTTATTTTAAATCTTTTTATATCATTGTAATCATCCGTAAATCTTTCGAAGCAACACAATACAATACCTTTATTTCTACTCATGGTATTAATCATTATTTCAATAGTATTATATTGTATTAAATCATCACTATCCAAAAAAAACAAATAATCTCCGGTGGCACGTTTAATTCCATAATTTCTAGCGTCAGATAATCCACCATTCTTCTTAGAGTAATAGTGAATTCTATCATCGAGTTTCACATATTTTTCACACAAAAAAGCACTATTATCAGTAGAGCCATCATTAACTAATATTATTTCAATATTAGTATATGACTGTTTAATAACAGACTCAATACACTCTTCAAGATAATTATATGTATTAAATATAGGTATAATAATACTAACCTTTTCCATTTTTGCCTCCATCTTTTATAATTTTAAACTATAATTAATAACACACGTAATCACTTTTAGGGAAAATGCATGTTTTATAATCAAAAGCAGTATTCCAATTTGGTCTATAAATCATAGTAGTGCTAGAATAAATAAATAATACAAGAACCACCAAAGCATTAATAATAAACTTGTCTTTAATTTTACTATTATGGATCAAATTAGGTAAAGCAACAATTGAAAACATAGAATAATAAATACAAACTCTTTCTAAAACCGCCATATTAATTGAAATCATAGATACACAAGAAGTAAATAATAAAACAAATAAATAAAAATTGTTATTTCCATAATTTTTATTTCGAGTAATACAAGTTGAAAATATAAACATACCTAAAAATAGTAGAAAAGAAATAACATTAAAAATTTTAGTTACTCCAATTCTGTTCAAATAATATGTATCTCTATTTAAAATATTTACAACAAAAGGATAAACAATATCAAGAGACAATAGTAAAAAGATAGATATAATTATAACAATAAACACCCTTTTTTTATTATATTTACAGTGATAAATAGGGTAAATTAATAAAGAAATGATTGCAGATGAATGAATAGTTGTAGCTAGTAAAACAAAAAACAAAAACGGAAACAATTTTTTTTCCTTTACAAAATTAAAAGAATATAGAATTATAATAATTGCTAAAAATTGACGAATTATATTCATAGAGGAGTAAAAGTACATTAAACCAACATACATTAAAACACTCACTAAATAGTTGTTTGAATTTTTCTTTATAAACGAATATATTGAATAATTAAAAAGAAAACTTAAAACAATTAAAAAGAATCTTGAATTATTAGAAATATATGATACCAAGATATTAAAAATAAGATATCCAAACTCATAATAATTATTGAAAATAGAAACATTCCATTTATTCGTCGCACATTGTTCAAACAAGCGTAAATATGAAATAGTATCATTTCCTCTTGTCATTTCCCTATAACCAACTAATATAAAAAACATAGAAAAAACTATGATCAAGAATAATTTATCATTATTTTCTTTTTTCCTTTTTCCTATATGAGTCACAAAATAAATTAATAATATTACAATAAATAAAATTAAATTAAATGTCATAGTCTAAACTTTTCCCTTTCCATTACTATTTATTAATAAAGAATTAAGTAATCTTACAAATAATACTTAAAATGTATATGTTTTTAAACTAAATGCTTATTTATTTTAAATTACTCAATTATTTTTTTATATTCTTTAATTGTTAGTTTTGATATATTATCCCATCCAAAATTATTGATTGCTGATTTTCTTGCATTTTGGGACATATTTATGTAATCTGATTTTATTATTTTATTAATTATCTCTTTAAAATCACTATTACTATTACATCTATAACCACAATTGTTTTCCTCTACAAAGCTACCAAAAGTTGTACCGTCACTTACAATTGAAGGAATGCCCAACATAAGAGCTTCCATAACACCTAATGGTTGTCCTTCTAATCTTGACAATTGAATGAAATAGTCGCAACTAACTATTGTTTTTCTTTTTTCATCATCATAAATAGGCCCACAAATCTTTACAATATTATCTAATTTATATTCTTTAATCATAAATTTTAATTTATTATTGTCTTCATCTGAACCAATACCATAAAAATAAATTTTTATCTTATTATTTAACAATTCTCTCTTATTTTTATTACAATATTCTAATATTATATCTAATCCTTTATGATAAATTGAATATCTTCCAACATATACAAATTTTATACAATCTTTTCCTTTTCCTTTTTTATAGATATTGCTAATTTCCATTCCGTTCCCTAGCACAAAACCATTTGAATATTTTATACTCATATTTTTTTCTTGCTCAGATAAAAACTGAATTTTTTTTGATTTATTTATAAATCTGTTGAAAACCAAATAATTAAAAATTGTTTTTTTAATTTTTTTGATATTTTGAGCGTTTTGAGTTAGACATCCATGTGGAATAATAATATATGGAATATTATTCTTAATCAAATAATTATATAAAAATATATATTGTGGTTTATATACTTCGTGAAAAACGACTAAATTTGGATGATCAAATGGCTTAGGTAATTTAGATATTTTTTTGTAATCTTTATATAAAAAAACATTATTGTACTGTAAAAGACAGTCTATCTTGATAGAAGAGCAATTTAATAATCCTACGTTTTCAACTTTTGACTGATATTTAAAATGATTTGGAACTACAACCGAAACGCCATTACATTTATTATTATCGATGCTACAAATATGTAATATAACTGTCTTTTCCATTATTAACCTCCAAATATCTCAAAAAATGATACTATAATCTTCTTAATATTGCATTAATATTTTTCAAAAATAAGCAATACATAGAGCTAAAAACATTTAGTCCTTCTTCTTTTCTATATAAATACCATAACGATTTTTGCGTTCTTAACTTGTTTGAAGAGTGAGAATTCTCAATTCTTCTATAAAACGAATATAAATCAGGTATACCGAATGCAATATAACCATTTCTTAACACCTTCCACCATGTAGCAGTATCTTCTACATATTTTATATTTGGCATTTTTATTAATTCCTTATCAATCTTATTCAAATCAAACATAACGGTTATAGTTGATATAATATTATTTTTAAGGGCTTCATTGTACATTAGTTTCTCTTTTGCAATAACCTTTTTTCCCATCGGCTTACAGTTGCAATCTGCAAACTCATAAGAATGATAGCTAAAAGCACATTGCTTTTCCTTCATAAATTCAATTTGCTTTTCCAATTTATTTTTTTGCCATAAATCATCAGCATCCATATAACAAATAAATTGACCTTTTGCCAAGTCAACCCCTTTGTTTCTTGCTAATGCTGGACCACCATTCTTATCCTGACAAAAGTACTTTATTCTTTTGTCTTTTTTTGAATAATTAATTATTATTTTTTTACTATTGTCAGTTGAACAATCGTCTACAAATATAGCTTCCCAATTTTTATATGTTTGATTTAAAAAAGTATTAATTGTATCTTTTAAGTACCTTTCTGCATTGTAAACAGGAATAATAATACTAACCAAATCAATTTTCACGTTAACCATTCCCTACTTTGAAAAATTATGTTTGTTTAAATCACTTTGTTTTCTTAAACTTTTTAATTCTTTCTCTATTGTATCTTTTCCCGCATCTGCTCCTTTAGCAGTAAATACGGCTTTTATTGATAAAAGAATAACTCTTATATCCATAAATAATGAATAATATCTAATATACTCTAAATCATAATTTATTTTTTGAAAAATATCTAATGTATTTCTTCCCATTGCTTGCGCAAGTCCTGTAATACCAGGTCTTACATCATTTCTATGTCTTTGTGCTTCATTCATCGCATCATAATAATCAGTAATCCAAGGTCTAGGACCTATAAAACTCATCTCAGCTCTTAAAATATTAATTAATTGAGGTAATTCATCTAAAGATGTTTTTCTAAGTATCTTACCAATTCTTGTATGCTGATCAGCTTTAGAAAAATCATGTACATCGTTACTTACTTCCATAGTTCTAAACTTTAACATATAGAAATTCTTTCCATATTTACCAGTTCTTAATTGCTTAAATAAAACTGGTCCCTTACTATCTAACTTAATTAGTATAGCAACTATTAACATTAATGGACTTAATACTATTAAACCAACTAAAGCTAATATTCTATCAGTAAAATACTTTATTCCAGCAAATATCTTAACACATATTTGATCTAATAATGTTCTTTCTTTTGCTTCTCCATCTATACTAAAATAATTTTCTAAATAACTATCGTGCATACTTATATCATCCTCTTTATTTTAATATTTTGTCGCAAAAAAATATATTTTGCAACTCTAAATAATTCTACTTAATTATACCCTGTTTTCACATTTTTAACAATATAATAATAACATTTTAATATAAAATGTAAAATAAGAAGTAGAATCTATTCTACTTCTTATTTTTTTTATCATCTAATACTTCTACATTACTATTATCATTAAACATATCTAGTAATTCATTATTAGATTTAACTGGTTTTATTTTACTATTTAAATCATTTATTTTTCTATTTAATTCTTCTATTAAAGTATTTTTAAATTCATCTCTAATATTATAAACATATATATTAAATTTATCTGATCTAAAGTAATTATTATTTAATTCATTTATTATTAAATTCATTTCTTTTAATTTATCTATATCTTTTTTAGGGATACTTGCTCTATTAAAACATATTCTACTTATATATTTCTCTACTATATCTCTATAATCTATATCATCTATTAAAGACATATCTATTACTTTATTAAATCTATTTAATAATTTAAATGCTTTATTTTGAGATAATCCATATTTAATATTATTATCTCCAAAATAACAAACTTTATTTATAGTATTATCATCTAATATTCTATCATGTAATGTACTTAAATCTATAAATACTTCTTTTAATGTATCATTATAAGTACTACTATTTGTATCTTTTAATTTTTCTTTATAATCTTCTACTATACTATCAAGATTCTCTTGTTGAGTATTATCAAACATAATTCTATTATTACCCAATAATCCTCTAATAGTTGATATATATTTATTATTAATACCACTAAACTTAATACCCTTTAAATAATCAAATTCAGAATCTAATTCTAAATCCTCAGGTAATTGTAGTGTATTAGTATTAATAAGATTATTAATCATAGTAATAATACCATTAATAATACTATTATCAGTCTTTTTATTATTATTTAATATATCACTTAATTCTTCTCTACTTATATTATATTTACTTAATAAAGAAGGAATTTCTACAGTTAAGAAATTTAAAAGTAATGCATTTGGTCTACCTTTATCCCCACTTTTAAAATTAAAATCAAAATCTATTCTTTTATTATTAAAATCAAATGAATAATCTCTATCATTATAAGTTAAATTCTTATTATCTAATTTACTATTAATAATAATTTGATTATCTTTTACTTTCTTTCTTGTAATATCATCTTTTATTACTTTATAAGTTAAATGTATAGAATAAGGTTCTCTTACATTCTTAGAATATATTACTAATACATCTTGCTTAGGATTCATATTATCTTCTTGTATTTCTATAACTATACCACTACTATTAAACATATTAATTTTATCATCTTTAGTAAAATTAACTATTCTATTAATAATATCTGTAGATTCTAAGTTATTACTATTACTTAATTCTTCTACTAAACTATTCATAAGTATTGTAGAAAAATTAGTCTTTAAATCATACATATTTCTTTGACTAATAGCATTATCTAATAAATGCTCTACTACATCAGGTTTTTCTTTTATATAGCTTCTTACTTTTCTTAATGATCTAAATATTCTTACATAATCTTCTACCATTAATTCTCTAGTATCATTAATATCTCTACTATCATCATAGTAATTAACCCATCTAGTAAATCTATTATATATATCAGATATCTCATCTTCATTTAATAATAATGGATTCTTACCTACAATTATCTTTTTATTTTCATCTACATTACTATTTCTAAAAATATAATCTATATATAATTTATTTTCTCTATAATAATCAACGATACTAGTAGGTATCTCTTTAGTATTTTTATTTTTATATAATCTTTTTAATTCAGAATAATTACTTACTACATAATTATATATTTCATTACATTTAGATTTATCTAAATTTAATAAATATACTTTCTCATAATCTCCATTATCTATATAATCATAGAATCTATTATTTTTAAGAACTCCTTTTTCTTTAAATAATTCTTTATATGTAAATTCTATATCATTATAATTACCTAAAATAGTAAAAGCATCTACTACATTTTTAGCAAATTCCTGAGTTTCAGTCATTAACTCATTACTTTTATATCTATATCTAGTAAGATAATCAGAAGGTATAAAATCATCTATTTGTTGATGAGCCATCTTATTTAAAGCAACTAACGCTATACCTATCTTTTCTATATCACTAATATCAGGATTACTTATTAATACAGGATTCTCTATTATTTCTTCCCTAGATTTATATAATATAGAAGGATTATTAGTTCTATATAACATATCTACTGAATATATAATTTTAGATAATCTAGTTCCTTCTCTAGATCCACTCTCTATATATTCATTAACTAATACTTTAACTCTATCTTCAAAATCATGTCTTCTATTAATTGGTATATTTGAAGGTACTACTTGATTTTGTAAAAACTCATAGAATACTTTCATAATATCTGGTTGTGTATTAATATCTTTAATTTTATATCTTAGTAATTGCTCTTTATATTTACTATATTTAGGATCATTTAACGCTTCTTCTAATTGACTATTATATGCATCAATCCTTCTCTCGTATCCTTCCTCTTCTTCTTTACTAAATCTATATCCATTAGCTTTAGCAATTTTATAGTATCTTACATCATCAAATCCAATTAATAATTCATAAGAACCCTTATCATCTTCAGTTAACCTTCTATTTTGAATAGCTTTTCTTCTAATATCAGTATTTTCATAATAAACTAAATTACCAGAATTAATTGGTTTCTCTATTAAATTATCTAATTGAATATCAATAGGAATATCTATAGTACCAGTATAATTTCTAAACATATCAAAAGCATATGGATCTATCTTTAATAATATCTCTATACATTCAGGATCAAAAGCAGAATCTAAATATGTATAAAACAAATCAGTTGTAGAAAGTAAACCTTTTCTTATATTTTTAAAATCATATAATTTTTCTCTTACATACTCTTCAGTAAATTCTTCACTACATTCAGACTTTAATCTACTAATTATTGTATAAAGTATTCTTCCACATATAATATTCTTTTTATATTCTAATTCTTTAGCACTCCTATTCCTAAAATATCTTGGTAAAGTATCAAAATAATCTAATATTTTACTACCAATAAAAGTATTATCAAAATCATTAATATATTCATTAAATACTTCATCAAATAAAATATTCTCATTCTCATCTTGATATATATATCCTCTTAATTTCTCATATACTAAAGTCTTAATTCCTTCTAGATAAGGAACTTTACTATTAGTTTTACTTGCTCTATCTTTATAATCACCAAATATTCTATTAAAAGTCTCATCATCAATACTCTTAATAATCTCTACACTATCTTTACATAAGAACTCATCTTTTTCTCTACCAGTATAATGCATAGTAGTAACATAATTTAATCTATCTACTCTATCTATAATATCTTCATAAGTACTATTACAGAATAAACTATTTAAAGCTCTTGGTAATCTTTTATTTTCTTTTATATAATTACATAAATAATTATTAATAGAATCCATATCATCTAAATTAATAGTTAAATTATTATCATCAAAATAGAATATTCTTATATCATCATCAGTTATAGTAGCATTTTCTCTTATAATAGCAAGATTAGTAAATACTATATCAAAATCTTTTTTAAATAAATCAGGTGATGATAAAAATATTAAATGTGTAGAAGTAGCATCAAATTGTCTAAAGTAAGAAACATTCTTCTCTATAACTTCTTTTTTATAATTATTAATAAAATCGTTTAAAAAATTTGATTTTTCTTTTTGTATAGAATCAATTAATAATAAGGTAGAAGTAACATCCTGAGTAGTATCTAAATTATTAATAATTTCAAAAGAACTATCTATTTCATGATCTAAATCTAAAATATCTAATTTAACATCAAAATCTCCTGCAGTAATTCTTTTAAAACACTTCTTATCATATGTACTAAGTATCTTATTTAATTTATTAATACCATATTCAGTAAGATCATCTATTATTAAATTATCAAATAAGAAATTATCATAAGGTTCTATAGTATATAATTCAGAAACTTTAATACAACCTACCTCAATAATAGTATTACTCATATTTTTATAAAAAGCTCCATCATACATTAAACTAAGAACAGCAAAGTTCTCCATATGTATTCTTTCTAAGTTAGGATTATAATCAAAAGCATATTTATATATTTTTGTTATAGGAGAACATCTATATTCTTTTAATGAATCACATCGACTAAAAGCATTAGGCATAATAATAGTAAAATTATCATCAAAATCTACATCTTTTAAATTTTTACAACAATAAAATGCTTTATTATGAATTGTTAATTTATTAACTTTATCAATAGTAATAGATTCAATAGTAGAATCATTAAAACAAGAATTTCCTATAACTACTTCTTCAAATTCATCATCACTACATTTAAGTTCTACATTTTTTAATGTATTACATCTATAAAAAACCCCTTCTTCTAAAAATAACTTATGAGGACAAGTTATAGATACATTTTCAATACCACTCAAACAAAGTGATTCTCTTGTTATAATAATTGGACTACTAGACTTTATAATTAAATTTTTTAAATTTAAAGGTCTTGGAGAACCATATCCATTAGTATAATTAAAATCTAATACATCTATATCATCTTCTACATATAAAGTACCATCACTATCAATATAAAAAGACTTTACAATAGTATAATCTCTATAATCATATAAATAATCAGTAAGTATTCTCTTCTTTACACCCATATCTTCTATTTCAATTAAGCATACCATAGTACTACCAGTAACAGATTCATTTTTTACACTATTAAAAGAACCGTGTGAATCTTCTTTTCTACGCCTATTTAAACTAGAATAATCTTTTAATTTGTAGTCCTCTATCATATACTTCACCTACTATATACTATTATATCAAATTAATAAAAAAAGATAAACATAAGTTTATCTTAAAATACCAATATCTTCATTATTAATAACTTTATCAAAGTTATTATATAATAAGTCATTTACATAATCTTCATCTTTAGTAATTCTAAGTAATTTCTTTCTTAATTTCTTTTCACTATATTTAACATCATGATGAGTATCACTACCTAAAAAACTAATCCAATGATTCTTTAAATATAGTTTAAGTAACCTCTTAGATTTAAATCCATATTTACCAAATAAAGAAGTAAGATTACCTTGTAATAATATACCCATTCTTAAATAATCTTCAGCTATCTCAGGATGTCTAATAAATCTCATATATCTTTCAGGATGAGCTAGTATAGGTACACATCCTTTACTAATAATATTACTAATAACTTCTCCAGTATTTGGATATATATGATTCATAGGAAACTCAAATAATAAATACTTACTATTATTTAAAGTACTAATTTCTCTCTTTTTTATTAAATCATAGAAGTTTTCAGTAAAGAATACTTCATTACCTAAATATAAATTAATATTTATTTTTTCTTTTTTTAATCTATCTTTTAATTTATTAAATATCTCTTTCTTATCTTTATTATTACAAATATATTTACTATTTTCTACATAATGTGGAGTAAGCATAAGATCAGTAGTCCCAGCCTTCTCCATCTCTTTTAATAATTCAATTGATTCATCTAATGATTTACTACCATCATCTATACCATATATTAAATGAGAATGTATATCTTTCAAATTATTTTATATCTCCGTTTTCAGTATAATAACTATTTACATAATAATGATTAGAATTCATTTTAGCGTTATTTAATATAACACCATCTATCTTTAAATTAGATTGTTCAAATAATTTCTTAACTCTTTCTAATCCTTCCATCTTAGTCTTTCTAGATGAAACAGTTACTAATCTAACATCAGCCATACTTGCTAAAATTAATGAATCACTTAATCCAAGTATAGGAGAACAATCAAGTATTATTAAATCATATTGTTTTTTTAATCTATTAAGTAATTTCTTATTATTATCACTACCTAGCAATTCAACAGGATTTGGAGGTAATGGTCCAGTTGGTAATAAATCAATATTTTCATCAAATGTAGGAAATATATATTTTTCTAATTCAATATTATCTTTATAATTTAATAATAAATTAGTATATCCACCACTAGTAACATTCATAACCCCAAATATTTCATGTTGTCTACCTTTTCTTAAATCAGTATCTATTAAAAGTACTTTCTTTCCTTCTTGTCCATAAGCAACTGCTAAATTAGCTGTAATAAAACTCTTACCGTCAGCAGCTTCTGGAGAAGTATTCATTATAATCTTAACATCCTTATCAATAGAAGCAAAAGCTATATTAGTACGTATACTTCTAATAGACTCAGCAAATAATGATTTTGGATTCTTATTAATAACTAAATCTTTACTCTTACTCTTCATAATTACTCCTTCTCTACTCTAGGAACAATTCCTACTACAGTTAATCCTAATTTATTTTCAATTTCTTCACTAGTTTTAATAGATGTATCAAAGTAATAAATAACAAATATAATTCCACAAGATAAAACTAATGCAACCATTACATATATTAAATTATCTTTTAAATAATTAACATTATAAGGAGTCTTATTAATTTCAGCCTCATCTATAACTGATACATTATTTAATTTATAGATCTTTTGTACTTCATCCATAAATACATTAGCAATTTCATTTGATATTTCTGCCGCTACAGTAGCATCACTATCACTAACAATAACCTTAATAATCTCAGTATTAGTAATAGCCTCTACATTAACATTATTCTTTAATGTATTATAAGAATAATCTAATCCTAAGTTATCAATAACTTTATTAATAACCTTTCTACTTTTAATAATCTCAGCATATGTACTAACTAAGTTCTTATTAAGTTGTTGTTCTGTTGTATTATAAGTAGTTCCATTATTTTCACTAACCAAAACTATTGTAGTATTACTATTATACATAGGCACTCTAGTAAATACAGTTACAACATTTCCAACCCCAATAGCTAGAATAATAGCTGCTATTATCCATAATATTTTACCTCTAAAATATTCAAATAATTCTCTTAAATCAATCTCTTCCATAAACTCTCCTTCTAACCTATTTAATTATATAATCATTTTATTCTTTTTACAATTAATAAATTACTTAATTTTATATTTTCTTTTTTTAAACCAAATAATAATACTACCTATTATAATTCTAGCATATATATTTTTATTAAACACAAAAAATAGAAGTACTTTACACTTCTATTTATTCTTCTACTACAACAGCTGTTCCAGTAGCTTGTACCATAATCATTGAAGCATTTATAGTTTCTAAGTCTACAGTAACACCAACTATAGCATTAGCTCCTAACTTTTTAGCCCTATCTATCATTTCACTCATAGCATTAGCTCTAGCATCTATTAATTCATTTTCATATTCTTGTACTCTTCCACCAGTAAGATTAGTAAGACTAGCCGCAAAATCTTTCATAAAATAAATACCATTAATTGTCTCCCCAAATACAATACCTTTGTATTCCTTAATAATCTTACCTTCTATTGTTGGAGTTGTTGATATAATCATAAATTCACTCCCCTTATACTTATACAAATATTATAACATAAACAACAATAATTTAACCATCTATTTGTTTATCATTTATATATTCATAATTTAATGAATTAGATTTAGAAATTGCATCTAATCCAGTAGCTTCTTCGTAAAAATCTTTTGTCATTTTTGCTACTTCTCCTCCTCTTTTAGCAACATCTCTGTTTTCAACTAATCTAATGTTTTTTAATGATTTATATTCACTAGCAGACATGCCAGACCATTCTTTATAGATATCATTAGTAAGGATAGCATACTAAACATTTTCAGTAATGCCTCCTTCTTTCCATATATCTGTAATTTTTCTTCTATTAAGAGTTACCTTCATTCTCTATTCAATCCACTTATCATCATATCCTTGTTTTCTATAATACTCAATTAATCTATTAATAGCTTTTTACTGACCAATACTTTCTTGGATTAGAACTATAGTCAAAGCAAAGACTACATCAACAACACTGAAATAGTAATCTTCTTTTTTACTATCCCAAATACTTCTAATTTCCCTTCCATAAAATAATCTTGTAATTGTATCTTATTTATTCATTTAATCTCCTCCTACTATTTATATATCCCGATAAGTTTAAAAAATAAAAAAAAGAACAAATTGTTCTTTTTTATTTAATATGTTCTTTATAAAGATTTATTCTTTCTACAATCTTATCCTTACCTAAGATTTTCATAATACTAAATAAATCAGGAGTTTTAGTTCTACCAGTAATCATTACTCTTATTGCTTCACATATATCTCCAACATGTCCTTTATAAGATTCTGGATCTTTCTTATAATCTTTTGGACTAGAAGCATAATCATTATTAGAAGCAAATTCTTTTACTTTATTAAACCATTCTTCATTCGTAACATCTAATTCTAAATAATTATTTACATAATCAAGTACTAAATCAGTATCATAAGTCTTATCGCCATCATACTTAGAATAGTCTTCATTTTTAAAGTATTCATCTATAGCATAACTAAATTCTTCTTTAACATCACTATATTTAGAAATATCTTTTCTTGGTCTATCTCCATCTTTTTCTATATTAAAGAATTTAACCATATCATCTTTATTATCTTCTAATACTTTAGCATAATCAGTATCATGTTTTAGTGCCCAAGCATGAGTCTCATTATAAACATCCTCTGCACTTTTTCTAGAGAAATATGTCTTACATAAGTTAACAAGTTTAGCTTCATCAAAAGAAGTACCACCAATAGCTTGTTTATCAAATGAGAATTCAAAATCAAATATAGTCTTATCTGGATTATTTAAATACCACTCTTCAAAATTAGTATTAGTAATAGTAGCAAGATATAAATGTAATGCCTCTATTGGAATACCATTTTCATCATAATATTTAACTCCAAACCATGGATCTTTTCTTTTACTAATCTTTCTAATATTACCAGTTTCTTGATCCTTAATAGTTATAGGAGCAATATGTGCATATTTAACTGGTTCAAAACCTAAGATCTCAAATAATTGTAGATGTAAAGGTAAACTACTTACCCATTCATCTCCTCTAATTACATGAGTAGTATGCATTAAATGATCATCTATTGCATGAGCAAAATGATATGTAGGAGTTCCATCTTTCTTAAGTAATACAGTATCAACATTATGTTCAGGGAATTTCATTTTTCCTTTAATTGAATCTTCTACTTCTACTTCTTTGTTAGGATCTCCAGGGCTCTTTAATCTTATTACAAATTCTTGTCCTTCATCTAATCTTTCTTTTACTTCTTCTAAAGATAAATCTCTATCTACTGCATATACTCCATATATACCAATCTTAGTTTTATTAATTTCTTGTTCTTCTCTAATATTTTGAATTTCTTCTTCTGTCATAAAACATGGATAAGCATATCCTTTTATAATTAAATCATTTATATATGTTTGATAAATCTAAGTTCTTTCACTTTGAATATAAGGGTCATATTCTCCACCAAATGAATATCCTTCGTTAGGTAAGATATCAAAATCATGTAATACTCCAGTAATATTCTCAATACCACCTTCGATCATTCTCTTTTGATCCGTATCCTCTATTCTTAAATAAAAACTTCCTCCACTTTGTCTAGCATATACCATATCCGCAAAAGCACTAAGTAAATTTCCTAAATGAACAGAACCAGTTGGAGATGGTGCATATCTAGTTACCATTGCTCCTTCAGGTAATCCTCTTTCAGGATATTTATTTTCATAATATTCTCTATCATGTTTTAAATTTGGATAAAGTAAATCAGCTAACTCTTTTCTTTCTAAATCTGTCATAAATACACCTCTTTTTAAATACATTAATAATATACACTATTTTATAAAAAAAAGAAATATTAATTATTTCTTTTTATATCCATGTATTACTATTCTATCAATATCTTTTTCATTTATAGTAGATAAAGTAATAATACTATCTACATCACTTATATCTTCCCCAAAAGGAACTTCTGATCTTTCATTAAATACATTTAATGATTTATTAAAATCCTTAATATTTCTATTTAAATAATCTTTATAATCAGTACCTATATAAGCACTAAAAATAGTATATTCAGTATAACCATCTTCAGTAATAAAAATAATCTTATTCTTTTTCTTAGTATTCATAGTACTATTTTCTTTTTCAGTACCAACTTTCATTAATTCATCAATAGTACCAAATATACTACGATCTAAATTAAATTGACCAAATATTATTAAATTATTATCAGTAAGTTTACTCTTACTATTCATAAATACCCATCCATTACTATTTCTATCATCATAGAAATCATGAGTTAAATAATATAGATTATCACTATATTGAACTACTGGATAATCTATATCTGTACCTTCTACTTTTAACCATCCTACAGTATATTTATTTTGTTCTTTAATTAATGGATCTAAATAATATTTATTATTAGTTTTCTTTAAATAATTCTGTGATTGATTAATTATCTCTTTAGCTTCATTATTATTATATAAAAATAAACCTATAAATATAACTACAATAACTAATATAATTGTAAATAATATACGTACTAATCTCTTACCTTTCATATTAGAACCTCCTAATCTTATATAAATAATATAACATAAAAATCTTATTTATTTAATTTCTTATTTAAAAATAACATAATTAATCCCATTAAATAAGTAACTAATAATATTATTGGAAATACTATATAAATATTCTTAACATCTCCAAAGAAAAATCCATAAAAATCATATTTATAAGTTAAACCACCATTATTTAAATTATAAATAATATTAGTAATATAAAATACTGCATATATAAACATAGGAACTATTCCTAAAAAACTATCACTAAATCTACTTTTATATTTTTCTAAAAATACAAAAGATATAATTGCTAGTAATGGTACTATTAAATGAAATATTAAATTACTATTACTATATAAAGCATAAAATCCATATGTAGGAGTAAAAAATACTAATGTAGTAATAAATGTTAAAGCAACTGAAGTAGTACCAATAAACTTTAATATATGAACTTTCTTAGGAATAAATTGCTTTTTAAAAATATATTTATATTCATATATTAGTAATATTAAAGAAGCAATACCCATAAGTATATTAGAATCTACTGTAAAGTATTTAAACATTTCTAATTTATTACCTGTAAGTACAGCATTACTTGGCATAAACTTAATACCAGTAAACATACTTATACATCCAAATATTACTAATATAACTATAAGAAAATTAATAAATAAAGATATCTTTACTTTTCTCATATCATCACCATAATAACTGTCTCTTATACACATCTGACGCTGCCGACGATCTTACGCGTGT
>CALYOH010000023.1 GCA_945228905.1 uncultured Caryophanales bacterium
ATGCAATTCATAAAATATTTACCTTAAGAAATTGCATTTAAGTGTTTAAGTAATACCTAAAAGTAAGTAATTTGACAATTGTTTAATAATATGCTATAATTAGTGGCGAAATCGATGAAGAAGAAAAGTAAATTTAGATTACTTTTATAGAGAGTTTATGGTTGGTGGAAATGAACAAAGTACTATTTTGAAAGAACACTTCCGAGAGCATAAAGAATTAAGTAGACTATGCCGGTAGCACACCGTTAAAAGTGATAGGTTTGTTAGAACTGAAAAGAGAGATTACTGTAATAATAGACCGTTTATATATTTATATAAATGGTTTTTTTAGTAATAAATTAAGGTGGCACCGCGGATACCCGTATTCGTCCTTATATTGTAGGATGATACGGGTATTTTTATTTGAAGGGAGAATAATTGTGAAGTATATAAGAAAGGAAGAAGAAAAAAAGGTATTATTAAGTACATATTTAATTGAATTAGAAAAGGTATTAAAGACAGACCATATTCCACAAGATGAAAAAGATTATGCTTGTTTAAAACATTTAATATCTTTATTTGGTGATATTGAACTTGAAGAGTCTTTAATAAAAGAATTAATTAGATTATTTAGTAGATTTGGTGGAAGATATTCAGTACTTAGTGATGATGACACTTTTAAAGGATTATTAGAAATAAAAAGAGAGTACCCATTTTTATCAACAGAAGCAATAAGTGATTTAGGTTTTCATTATATTAAAGATTTATTTGATACCTATTCATTAGATAAAGAATTAAAAGTATTCTTTGATGCATTTGGTATAGATGATATAGCATTTACTAAGTATTTAGAATTTGTTGATAAGTTAGGAGAAGTACATCAAAAGAAATATGATAGAGATGCAGAAGAAATAGAATACTTAGAAGAAGAATATGGCAAAGGGTTAAAAGAATTCTTACAATTTAAAATTAGATTTAGTCATATGTCTAAAGATAAATTATTAGAATGTTTACCAGAAAAAGAACTTATAAAAGAAGATGAAGAAACTTTATTTGATTTTGCGACTAGAAGTAGAATTCATTTCGGAGTATGTTATCCAAAATCATATAGCTTAATAATTGCTATGAGTAAAGATGGTGATTTAAGTTTTGAAGATGAAGAGTTATCTTATTATTCAAGTTTTGGTAAAGAAGTAAAAGTACCTTTTACAAAGACTGAATTCATTGAAAGTGTTAAGAAAAGAAAAGATAAAAAATTAGAAAAGAAATTATAAGGATGTGGTTTTATGTCAGATGACAATAATAACAATAATAATTTAAAAATAATTTGTATAAAGTAGATAATTTGATTCATTTTATATCTACTTTATACTCTCATAAATAAAGTAGATAGTACCTACAATCTATTTGTTTATTTTTAAATAAAAAAATAAGAAAGAAGGTTTTAAAAATGAAAAAAGAATTAAGTTATTTAGAAACAATAAAAGCAATTGATGATGTTAAGAAATTTTTTGAAAGACAAATTGAAGTAAGACTTTCTCTTACTAAAGTACAAAGCCCATTATATGTAAAGACTTCTTCAGGATTACAAGATGCATTAACTGGAGTTGAAAAAGGAGTTAGTTTTACTAAAGGAAAAGAGAAGTTTGAAATAGTTCATTCTTTAGCTAAATGGAAAAGAGATGCTTTGGGAAGATATGAGTTTCCTATGCATACAGGTTTATATACTGATATGAGAGCAATTAGAAAAGATGAAGTAGTTGATGATATACATTCATTCTTTGTAGAACAATGGGACTGGGAAAAAGTTATAAGTAAGGAAGATAGAACAATAGAGTATCTTCAAGATACAGTTAGAAGTATATATAAAGCTATTAGACAAACTTCTATTTATATTAAAAGAAAATATAAAACTATTACATTAGATTTACCAAAGACTGTATATTTTATAACTAGTCAAGAATTAGAAGATATGTATCCTGATAAAACTCCAAAAGAAAGAGAAGAGTTAATTGTTAAAGAGAAACGAGCTGTATTTATAATTGGAATAGGAGATAAATTAAAATCAGGTATTCCTCATGATCTTAGAAGTCCAGATTATGATGATTGGGCTTTAGATGGAGATTTATTAATATTTGATGGTGTACTTGATAAAGCAATTGAAATATCTTCTATGGGAATTAGAGTAGATGAAAAATCACTTGTTTCTCAATTAAAGAAAGCAGATTGTTTAGATAGATTAGAATTACCATATCATCAAAAGATTAAGAAATGTGAACTTCCATATACAATAGGTGGAGGAATAGGTCAATCAAGAGTATTAATGCTTTTATTAGAAAAATCTCATATAGTAGAAGTACAAGCTTCTAGTTGGGAAGAAAAAACACTTAAAGAATTAAAAGATAAGAAAGTTTTATAATCTTATCTTTTTCTTTTGTAAATTCTTGTAAAGTGATATAATAATTAAAGTAGAAGAGTAAAATTAAATGTATTCCTATGATATAATAAGGACTCATTTAGGGGTGATGATATTATGAAAATGTTAGATGGTTTTACTGAATATTTAAGTGATATTACTACTATTGATAAAGGTATTTTAACAGTAGTAATTTTAACTTTATTTGTACTTGCATTATTTTCTTTAATTAAATATTTAAGTAATTTATTTATTAGAAAGAAAATGTCAGGTAGAGGAGAATATATTGTTAATCAATCTATTAGAGTATTTATTGGTATAATAGAAGTACTTGCTTTATTATCAGTATGGTCTGATTATTTAAAGAGTTTTATGACATTAATCTCTGTAGTATCTGCTGCTATGACAATTGCATTAAGAGAGATGATTTTAAACTTTTTCTGTGGAATATATATTAAAGTAAAAAGACCATTTAGAGTAGAAGATAGAATACAAGTAGGTGATATTAAAGGAGATGTAATGAATATATCTGCTTTAGACTTTGAAATACTTGAAGTATCTACTAAAGAAGAGAATGGCCAATCTACTGGTATTGTTGTAAGTTTTCCTAATTCTATTGTTTTATCTCAATCAGTTAAGAATATTAATAAAGGTTTTAAATATATATGGAATGAATTAACAGTGGAAGTTGATCTTGATTGTGATTTAGCAAAGAATAAACAAGAATTATATAAGATAGTTAATAGTTTAGAAACTATTAAAAGTATTCCATTAAAGATGAAGAAACAATTAGATGAAGTTAACATTCAAAATAGAGTATATTTTAATCAATTTGATCCAATTATTTATACTAAGTTATGTCGTGATCATATAGAATTAACAGTTAGATATTTAATGCATCCTAAGAAAGCTAGATTTGTTGAAAGTACTATATGGAATAAAATATATACTTCATTTAAAGAAGGTAGATTAGATATTTATACTGGATTAGAAGATTTTAAGTTTACTAAAGCTAATAAAAATAATAATAAAAAAGAGTCTTAGGACTCTTTTTTTATTAACTTATCAAATTTATTATTTATAAATTTTCTAGTATCTTCAAATGATAAATCTAATACTATACTGAATTCATTATAAAGTAGTTCTTCTGCTTTATCTATATAGTCTTTATCTTTATCCATAATTCTTTTTTTATTTTTTGTTCTTTCTTTATTTCTTAAATAAATAGTTTTAATTAATTTTATTAAATCTAATGGAGTACCATTAGTTAATAGTTTTCTATATTCTGATTCTAGGAATTTTTCTTCTATATTTATAACTTCTATTGAAGACATTTCATTTATAATTTTATTTACTTCATCTTTAGATATTAAACTTCTAATTTTATTACTATCTACTGGTACAGTAATTTTTAGAGAAGTATCATTAATTGGTTCTAAAGAATAATAGTCTATTTCTTTAATTTTTTTAATTTCTTTTACAAGACATACGTCTTTTCCATATACTAAATAATCATTTATTTTAAACATTTTCACTCTCCATTTCCGAATCATTTCGATTTACAATTAATTGTTTTATATTATAACATAAAATAAATTTAATTTCTAATAAAATGTTGCTATTGTTGAATAAAATGGTATTTTGTGGTATAATATATAACCAATTGAGGGGTAATGGTATGGAACTAGAGAGAATAGAAATATTAAGAGATTTAAATGGAGCTGGAAAAGTTCAAAAAAATATAAGTAGATATGGTTATGATAGAGTATATCAATGGTCTAATGAAAGTATGGAAGCTTTATTTAGAAATTTTTCTGTTAAAGATAAAGATGTTCTAACAGTAGTTGGTTCTGGTGATCAAGTATTTAGTTCTTTATATAATGGTGCTAATACAGTAGATACTTTTGATGCTAATAAACTAGCTATTTATCATTATTTTTTAAGAAAATGGATAATACAATATTTTGGAGTTGATTATCCTAACAATAAGTTTTTTAAAGATAGATATGTAGATATAATGAGACTAGTTTTTTCTATTAAACCTGAAAATGATTTAGAGAGAAAAGCAGTAATATTTTGGAAGCATTATTTATATGCAGGTAATAATTGGTTATTATCTCATCCAGAGACTAATCGTCAAGAATCTGATTTTGCTAAAGACATAGATAGATTAAAAAAAAGTATTAAACCAATTACTTTTAAATTACAAAATATTGCTGAAGAATATGACAGTGAAAAGAAATATGATGTAGTAATACTTTCTAATATAATGGAACATGTAGAAGATGATAGTTATACTGTAATAAGAAAAAATATAGAGGGTTTACTAAATGATGGTGGTATATGTGTATGTAGCCACTTATTATATGATTCAAAAGATAATTTGTATCAATATGAGAAAAATGCAATGACTCAAGGTTCTTTAAAACATGAAGAATTTGGGGATTGGTATTACTATAATGGTGTTGATTATAAACAAGAAGTTGGATATGTTTATAGGAAGGTGAAATAATATGGAATTACTTAAAGATTATTTAGCAGCAACTTGTATTGCTAGGGGAAAACAAGTAGATGGTTATGGAAACTTATATTTTGAAACTAATGAAAACTTATCAGAAATATATAGAAATATTGATTTTTTAGATAAAGATGTTTTAAGTGCATTAGCTTCATCTGATCAATTATTTATGGCTAGATATATGGGCGCTAGAAAAGTAGATACTTTTGATAAGAATCCATTAACTCCATACTATTATTATTTAAGAGTATGGGCAGTTAAATATATGAATGAAATATATCCTGATGGTGTATTAGAAAATGATTATGATTGGATAGATAAATTATTATCTAGAGTTAAACCAAGAAATAAAGAAGAAGCAGATGCATATGGATTTTGGTCAGAGTTAGCACAAAAAAGAGTAGACTTTAATAGAATGTTTTTCTATAATCAACCAGAAGGAAAAGTGTTATTTAGAACTACTAATTCAATAGGTAGTGTTATAGATGAACCTTTAAGTTTTAGACATATTGATTTATTTGAAGAACAAGATTTTGTTAGTAAATATGATATAGCAGTTATGTCTAATATATTAGAGTATGCTCGTAGTGATAAAAAGAAACTTGAAATAGCAAGTTCAAATTTATCTAGATTATTAAGAAGAGATGGTATTGTACTTTGTAGTACACTTATTAATAGAGATAAGGAAGCAGTTGAATTAGAAAAAAGAATATTTGATCATAACTTTGAATTTAGTAAATTAGATAAAGGAGTAGGTTATACTTATAGAAAAAGATAATCTACTTTTTCTTTTATATCTTTTTAGCACTTTTAATTGACAAGTGCTAAAAATAGTGTTATAAATTATTTGTATGGATAATTTATAAGGAGTGATTATATGGCTAAAAAGGAATTTAAATCAGAATCTAAGAGATTATTAGATTTAATGATTAATTCAATTTATACTAATAAAGATATATTTTTAAGAGAGTTAATTAGTAATGCATCTGATGCATTAGATAAATTATATTATAGAAGCTTAACTGATAAGAAAGTTAAAATTAAGAAAGATAAATTAGAAATAAACTTGGAGTTTGATAAAGATAGTCGTACATTAAGAATTATTGATAATGGCTGTGGTATGACTAAAGAAGAACTTGAAGAGAATTTAGGTACTATTGCTAAGAGTGGTTCATTAAACTTTAAGGAGAATATGACTAAGGATGAGAAGATTGATATTATTGGTCAATTTGGTGTAGGTTTTTATTCTGCATTTATGGTTAGTGATAAGATTAAAGTTACTTCTTTAAGTGTTGATAGTGATGAAGCATATGTATGGGAATCTGAAGGAGTAGATGGTTATACTATTACTAAGGGTGATAGAGAAGAACATGGTACTACTATTGAATTAGTAATAAAAGAAGATACTGATGAATATGAATATTCTAAATATTTAGATGAATATCAATTAAAGGGATTAGTTAAGAAATATTCTGATTATATTAGTTTCCCTATTAAGATGGAAGTTACTCATCATGAATTAAAAGATGAAGAAAAGCATGAATATGAAGATCATAAAGAGATTGAAATATTAAATAGTATGGTTCCAATCTGGAAGAAAAATAAAAAAGATGTTAGTGATGAAGATTATGATAACTTCTATATGGATAAGTTTAGTGATTATGATAAACCATTAAAAGTAATATCTACATCAGTAGAAGGTATGGCTTCATTTAAAGCATTATTATTTATACCTTCACATGCTCCATATGATTATTACACTCAAGAATATGAAAAGGGATTAGCTTTATATTCTAATGGTGTTCTTATAATGGAAAAGTGTGCTGATTTATTACCAGATTACTTTAGTTTTGTAAAAGGAGTAGTTGATTCAGAAGACTTATCTCTTAATATTTCAAGAGAGATATTACAAGAATCTCAAAATGTTAAAGTAATTGCTAAAAATATTGAAAGTAAGATTAGAAGAGAACTTGAAGATATGATGAAGAATGATAGAGATAATTATATTTCATTCTTTAAGACATTTGGTGTTCAATTAAAATATGGTGTCTATAATAACTTTGGACAAGATAAAGATAAATTAAAAGATTTAGTAATGTTTTATTCTTCTAAACATGAAAGATTAATTACTTTAAAAGAATATGTAGAAGAAATGAAAGAGGGACAAGAAGCAATTTATTATGCTTCAGGAGCAAGTATTGATAAGATTAATGCTTTACCTCAAGTAGAACAAGTTAAAGACAAAGATTATGATATTTTATATTTAACTGATTATGTTGATGAGTTCTGTGTAACTGCTATTCAAGAATATGAAGGTAAGAAATTTACTAATGTTAGTGATGGTAGTTTAGACTTAGAAACTGAAGAAGAGAAAGAACAAACTAAGAAGGTAAATGAAGATAACTCAGATTTATTAAAAGATATGTGTGAGATGTTACCCGAAGTTAAGGAAGTTAAGTTTAGTAATAAATTAAGATCACATCCAGTATGTTTAACTACTAAAGGTGATGTATCAATTGAAATGCAAAAAGTATTTGATGCTATGCCTAATGATTTAGGTATTAAAGCAGAAACAATACTTGAAATTAATGAGAAACATCCAATTAGTGATAAATTAAAGAAACTTTATAAGAAAGATAAAGATGAATTTGATAAATATACTAAGATACTTTATAGTGAAGCAAGAATGATTGCTGGACTTCCAATTGATAATCCTACAGAGATTAGTCAATTAATTTGTGAGGTTATTTCAAAGTAGAATGTTGATTTTCAACATTCTTTTTTTTATATAATTAAATAGGTGATAAGATATGGAAGAAAAAATATTATTTTAGGTATTTATATTATGGGAATTAAGAAGAGACCAGATATTGCTAATAAACCTTGTGCTATCCAATATAATGATAAGGGTATTACTTTATCTATTACTACTGCTAATAATACTGTTGAAAATATTTTGATTGATAAGAGTAGAATATCAGATTCTAAAAATGTAATTAGAACAATTATTAGTCAGGATGATTTTAAAGATACAACTGTTAATCAAGCTGATGTACAAATTCTTGCAACTGCACTTGTTGGTTCTTATGGAGGAATTCTTGGTACTTTAATTAATAAGTCAGGACTATTAAATAATTCTAATGGTGGAGCAAAAACATATACAAGTTTAAATGAATTACATATAAGTTATACTAATGATGATAATGAACAAAGAGATTTAATTATTCAAATAGATATTGATCTAACTGGTTAAATTGATTTAATAAATAGAAGTATAAATTAAGATTTTTAAAAATATGTTTAATAAGTAAATTAAGATAATCGAAAGATTATCTTTTTCTAACACTTTTTTTAAAATTGTCGGTTAAAAATATGGTTTTTTAATGGTAAAATAGATATACTGCAAAAATTAAGGACGTGATAGATATATGGAAAAAAAGTTAAGAATAGGAATTGATGTTGGGTCTACTACAGTTAAGATGATTGTATTAGACAAAGATGATAATGTTTTATATAAAGAGTATAGAAGACATTTCTCTGATACTAAGAAAACTATTAAAGATTTATTTAATGAAGTACTTGGACAATTCTCTAATAATAAATTTAGTATTACAATGACTGGTAGTGGTGCTATTGCACTTGCTAAATACTTGGGTGTTAATTTTGTACAAGAAGTTATTGCTTGTAAGAATGCTATTAAGGAATATGCAAGTAATGTAGATGTTGCTATTGAGTTAGGTGGAGAAGATGCTAAAATTATTTATTTTGATCAAACTATAGAACAAAGAATGAATGGTTCTTGTGCTGGTGGTACAGGGGCATTCTTAGATCAAATGGCTGTTTTATTAAATACAACTACTGAAGGTTTAAATGATTTAGCTAAGAATGGTAAAACTATATATCCAATTGCATCACGTTGTGGAGTATTTGCTAAAACTGATATTCAACCTTTACTTAATGAAGGTTGTTCTAGAGAAGATGTAGCACTATCTATTATGCAAGCTGTAGTTAATCAAACTATTAGTGGTCTTGCTTGTGGAAAACCAATTAAAGGTAATGTAATGTTTTTAGGTGGACCATTAAATTACTTAGATATGTTACGTGAAAGATTTATTAAGACTTTAGATTTAAAAGAAAATGAAATAATTATTCCTGAAGATGCTAGACTTTTTGTATGTTTAGGAGCTTGTTTAGAAAATAATAATAAATATTATTCTATTAAAGAAATAGAAGATTTATTAAAAAGATTATCTTATTTTAGAGAGAGTGAATCTAATAGTTTAAAAGTATTATTTAAAGATAAAAAAGATTATGATAAGTTCTTAAAAAGACAAGAACAATATAAAGTTAAAAGAGAAGATATTTCTAATTACTCTGGAGATGTATTTATAGGAATAGATGCTGGTAGTACTACTGCTAAAGTAGTTGCTATTGATATTAATGGTAATTTACTTTATGAAAACTATAAAGGTAATAAAGGTACTCCTGTAGATACTATTAAAGATATGATATTAGATTTATATTCTAAGTTAGGAAAGAATACTGTTATTAGAAGTGCTGGATCTACTGGATATGGTGAATTATTAATTAAGACAGCATTTAATTTAGACATATCTGAAATTGAGACAATGGCTCATTATGAAGCTGCTAATTACTTTCTTCCTGGAGTAGAAAGTATTATAGATATTGGTGGACAAGATATGAAGTACATTAAGATTAAAGATGGAGCAGTTGATTCTATTATGCTTAATGAAGCTTGTTCAAGTGGTTGTGGTTCATTTATTGAGACACTTGCTAAGAGTTTAAAAATATCTTTAGATGATTTTGTAAAATTAGCAGTAGAATCAAAAGCTCCAATAGATTTAGGAAGTCGTTGTACTGTATTTATGAATAGTAAAATTAAACAAACTCAAAAAGAGGGTAGACCTTTAGGAGATATTTTTGCAGGACTTAGTTATTCTGTAATTAGAAATGCTATTCAAAAAGTTATGAAAATTAGAGATGTATCTACTTTAGGAGAAAGAATCGTAGTACAAGGTGGAACTTTCTATAATGATGCTATATTAAAAGCATTTGAAAATATTACTGGTAAACAAGTAGTTAGACCTGATATTGCAGGACTTATGGGTGCTTATGGAGTAGCACTAATTGCTCTTAATAATTATAAAGAATATGAAGATCAAGATGTTAAGAGTAGTATGTTAAGTGTTGATGAAATAAATAATTTGAAAATAAAAACAATGCATTCTAGATGTCAGGGCTGTGAGAATCATTGTGCTTTAACTATTAGTATGTTTAATAAGAAGAGTTTTATTTCTGGTAACAGATGTGAAAGAGGTAGTGGAAATAATGGAAGTCATTCTAATCTACCAAATATGTATTCTTGGAAATATGATAGATTATTTGATTATGAACCATTAAGTGAAGATAAAGCATTTAGAGGTACAATTGGTATTCCAAGAGTTCTTAATATGTATGAAGATTATCCTTTATGGTTTACTATTCTTACTAAGTTAGGATTTAGAGTAATAATATCTGATCATTCTAATAGAAGAATATATGAAAAAGGAATTGATTCTATACCCTCTGAATCTGTTTGTTATCCAGCTAAACTTGTACATGGACATATTATTAATTTAATTGAAAAAGATATTAAGACTATTTTCTATCCATGTATTATGTATCAAAAGAAGGAATTTAAGACTAGTGATAATTCTTATAATTGTCCAATAGTACAAAGTTATTCTGAAGCTATTAAATTAAATGTAGAAGAATTAAAAGAAAAAGATATTAAGTTTATGAATCCATTTTTACCTATGGATGAGAAAGCTATGTATAAAAGAATTCTTGAATTAGATGAATTTAAAGAATATAACTTTGGTAAAAGTGAACTTAAAAATGCTATACACGAAGGATTCTTAGAAAAAGCTAAATTTAAAGATGATGTCCGTAAAAAAGGTGAAGAGTTTATTAAATATATAGATGAACATAATGAAAAAGCAATAGTACTTGCTGGACGTCCATATCATTTAGATAAAGAAGTTAATCATGGTATTGATACAATGATTAATTCGTTAGGATTATGTGTTCTTACAGAAGACTCTATTTGTCATTTATCTAACTTAGATACAAAACTAAGAGTAGTAGATCAATGGACATATCATTCTAGAGTATATAATGCTTGTGATGTAGTATCTCGTCATAGTAATATGGAACTTGTTAATCTAAATTCATTTGGTTGTGGATTAGATGCTATTATTACTGATCAAGCTGAAGAAATATTAAGAAGTAATAATAAGTTATATACAACTATTAAGATAGATGAAATTAATAATTTAGGAGCAGCTAAAATTAGAATTAGAAGTTTAATTGCTTCTATGAATAAGAGAGAAGATAATACTAATAATTATGTTCCTTATAATTATGAAAAACCTTATTTTAAGAAAGAAGATAAGAAACATACATTATTATTCCCTAATATGAGTGCTCATCATATGCCTTTATTTGAAAGTATCTTTAATAGTGAAGGATATCATGCAGTATATTTACCTGATACTACAGACAATACTGTAGAAGTAGGATTAAAATATTGTAATAATGATGCATGTTATCCAGCAGTAATTGTAGTTGGACAATTAATAGAAGCTCTTCAATCAGGTAAATATGATATTAATAATACAAGTGTTATTATTACTCAAACTGGTGGAGGATGTAGAGCAACTAATTATATAGGATTAATTAGAAAAGGTTTAAGAGATGCAGGATTTAAACAAGTATCAATATTATCATTTAACTTAAGTGGATTAGAGAAACAACAAGCATTTAAGATAACTCCAAGTTTTGCTAAAAAAGCATTAGAAGCAGTTGCTTATGGAGATTTACTTGAAAAGCTACTTCTTGCTACTCGTCCTCTTGAAGTTAAAGAAGGAGCAAGTCAAAAATTATTTGATAAGTGGTTTAATATTTGTTATAAAGATCTTGAAAATGGTAAATTTAGTAAGTATAAAGAGAATGTTAAAAATATAGTAAAAGACTTTAATAAGATTAAAATTGAGAAGAAAGATTTACCTAAAGTTGGAATAGTTGGAGAAATACTTGTTAAATATCATGTATTTGCTAATGATGATTTAATTGGTAAACTAGAAAAAGAAGGGGCACAAGTATTCTTACCTGATTTAATGGGTTTTGTTAAATATTGTGCTTATAATGGAATAATTAAAAATGAATTATTAAAGACTGGCAATATATCTGCATTTCTTTATAAACAATTCTTAAATATAGTAGATATAGTAGAAAAACCAGTAAAAGATGCATTAACTGGTACTAGATTTACTAATGTTACTAATATTTATGAATTAGCTAAGAATGTAGATGGTATAATTTCTACTGGTAATCAAACAGGAGAAGGATGGTTCTTAACTAGTGAAATGGTTAGTTTAATGAAACATGATGTTAAAAATATAGTATGTGTACAACCATTTGCATGTTTACCAAATCATATAGTTGGTAAGAGTGTAATTAAGAAGTTTAGAGAGTTATATCCTGAATCTAATATAGTTGCAATAGACTATGACCCGGGAGCAAGTCATACTAACCAAGTTAATAGAATTAAATTAATGCTTACAGTAGCAAAAGACAATATTAAAAAATAATATTGCCTTTTTTATATTTAGTTATAATATATTGGCTTGAGAAGATTATAGATAAAGTGGAAAAGACCCATACTATGATTATTAGTTATAGAAAATAAAAATATCTAGAAAGTGAAAATAATGCTGTTTTATCTATAAATGTAGATAAAAGAATATGTAATTAAGATGATTTGGTTGAAGCATTAAGACAAAATAATGCATATGTTTTAGATTACTTGGATGGAATGATTGAATATAAGTGAGTAGTTGATGATGACAATCTACAAAAATTTAGAATTGATTTCTTTGATAGTTTTAATAGTCCTTCATTAGTTAGTTATTTAGAAGATGATGAGAGTGATTATATATTAACTAGATTATTGGATAATGCTATTATAAGATTAAGTAGATCTGATTCAATTATAACTCATAGTAAAACAACTAATTTAGAAGAGTCTACATCATATGAAATATAATTTTAAGAAGAACCTAAAATTGAAGAAAGACCAATTCAAAAGAAAAGAAGAAATATTATGGAAAAGTTAAGACTAAAAAATATTTAGTCTTCTTTTTTTATTTTAATATTTATTTTTTAATTTATATGTTATAATTTTTATTAGAATAGAGGAGTTGTTTGTATGGCAGTGTTATCTAGAAAAGAATTAAAAAGAATGGATGAATATTTTAGAGTATTAAATTATTTAAGTGTTGCTCAATTATACTTATTAGATAATCCTTTATTAAGACGTCCATTAAAAATAAGTCATGTTAAACCAAATGTAGTTGGTCATTGGGGTACTACTCCAGGACAAAACTTTATATATATGCACTTAAATAGAGTAATAAAGAAGAATAATCTTAAAATGATTTATTTATCTGGTCCAGGACATGGTGGACAGGCAATGGTTGCTAATAACTATTTAGAGGGAGTTTATAGTAAGTTCTATCCTGAAATAACTGAAGATGAAGAAGGATTAAAGAAACTTTGTAAACAATTCTCATTCCCAGGCGGAATATCTTCTCATGTTGCACCTGAAACTCCAGGAAGTATCCATGAAGGTGGAGAACTTGGATATAGTTTAGCTCATGCTGCTGGAGCTGTATTAGATAATAAAGATTTAATTGCAGCTTGTGTTGTAGGAGACGGAGAAGCAGAAACTGGTCCACTTGCAACAAGTTGGCATATAAATAAATTCCTTAATAGAAAGACTGATGGAGTAGTTTTACCAATACTTCATAGAAATGGATTTAAAATAGCAAATCCAACTGTCTTTGGAAGAATGAGTCAAGAAGAGTTAGAAGATTTCTTCTATGGATGTGGATGGAAACCATATTTTGTAACTGGTTCAGATCCAATGAAAATGCATGAAGAAATGGCTAAGACTCTAGATAAAGTAATAAAAGAAATAGATAAAATTAAAACTAAAGGTACAGGTAACTATCCAATGATAGTTTTAACAACTCCTAAAGGATGGACTGGTCCAAAAGAAGTTGAAGGTAAAAAGAATGAAGGATCATTTAGATCTCATCAAGTACCTATACCAATTAGTCAACAACATCCAGAAAATTTACCATTATTAGAGAAATGGTTAAAGAGTTATAAAGTAGATAGTTTATTTGATTTAAAAGGACATTTAGTTAAAGAATTAAAAGAATTATGTCCAACTCCTACTAAATGTATGGGTGAAAGTAATTATGCTAATGGTGGAACATTATTAAAAGAAATAATTACACCTAACTGGGAAGATTATTGTTTAGAAATTGGTAAACCTGGAAGTGTAATTACTCAAGATACAATGAATTTAGGTAATTATATTAGAGATTTATTTACATTAAATAAAGAAAATAAAAACTTTAGAATATTTGGTCCAGATGAAGCTTTATCAAATAGATTTAATCATATATTTGAAGTTGAAAATAGAACTTGGAATTATAAATTATCTCCAAATGATGAATATTTATCACCAACTGGTAGAGTAATGGATTCTTATCTTTCTGAACATTTATGTGAAGGTATGTTAGAAGGATATTTGCTTACTGGTAGATATGGATTTATTCATAGTTATGAAGCATTTATTAGAATAGTTGATTCTATGGCAAGTCAACATGCTAAATGGTTAAAAGTATGTAACCAAATACCATGGAGAGCACCAATTGCTTCACTTAACTTCTTATTAGTAAGCCATGTGTTCCAACAAGATCATAATGGATATACACATCAAGATCCTGGATTCTTAAATCATTTAGTTACTAAAAAAGCTGATGTAGTAAGAATGTATTTACCTCCAGATACTAACTGTTTATTATCATGTTTTGATCATTGTATTAAATCTAAAAATTATGTAAATGTAATTGTTGCTTCTAAACATCCAAGACCACAATGGTTAACTAAAGCACAAGCTAGAGTACATTGTAAAAAAGGTTTAAGTGTTTGGAATTTTGCAAGTAATGATGAGGGTAATCCGGATTTAGTATTTGCTTGTTGTGGAGAAACACCTACACTAGAAGTTATGGCAGCTGTTGATATTCTTCGTAAGAGTGTTAAAGGTATAAGAATAAGAGTAGTAAATGTAGTTGACTTAATGAAATTACAAAGTCCTGATACTCATCCACATGGAATGAGTGATGAAGAATATGATGAAATATTTACTAAGGATAAACCAATTATATTTAATTTCCATGGTTATCCATCATTAATTCATCAATTAACATATAAACGTCATAATAGAGATTTACATGTTCATGGCTATAAAGAAGAAGGAACTATTACTACTACATTTGATATAAGAGTACAAAATGATATAGATAGATTCCATTTAGTAATAGCAGCACTAAGAGAAATACCAAGATATCATAAATCTAGTCAAGTATTAGTTAATTGGTGCGAAGAAATGTTAAAGAAACATAAAGAGTACATTGCTTATTATGGTGAAGATATGCCATATATAAGAGATTGGAAATGGGAAGGATTTGATAAATAGTTAGTTTTACTAACTATTTATTGTATGTGTTTATGGAAAAAAAGGAATATTCACTAATATTAGATTCTTATTTTAATCAAATAGAAAAAATATATAAAAAGAATCCTAGATTTGTGATTGAAGAATTAAATAATTTAATACATAAGGCTGAAGATGATATATATAAAAATAAATCTTTAATTGATAGGTTATTTGCTGATAAAGATAAAGAACTTGTCTTAAGTATTTTCTTAATGATAATAATAGCTTTTCTTGGCTTGCTTACATTAAATAATATTGAATCATTACCAATATATTTCTTTGGATTAGCTTTCTTTTTAGCAGGAATAAATATTGGTTTTAGTGAAAAAGGATTTGGATTAATCTTCTTATTTAGTCATGGTGGAACTGGTATTGCTATAATGATGGGATCTTTACTATATAAAGCATTAGGGAGTAGTTTATTTACTGATGGAGGTAGAAACTTAATTATTTATTTAATAATTAGTATTGTTATTGTAGTAATAGGTTTCTTAATGACAGTAGTTTATAACTTAAGTGATTATGTTAGAAATAAAAAATATATGAAGTCATATATATTATTAATATTTATTATTGGTATTGCTATGGCAGGTATATTTCCATATATAATGAAATTTATATATAATTTGTGATATAATAACTTTGAGGTGGAATTATGAATACACGTAAAAATATGACATTTCCAGTAGTACTAGTTTTCTTATTTATTGTAATAATTGTATATTTATTCTCAAGTATTAAACAAACAACTATTACTTGTGAAAAGATTAGATCATTTGATTCTGATATTAAAGTAGAAGAAACTGTTATTAGTAAGATTGATGGTAAAAAGATAATTGAATTAAATGTTACTAAAGTAATTTATTTACCAGAAGAATATGCAAACGATAGAGAAAAAATATTATTAATAAAGAATAGTTTAGAAAGAACATTAGACTACTTAGGAGATAAAGTTACGTATAAATATAACAATAATAATGTTGTTATTAATATAGCTGTAAAAGATAGTAAGGATTTAGTACTTTTAAATAATATTAGTTTTATTGATAATAGTGGAAATATAGAAGTAGAAATAAATTCAAATACTAAGAGTAATGATGTAATAGCATTAGCAGTAGGAGATAGTTATACTGAAGGAGAGCTAATGACTAGACTCAAAAATAATGGGTATTCTTGTAAATGAAAGAATATAATATAAATGAATTAGTAAGTGGATTAGATTTTGAATCTAATAAATTAAATAATATTAATGGTCTTATGCTTACTAATAGAGAAATAGAAGTACTAGATAGATATAAAATTAATTATAAAAATTGTAATAGTTTAAAAGAAATCATATTTGAAATAGAAGAAATAATAAGTGATATGGATATAGTAGATGAAGATCTAGATTATATATCAGATACTATTTCAGAAAGAGATTATTATCAAAACACCAATAAATAATTGGTGTTTTATAGAAAGAGATGATTTTATGAAAAAGAAATTACCTATTATTATTGGTGTTATAGTTGCTATTGGAATTATTATATTTTCAATAATAGTTGATAGTGATTCTCCTGTAAAAGAAAAGATAAATGAAAATAAATATAAAGATATAGTTGATATTATTGATAAGAATTTATCTGATTATAAAATGGAACATAGAGTAGATGATGATTTAATAGCATTCTCTAATGATGATTATAGGGTTTATTATTATATAGATGATAATAAAATTAAAAGTGTAAATATAAGTATATATTTAAATGATAATACTTTATCTGGAGAAGAAACTTTTAATAAAATTAATGATTTTTATAAACTAATTACTAATAATTTTAGTAGTTTAGAATTATATATTAATAAAGATTTGTTAGAATATAATAATTATTCATTAAATGAATATGATAAGAATCATTTGATTGATTTAATAGATTATAAAGAAACATATTCTGATTGGAGAACTTATTATACTTTTAATAAGACTATTGATATTAATTATTCTTTATATACTAAATATGATAATGAAGGATATTCTGTTTTTTATATAGATATTAGTAACTACTAAACTTGAAGTTGAGTAATTCAACTTCTTTTTTATTTATATTTTTTATGTTTTTAGATATAATTTATATGTGATTAGGAGGACTATTATGATTTATTTAGATTATAGTGCAACAACACCTGTTAATGAAGAAATAATTAATACTTATAGTAAAGTATGTAGAGATTTTATTGGTAATCCAAATTCATTACATAAACTTGGAGTAGAAGCAAAGAAATTAATTGATGCTAGTACTGAGCAAATTGCTAAGATTTTAGGAGTTAAAAGTAGTGAAATTATTTATACTAGTGGATCTTCTGAAGCAAATAATTTAGCAATTAAAGGAGTAAGTTCTAGATATAGTAATAGGGGTAAACATATTATTACTACTGAGTTAGAACATTCAAGTGTAATTGCTCCTATTAGTTATCTACAAAATCAAGGATTTGAAGTAGACTTTGTTAAATTAGATGAAAATGGATTAGTAGATTTAAATGATTTAAAAAATTTACTTAGAGATGATACTATTTTAGTTAGTATATGTGCAATTAATAGTGAAGTTGGAGTAAAACAAGATTTAAAAGCTATTAGTGATATTATTAGAACTAATCCTAAGACTATTTTTCATAGTGATGTAACTCAATTAATTGGTAAAGATAAAGTGGATTTAAGTATGTTAGATATGGCATCTATTTCTGGACAGAAATTCTATGGAATGAAAGGAATAGGAGCATTAATAAAAAGAGAAGGATTAGTAATTGATCCACTAATTCATGGAGGTAAATCTACTACTGTATTTAGAAGTGGTACACCTGCAACTCCATTAATTGTAAGTTTAGCTAAAGCATTAAGACTTGCTTATGATAATTATGAAGACAAATATAATAAAGTAGTTGAATTAAATAAATATTTAATGGATAAATTATCTAAATTAGATGTATCTATTAATAGTAATAAATATTGTTTACCACATATAGTAAATGTAAGTATTAAGAATATTAAACCTGAAACTATGCAACATGCATTAGAAGAATATGATATTTATATTTCTACACAAACAGCTTGCTCTAAAGGAGAATATTCTAAGGCAGTATATGCTGTAACAAGAGATAAAAATAAAGCAACTCATAGTATTAGAATAAGTTTATCTTATTTAACTACTAAAGAAGAAATAGATAAATTTATAGATGCATTTTCAAAATTAATAGTTAGTTTAAATATTAGAGGTGAATAATGAAAGTAGTTAAAATTAATGCTATATGGTGTAGTGGATGTTTAATAATGAATAAAGTGTGGAATAATATTTTAAAAAAATATGATATTGAAACAATAGAATTAGATATTGATATGGATGAAGAAGAAGTAGAAAAATATAATCCAGGGAAAATATTACCAGTATTTATAGTATTTAATGATGATAAAGAAGTATTAAGAATAACTGGTGAATTAAAAGAAGAAGAAATGCTAGAGAAATTAAAAGGAGTTTGTAAATTACATGAAAAAGATAATTAGTTTTATAATTATCTTTCTATTTATGTTTCCTTTAGGAGTGTTTGCTGAAAATAGGGAAATTACTTTATATCTTTATTATGGTGATGGCTGTCCTCATTGTGAAGAAGAAATGAAATATTTAAGTAGTATTGAAAATAATTATTCAAACTTAAAAATTGTTAAAAAAGAGGTTTGGTACAATGAAAAAAATGCTACTGAATTACAGAAAATAAATGAGGCATTTTCAATTACTAGATTTGGTGTACCTACTAATGTAATAGGTGATACTATAATTAGAGGATATGGAGAAGGAACAGGAAGTAAAATAGAAAGAGCAATTAAATATTATAGTGATCCAGAACATGAATATGTTGATGCTGTTGAAGAAATTAAAAATAATAGTTTTGTTAAAGAAGAAAAAGAAGAATCTTTTGATAATGAAGAAAAGAATACTGATGAAAATGTTACAGTTGATGTTCCTGTAGTTGGTAATATTAATTTAAAGAATGTGTCTTTAACCACAGCTGCAATTATTATTGGTTTAATAGATGGATTTAATCCTTGTGCTATGTGGGTACTATTATTCTTAATTAGTGTTTTAATTGGAATGAAGGATAAGAAGAGAATGTGGTCTTTAGGCATAACATTCTTACTTACAAGTGCACTTGTTTATATGTGTATAATGCTTGCTTGGATTACTATTGCAGTTAAGATTACAACAATTGTATGGATTAGAAATATTATTGCTTTAATTGCTCTTGTTGGTGGAATTATTAATTTACGAAGTTTCTTGATACATCAAGATAGTGGTTGTGAAGTAGTAGATGATAAAAAGAGAAAGAGTATATTTAAAAGAATTAAGAAATTTACAAGTGAAAAAAGCTTTATTTTAGCACTTATAGGTGTAATTGGACTTGCTATTTCTGTTAACTTAGTAGAATTAGCTTGTTCTGCAGGACTTCCACTTGTATTTACAGAATTACTTGCTATAAATAATGTAAATAGTATTATGAAAGTAATGTATACAATTCTATATATTATATTCTTCTTATTAGATGATTTAGTAATATTTATGATTGCTATGTTTACTATGAAAATTACTGGTATATCAACAAAATATAATAAATATTCTCATTTGTTAGGTGGAATAGTAATGCTAATAATAGGTATTTTATTACTATTAAAGCCTGAATGGTTAATGTTTAATTTTAAATAGACAAATATTAATTATTTGTCTTTTTTATAGTCAAATTTGACTATAAGTAGTTTACTTATCTTGAAAAATTATATATAATATATTTTAGGATAGAGGGAGTTTTACTATGAATATGGATACTAAAAAAATTATCACTATTTCTAATAGTGATGGTACTAAAAATGATGTAGAATTAGTAACTTACTTAATTAGTGAAGATAACGCTAATGTTTATTTAGTGTACTCTAAAAATGAAGTTAGTGGTGTAGAAGAAGATGAAGTTATTTATATTTCAAAGGTTAAAAGTGATAGTGGAACTCTTAAGTTAGAAGAAATTAGTGATGACAATGAATGGTCACTTGTACAAACTTTATTAAAGAAGATTGCTAATGCATAATAGGTGGTGAAGTCATGAGTAACAATATGTACACAGAATATGTATTTGAAAATTCAGATTATGAACACGCTATGACAGAATTGCAAGCAATTTTGTTTAATGTTTCTGTAAGAAACCAAGCGTTATTAAAAAGTATTCGTAATTATGATTTTAGTAAAAATAGTGAAGCTATTAGAAGAGAAGCTAGATCACTATATAAACTTGATGATGCTTGTTTAAGAAAATTATTAGACATGACATTTGATTTGAGTGAGTATTTAAAGAAATTAGATTCATATAGTGGAGTATTTGAACGATTGAAAACTAAGAGTATGGAAGAGTTAATAGTTAGTCTTAATACTCGTAATAATATTGAAGAAATGGAAAATGAAGCTATTCCATATGTACCTGAAGCAGATATTAATCAAGAAGAATTCTTAAAAAATATGAGTGCTCAAAATACTGCAAATACTGAGCAATACTTGATTGATCCTGCTACAAAACAACCATATTGGGTTAATCCAGTTACTGGGGAATCATTCTGGGTAGATCCAGCAAATAACCAACCATATTATGCTGATGAAAATGGACAAGTATTTTATATAGATAAAGATGAAGCTATTAGGAATGCAACAGTTACTACAACTACAACTGATGTTAATAATGATGCTACATTAAATAATGAACAACCAGTTATTACTGCTACAAGTGATACTGGTGATGTACCTGTAATTACTGCAGTTGAAGATGTTGTTAGTGATGAACCGGTTATTACAAGTTCAACAGTTGTTACAGAAGATAATAGCGCAAATAAAGACGAAGCAAAAGAAGAAGTTAAAGCAGATGCACAAACTACTGTAAATGGTGAAGAAGACATATTAATGGATTATGATGATTCTTTATCACATGTAGTAGATGAGACAGGAACTGCTGAAGAAAACAAAGAAGAAACTAAGGAAGAAGTTAAGTCTGATGCTCCAGCAGATACACAAACTACTGCAAATGGTGAGGAAGATGTTGTAATGGAATATGATGACTCTTTATCACATGTAGTAGATGAGACAGGAGCTACTG
>CALYOH010000024.1 GCA_945228905.1 uncultured Caryophanales bacterium
CTTGTAAATTCAATAATTTTATATAAATTGCATTATACTATTTAACTAAGTAAAAGAAATACTAAGTATTTCTTATTTTATTAACATACCAATTAATTTTACCTACCCATGTATTGGATTCTGCATATTTTGGTCCAATTGCTTCTACTGTAGTTAATCCATATGCATAGTAGTTTTTATATAGATTAGTAATAATACCTTCTAATCCTTCTTGAACTGAATTATATCTTTTATACATTCCACAACCAGAACCTTTTTGTCCACCAAAGTTATAACAATTTCTTGCGATATTACTACATTGCTTTTGTCCACATCCTGTTTCATGCATTATAATTGCAGTTGCAATATAAGGATCTACTCCTAACTCAATACATTTATTAGCAATTACATAGCCCTGACCTGCTATTTCATTTTTAAGTGTTCTATTTAATTTTTCAGCAAGTTCTTCCATTGTCATACCTTCATATACTTCTTGTCTTATTATTGATGCATCTGTTGTTTCCATATTTATTTCAGTAAGAAGTAAATTATTACTAGTTTTTTCTTCTGATTTATTTTTAACAATCATATTAGCACTTGCTGCTACTCTATTCATTTCTAAACTATCTCTAAATACTCTACTTTTTGAGTAATCTGCTTGCATTACTAATCCCATCGAAATCATTATTATTCCAATGAATGAAGTTATTATGCAAATAATTCTAGTGTTATGCATATTAGTCACCTCTGTAACCTTAACTAAGATAATTTTATAATATTTTTTTGTATTGGTCAAATAATAAAAAAATCTATACTTTCGTATAGATTTACCAATTTACATAAATATCAATTATTCCGTAGGCACAACCGCTATCATAAACTTTAGCTGGTCCTAAAGATGTAATCAGAACTGATCCTTTTGGCATAAATCCAGGATCTGCAGCTACGCAAATGAAACCATCTCCATCACGTACTGTTCCATCTTCAGCTACATGTCTTCCAGGAATATTTAAAGTTGTTCCAGGAAGTACTCTTTCTGAATAATATGTTTCTTTATGTCCATTATAATAATGTGCACCTTTACTTTTTGATAAACGCTCACTTGAATATGTATATAATCCTGAATATTCCATATGAAGTGTTCCTGAACGTAATGCTTCTTCTCTTTCAGCAATACTCATATTTTCATATATTTCAATTGGTGTTCTTTGAAGTGTTGCTGGTGTTACTTCCATCTCTAATGCTAGATATGGTTGTAAATCAACTGCTTCATTTTCTTCACCAATTATTTCAGTTACAACATTTTTTATTGTTTCAGCATCTATACTCATGCCGACACTAGTAGATAACTCTGTTGCGGCAAATGCATCAGAAATTATATCTTTATTAAAAGCAAGTGTCATTAGAATTGCTATTACACCTAAAAAGGTCATACAATAGCAGAATTTTTTCATTGCTTTTCACCCCGCGTAAATTTAAATGCATAATAGAATTTTACTATAATTTCTAATTATAGTCAAATTTTGGTATAATTGAGGTGGTGATATTATGAGTAAAATAGATACTTTAATTGAATGGATAAATGAATCTAAAAGAATAGTTTTCTTTGGTGGAGCTGGCGTTTCTACTGAGTCTGGAATTAAAGATTTTAGAAGTAAAGATGGTCTTTATAATGAGAAGTATGACTATCCTCCAGAAGAGATTTTATCTCATCATTTCTTTATTAATAAGACAGAAGAATTCTATAAATTTTATAAAGATAAATTGAATACTGAAGGATGTAAACCTAACATTACTCATAAGGTTCTTGCTGAATTAGAAAAGAAAGGTATTTTAAGTAGTGTTATTACTCAAAATATAGATGGTTTTCATCAAGATGCTGGATCTAAAAAAGTATTAGAACTTCATGGATCTATTAAAAGAAACTATTGTATGGATTGTGGTAAATTCTATGATGATAAATATGTATTTTCTAGTAATGGTATTCCTCATTGTACTTGTGGAGGAATAATAAAACCTGATGTTGTTTTATATGAAGAAGGTCTTGATAATGATACTGTTAGTGATGCAATCAACGAATTAAAGAATGCAGATATGTTGATAATTGCTGGTACTAGTTTAAATGTTTATCCAGCTGCATCATTTATTAATTATTTTGATGGTAAACATATGGTTTTAATTAATAAGTCTATTACTCCATATGATCATATGTGTGATTTAGTTATTTATGAAAAACTTGGTGATATCTTTTCTGAAATAAAAAAGAAAGTTTAACCTTCTTTTTTTGCATTATATTTTGAAATATTAAATTCTAAAATATTCATTTTGTTATTATTATCCATATCACTTAAATAGTATTCTAATAAGTATTTATCTTCTTCTTTATATGTTTTACCTAATTCTTTTAATATTAAATAGTTGTCATAACAATAGTTTTGTAAATACTCTATATCTATCTTGCCTGTTCTTTCATATCTTTTAATATTATTAGTTGCAATTATTCTATCTATTGAGAAACAGTTTACTAATGTATATACTGCTATTGTTATTATTAAATAGTATGCTGCTATATTAATCTTTTTATTAAATATATAAACTATTGTAGGAATTAATAATATTACTTCTGTCATTAATGTTATATATACTCCAAGTCTTAATACTGTATATCCATATGCTTGTTCATATAAGAACATTCTATAGAATGAAGATAATATTATTACTAGAGTTAATAATACTGTTATTAAACTCATTACTTTAGTATATGTTTTTTCTTTAGATTTTTTAGATAATATAATAATAATTATATTAATAATTGAAATAAACATTAATTGGAAGAAACCACTTCTTGCATAATCAGCATAATTAAATCCACTAGATACTCTATGTAATAATAATGAATTAATTTGAATAATATCAAATACTATATAAATAATATTTAATGTTGTTAATAAAATATTTATTGTTAATGGATCTCTTAATTTTGGTTTATTAACTTCTCTTTTTTCATCTTTATATCTTTTGGATATAAAATATAGAGTTCCTCCTAAATAGAAGAATAATAATACAAAGTTAAATAATCTTAATATAATATTACCTATAGATAAATCATCAAATAATTTACCTATATCTTTAAATAAACTACCAAATATTTGATCGGCACTTATTAATAGTAATAAGACTACTATTACTACTGGTATTACTATAAGTAATGATTTTATTACTTTCTTTGTAGTTGGTGATATTTTATCTTTAGGTAATTCTTTCATTGATTCTTTATAAAAACTACTAAAGTTATCAAATGGTTTAAATATAATACTCATTGTTTCTATAAATATAGTATAGAAAGATTTTGCTTTATCTAATGTAACTACATATAGTAATAAATAAAGAAATGGTATTGCTAAAACATTTAATGTATTAAATATATTACTATATATAAAATATGTAGATGAAAGTATAATTATTGGGATTATTAATAATAATCCTTTTCTATTTTTTATTGATTTATTCTCTTTTAAAAAATAAATAATTGTTCCTATTAAGGGAATTGTAAATAATATTACATTTAATCCAAAACTTTGATCAAATAATAGAATTGAATGTAATAAACATAATGTAATTGTCATTATAAACATTTTTTTCATATTATTTCTCCTTTTTATAATCTAATATATCTCCTGGTTTACAATCTAGAACTTCACATATTTTTTCTAGTGTAGAAAATCTTATTGCTTTTCCTTTACCAGTTTTTAATATTGATAAATTAGCTTGAGTTATTCCTACTTTTTCTGCTAATTCTCCAGAGGATATTTTTCTTTTGGCCATCATTACATCTAAATTTACTATTATCATATATTCCCCCTATATAGTTAAATCATTTTCCTCTTTATATTCAGTAGCCTGTTGTAATAAAAGACTTAATGTCCATAGAGCTATACCTACACCAAGGAATAAAATGAATAAGAATAATAAAACTATTATGTAGTTTACATATGTATTCTTAATTATAAATATCATTATTAATAAATCTATAATCCATAAGATACTCATAATAAATGATAAGAATCCAGTTTTTTTTAAAATATCCACATTTTTCTGTGTAAAAGGTTGATTCTTTTCTAATGATTTAAACATTTTTAAAAACTGTATTGCTATTCCTACCATTAATAGTCCATTTGGATATACAATTACCATTGAATAAAAGATACTATAATTATTACTTAATAAGAATGGTATTAATATAATTGCTGGTATTGCAAATACTATTCCTATGATAACTATATTCTTTAATAAATTACCCATTTTATCTATTTCTTTTGGAAACATATTATTCACTCCTTAAGTACAATTATAGATACTTATTTTTGAAAGTCAATAATTATTTATTGTTTTTCGATAAATAACACAAACTAAAAAAAGTAGTTTTAACTACTTTTTAATTTAATTTAAATGTTCTTGGAGCTATTTTATATACTAATAGTAAACTTAGTCCTATATATACTACACAGAATATTATTCCTATAATTGATAATTTTAATGAGTTTAGTACTAAGTCCATTAATTGATATGTAACTATATACATTAATAAATTAACCATTGAGTATGATACTTTTTTTACTTCCATATCTTTATTGAATGGTTGTAGTAAATAGTAAATTACTAAATAATGTACAGAGAAGAATACTGATAATAGTATTATAAAAAAAAATGTTGTTACTAAAGTTAATATATTATAGTTATTTGTTAATAAAAGTAATATTACATTTCCTATACCTATAACAAAAGCTGGCATTAAATTAACTTTTATTACTGTAATTAATCTCTTTTTAAATAATTCTAATAGTACTGTTGGTTCTCTATAAAAATTAAATTTTAACATAGCATGATCACAATTAAAAAACATTGCTTGTGTTATAATTGCTCCTCTATTTAAGAAATACATTATGATTATAAATATCGCTAAATGTTCATTTAATGTAATACTCATAGCATTAAAATATTTAGGATAATTTAATACTATATAAGATAATCCCATATAAACTACTATGGCTATTCCTGCCCATTTTCTAGCACTTCTTAATAGTATTTCTTTATGTCTTTCAAAGAATATTGTATTAAAGAAATCATATCCTTTTTTATTTTCTATTTTCTTAATATCTATCTTTTTATCTTTTTCTTTTACTTCTACCATTGCTTGTCTTAAGTAATCTTTTTCATGTTTTTCATCCATTAAATTAGTTACTCTAGTTAGATTTTTATATATTAATTTATAGTCTTTTAATCTAAATAAATATATTAATGATGGTATAGATAATAATATAAATATTAAAGTTATAATAAACATTAATTTTATTGGAATAAATATTTCTATAAATGGTAAGAAACATGATCCAAATAAAATTAATACTATAGTAAAGTATAAAGCTGTATTGGTATACCAAATATAATGATACTTTTTATAAAACATTATATTTAAAGTTTCTCCTACTATTCTTACTGTTAATGTTAAAAATATTAGCATTATACAATAAGCAATATTTGGAGGAGAAAATAAATAATTTATAAATAAATATATCATTATAGTATTTAGTATTGTACTTGTTAATAATTGAAAGAATAAACTTGCTCTAAAATATTTAGTACCATCCATATTAAATAAACATATAGAAAAATATTTTTGAGTATTTGTATTTAATAATTTATTATTAATAAACATTCCAAGTAATGTTAGTAAGAAATATATATGAAAAAAGGATTTTACTAGATTATTAGGAAAGAACTTATAACAAATAAACATTATTACAAAGAAATACATGAATTTTAGGAATACTGATCTTGCTATTGCAAATATGAATCCAAGTAATTCAATAAATTTCTTTAATAATTTAGATGAATAAGCATCTTTTGTTATTAAGTCTTTTAATATAGGTAGTTTTCTTAAGAAATATATAAAAGAGTTTACTGAATATGCTATATCTATTTGTAATGATTTCTTAAGAGTACTAAACATTTTCCGTATCTTCCTTTAATGCTTTAATAATCTTATCTTTGTATTTCTTATTACTTAAATCTTCTTTTTTCATTAATTCTAATTGTTTATTACTTAATACAACTATTTCATCACACAAATCCATTGCTAATTCTAGAATATGAGTTGAGAATATTATTATATGATCTTTCTTTAATCCTTTTAATAGATTCTTCATTTCTTCTTGTACTACTATATCTAATGATGTTAATGGTTCATCTAATAATATTATTTTGGGATTAGCAATTATATTAATTAATAATTGTATTTTATTTTTCATACCATGAGAGTATTCTTTTAATAAAATATTTTGATCTACCTTATCTAATTTTACTAAATCAAAATAATAATCTATATCTTTTAAATCTGATATTTTATCTTTATTAATATCGATAAAGAATTGTAGGAATTCTCTTCCTGTTAAGAATTCTGGTACTGTTGGAGTTGAAACTACATAACCAATATCTTTAGTTTGTAATTTATTTCTACCATATTCATCATTTAAATAGAATGATCCTCTATCTATTTCTATATCTTCATTTAAAGCATTAAAGAATGTTGTTTTACCAGCACCATTTCTTCCTAACAAGCCATAGATTTTTCCTTGTTCAAAGTCAAAATCTATATCTTTTAATACTTCTTTATCTCCATATTTTTTATATAAATTTATTATTTCTAACTTCATGATATCACTCCAATTAATTTACTTCTTTTTGTAATAATTTAAATAAATATTCTTGTACATTTTTATCTTCTTCTGATTTTATTTTTGTACAAAGTTCTCTTAATTCTTCTTTCTTCATTTCATCTATATCTAAATAGTCAATTCTATCTTCAAACTCTTCTATTGATTCTATGATTGATTCATCATCATCAAATAATGTTTCATTTTCAACTATCATAGTTTTCATAAGATTTGTTCTTTCTAATTCTTTGTCTACTGCCATATTTCCTCCTACTCTAAGTATGTAGTTATACTTCCTTTTCCATTTTCAAATTTTATTTCTACTATACTTCCATTTATAAGTGTCATTTTAGGTGCTACATGACCTATATCTGCATCCATAATAATTGGAATATTTCCAAATATATCTTTTAAGGCTTTTTCATAAGTCATACTTGTATATTGATTTGGAAATAATACTCTACCAACTATTACTCCACATATATTTTTAAACCAACCTGATTCTTTTAATTGGAATAAGGTTAAATAAAAGTCTTCTGCCGTTTGACTAAAGACATCAAAATACCAAATTATTTTATCATCTTTATATCTATTTATAAAATCTTTTGTATAATCATATTTTGTTCCTGGAAGATACTTTAGACAATCTATGCATCCTCCAATTAATCTGCCTTTTATATCTACTGGTCCATTTAATGTTTTCCAATTAACTTTTTCTTCTAGATTATAATTTCCATCTATTCTTCCATCTCTATTTACTTCATATAAATCATAACTATCTTGTTTTAAAATATTACCTTTTAAATATTCTAAAGCTACTTCTTGTGATTTAAATAACTTTGTTGAATCAAATCCACCAGCATTATGTCCATATAGCGTAGCAATATCTTTGGCTGTCGTTATTAAATATAAAAGATTAGTTGGATCACTTGATCCCATTACCCATTTATTATTAATTTCATCTAAATTAATAAATGGTAACATATCTGTTAGAAAGTCCCCACCTGATGCACATATAATAGCATCAATTTTATCATCTTTTTCTAATTCTAGAAACTGTTTAGCTCTTTCTTCAGATGAAGATGATACATCTAATGGAACTCTTACATTATTTGTTTCATATATATTCCATTCATTATTTTTAAAATATTCTAATGATTTATCGAAATTAATAGTATCTTCTATTCCTGCAGATGGAGCTGTTATTCCTATTGTACTATTCTTCTTTAGGAAGTTCGGGTAACGCATTTAGATCACTCCTTTTATTTTCTACCACTTTATAAACAATTATTATAATTAATCCTATAATTGCAACTACAATACTTGGTATTATTAAACTACTTGTACTTATTGTTTTTATTCCAGTAGAATTTCTTAATATTAATCCTGTAATTAATCCAATTAATATATTTATTACTCCACTAAATAACATAGATATTCCTAATTTATTTATCCAAATAAATATTGATTTATTAATAATAGATATTAATATTAAATTAATTATTATTAATATAAATAGAATAATTCTAAGTGTAATTGATGTTAAGAAACTGTATCCTTTTAATACTGTTTTTTCTTTAGTAGTCATATTATCTTTAGCTTCTTGTAATGCTCTTTCTACACTATGACTAATATGATTATCTTCATATAATTCTATAGTTTTATCTATTTGTTCATCAGTTATTTCTTTACCTGTAATTTCTTCTATTTCTTGTCTATTTTCTTTTATAAAATTAATAACATCTTTTTCTATTTCATATTCATCTATTTCTTCATCACTACTTAGATTATTTATAATTTTATCTAAATACTTATTCATTAAATCTTGTATTTCTTTACTTTGTAATAATTTATTTACTTCTTCATTATCAGTTATTACTGTAGGTATTTCATTACCTTCTTTAAAGTTACTTATTGTAATTGTAGATTTAATTGTTTCTTTAATTACTCCATTTACTAAGATACCTTTTATTGAAAAACCAATTATTAATAGTGAGATAAATAGAATATTTAAAAATGTTAATAAACTACTTAATACTTTCTTTAATTTCATAATATCAATCCCTTTAAATTATTATAACATAAAAGAGAAAGTTTTACTTTCTCTTATAATCTTTTCTTAACTATGAATTTATCATTAACATAATTTACTATTACTGTATCATGTTCTTTAATTGAACCTTCTATTAGTAATCTAGATAAATCTACTTCTAGAGTTCTACCAACTAATCTCTTTAATGGTCTTGCTCCAAAATTAATATCATATCCTTGATTAATAAATTCTTCTCTTGCTTTATCTGTTAATTCTATATGTAGATCTATATCTTTTAATCTATATTCTATTTCATTAATAATCTTATCTAATATCTTATTAATTGCTTCTTTAGATAAAGCATTAAATACTATTATTTCATCAATTCTATTTATAAATTCTGGTCTAAAAGTACTTTTAACTTCATCTAATACTCTTTCTTTATTATTTTCTAGTACATGTTCACTACCTAAATTAGATGTCATAATAATAATTGTATTTTTAAAGTCTACTGTTCTACCATTTGAGTCAGTTACTCTACCATCATCTAATATTTGTAATAAAAGATTTAATACTTCTGGATGAGCTTTTTCTATTTCATCGAATAGAACAATACTATATGGATTACGTCTAACTGCTTCTGTTAATTGTCCTCCTTCTTCATATCCTACATATCCTGGAGGAGATCCAATTAATCTAGATACACTAAATTTCTCCATATATTCAGACATATCAATTCTTACCATATGTCTTTCATCATCAAATAATTCATAAGCAAGTGTTCTTGCGACTTCTGTTTTACCTACACCAGTTGGTCCTAAGAACATAAAACTAGCTATTGGTCTATTTGGATCTTTTATTCCACTACGTGATTTCATTATTGCTTCACTTACTATTTGTAGTGCTTCATCTTGACCCATTACTCTTTTCTTTAAATAATCTTCTAGATGAAGAACTTTTTCTTTTTCTGATTCTAATAATTTAGTTACTGGAATATTAGTCCATTTAGCAATTATCTTACAGATATCTTCATCAGTTACTGTATCACTTAATAATTTATTCTTTTCTAATTTATTAAGTTCATCTAATTCTTTTTCTAGTTTTGGTATTTCTCCATGACGTAAGACTGCTGCTCTTTCAAGATCATAATTGTTTTCTGCTTGGTCTAATTCAAATTTTAATTTTTCTAATTCTTTTTTCTTTTTACTGATATTATTATTTATTTCTTTTTCTTTATTCCAAGCTTCTGTTAATTCTTTTTCTTTCTCTTTCATTGAAGATAATTCTCTATCTATATCTTCTCTTCTTTTAATAGATAATTCATCTTTTTCTTTTTTTATAGCTTCTTTTTCTATTTCTAATCTCATTATTCTATGAGTTAAGCTATCTAATTCGAATGGAACTGAATCCATTTGTACACGAATAGTTGCACATGCTTCATCTATTAAATCTATTGCTTTATCTGGTAGATATCTATCAGTTATATATCTATTAGATAGAGTTGCAGCTGAAATAATTGCTTTATCTTGAATAGTTACTCCATGATGTATTTCAAATCTTTCTTTTAAACCTCTAAGTATAGTTATTGTATCTTCTACATTTGGTTCTTCTACTTTAATTTTTTGGAATCTTCTTTCTAGTGCTCCATCTTTTTCAATATATTTTCTATATTCATTTAAAGTAGTTGCTCCTATTACATGTATTTCTCCTCTAGCTAACATTGGTTTTAAAATATTAGAAGTATCCATTGAACCTTCAGAGTTACCTGTTCCAACTATCATGTGAATTTCATCAATAAACATGATAATGTCTCCTTCACTCTTTTTAATTTCATTTAAAACGTTTTTAAGTCTTTCTTCAAATTCTCCTCTATATTTTGCACCTGCTACTAGAGCAGCCATATCTAGTTCCCAAATAGTTTTATCTTTTAAACTACTTGGAACATCTCCTTTTAATATTCTTAAAGCTAATCCTTCAACAATGGCTGTTTTACCTACACCGGGTTCACCTATAAGAACTGGATTATTTTTTGTTTTTCTTGATAATACTCTAGTTATACTTCTTATTTCTTCATCTCTTCCAATTACTGGATCAATCTTTCCAGCTTTAGCATCTTCTACAATATTACGTCCGTATTTTTCTAGAACATTTTCTTCTTTTTCTTCTGGATAACCATACATATATATCACCCCTCAATGCTAATTATACTATCTTTTTAGCACTTGTCAATATAGAGTGCTAATTTTTTAAAAATAAAAAAGTAAGAAATTATCTTACTTTTTTGAATACTTTTTGGCAAAATTCTTCAGGATGTTCACCTTTATATGTAACACTATTACCATTTCTGAAGACTACTTCTATTTTTCCTTTTTCAGGGAATGGAATAATAAATAGTTTTCCATTTTTTCTAGCAGCTTTAACTACCCTTTTTAACCTCCTCATTTGTGATAGATTAAGACCAAACTTTTTATAGATTTTGCCATACTCTTCTACATTGTTTCTTTCTTCGATAACTTCTAATCTACCGGTAGGTAATACTTTTGATTTTTTTACTTTATAACCAAATAAGTTTTTACCTGATTTAGGAGCGTAAGCAAATTGATCTTGTTCAAAATCAAATACTTCTACTTCTATGGTCTTACGCGACCCAATTTCCATTCAATTTCACTCTCCAATGATATAATTATACCACAAAATGCTTTATTTTTCAAGTTTTGGAGCATTTATGTACTCGTTATATAGGTCTTTTAGAACCTTTCTTTTTAAGACTTTATCTAATCCTTTTTCATCTACTTCTATATATAATCTTTCTAATAAGTCTCTCATTTGTGGATGTATTCTGGATTTATCTTTTCCTTTTTGCCAATACTTTAATTGATAATGTTGATTCCAATCTTTACCTTGATAAGTCATTCCAGCTGCAAATGAGTCACATATCATTTCTAGAAAATAATCTAGTGGTATTACTGGTGACTTTATCTTTGCACTGTAGTCATACCAATATTCATAATGATGTTTGTTGCTATTCTTATGATGTATCCATGCATAACTATAACCATTTACTTCTTTGCATGTCCTTATAGGACTATATTTTCCTTGTTCAAAGTATCTTACACTCTCCCAAAATTCTGTTGGAGAATATTTTGATAAATCATGTACTAGTCCTCTCCATGGAATACCTACCTTGCAGCACAAGCAAAATACTTTAAAGCGATGTTTACTTACTACATGTAAGTGTCCAAGTATTTTTCTTAATGTTATTTTGTATTCCATTCTATCACCCTTTCACATTATAACATAAAAAGAGGATAAACCTCTTTTCATTTTCATAGTTATTTTTAATATCTTACTTTTTAATAATGAAATTAATTAAAATTCCTTTATCTTCAAATCCAACATTTTTATATGCTTTATTACTTACTGGATACTTTAAATTAGTATATAGTACTGGTTTAAAACCTTTTTCAATTAACTCTTTAGTTAAATAGTAAATTAATGTAGTACAGTAATGTTTTCCTCTTTCTTTTCTGTCTGTAAATACATGAGTAATTTTAGCATATTCATTTAAAGTAGAATATCCTGCCATACATACTGTTTTACCTTTACCATCTCTTAATACATAAAAGTTTTCTTCATTTATCCAGTTGTTTACTGTTTCAAGAGCATCAGTAAAACTAATTGTTTCATTACCCATTTCTTTACAATTATCTATCCAGAAATAAGCTAATGTCATTTTGTCGCTATAATCAGCTTTATCATATAACCCATTCTTATTCTCTATTTCTTTAAGTTCATTACATTCTAAATATCCCATTTCGAAGTAATCTTCTGTTTCAAATACTTTAGATAATTTATCATATAATTCTTTTTTACAAGTAAATTTAGTTTTATCTTCTATAATATATTCTTTTACTTCTCCTACTACTTTATTAAATTCTTCACCAGATAAATTATCTTTAGTCCAAATCCATGTAGGATATTTTAGATCACTTCTTCCCATTAAATAAGTTTTATTATCTGTTTTAATTAAACTGTTTGGATTAGTACAAATTAATTCTAGTAAATAGAATAAGCCTTTATCATTAATATAATCTTCCATATTATACCCTCACATTCATTAAGTTAGTACTACTATATCTTTTAAGTCCTTTATAAAAAATAAAGAAAGCTAAAGATACAAATAATATTACTATTAAAATTACAATAAACAAATTAAATAAATTAAAGTTTGTCATTATTTGTATTGGCATATAACTAGAGAATCCTAAAGGTAATATTGTATAAAATAATATTTTGATTATTCCTTTAAAGATACCTTCTGGATATGTTGCAAAGTTAGTCATTATACTATTTAGTGTATTTGAAATTACTTCAACTCTACCAAACCAGAAAGCTAGTGATGAGAAAATTACTGATACACTTACTAATATAAATCCTGCTGTTATACCAAATAATGTATATAATAGAAAACTCTTAATACTTATACCATAGATAAATAATAATATATATCCATATAGAATATCTCCAAGTGCTGATACTTCTATGTCACTTGTTAATACTGCTAATAATACATTTTTTGGTTGTACTAAGTAGTTATCTAATTTACCTGTATTAATCATATCACTTAAGTTAAATGCATTCTTAAAGAAGAATCTTGATACTCCATATCCCATAGCAGCTAATCCCCAAAGTAATAATACTTGTTTAAATGAGTAACCTCCAATATTATCTTTTATTGCATATAGAATAACCCATTGAACTATAAAACTTGCGTTATTCAAAATCATAAAAAGTATATTAGATATAAATGTTACTTTATTTAACATTTCCCGTTCTAAGGCATATTTAGTAGATAGGATATTTACTTTTATTTGATTTTTAACCTCCGTTAACATTTAATTTTCTCACCCCTTTCTTGTACATAAAATTACTCAATAGAATACCTATTATTAAATATATGAATTGTAATACAAATATTTCTAAACAACTATTCCAATTAAAATCTACAAATAATTTAGCCGGTCCATAACTTACTACATAGATTGGACTATATTTAAATATTGGTTGTAAAAATACTGGGAAAAATTCTATTGGGAATATAGTTCCTAAAATTAATATCATTTTACTGTATAACCAAAAAAATGGATTAGCATCTTCTATATAGAAAGATATTAATGCTATTGATGTAATTAATAAAATATTAATTATAGTTGCTAATAAGCATGATACAAATACTAATATAATACTTATAATAGATATTTTAGGAAAACTACCTAAGAATATTAATCCTAGCACCATACCAAGGATTGCTAATAAAACAAATTTAATTATAAATAAACCCATATGAGAAAATAATATATACCCTACATAGTTATATGGTTTATTAATGTTATATGCAATATTACCACTACGTACATCATTACATATTTTTTTACTTAGTTGTCTTCCTCCTAAACTCATCCATAATAATTCAGTTATAATAACGTACCATATCATTTGACTCATACTATATCCATTTATTAATTCAGATGTATCACTATAAATATATTTCCATAAATTAAGAAATATAAATATCATGATACAGTAACTTATAAATCCTACTAATATATCAAATATATATTGTAGATTGGTCATAATTTCTGATTTAAATATATAAATATATTTTTTCATTATTTATCACCATCTTTATAGATATTACTAATTATTTGCTCTAAAGGTACATTAGATATATTAATATCAATAATATTATCAGTATTAAGTAAATTGATTGCTTCACTTATACTTGTCTTTTTTAAATCTACTTCTAGTTTTAAATTATAATCTTTATCTTTAAGAATAGTTATTCCGTGTTGATCTTCTAAATTTACTTTTTCTTTCATTTTAGCATCTATGATTTTCTTATTAAGATAATGATATTTTAAATTATCCATTGTATCATCTAAAACTATTTGTCCTTTATTAACAATAATTACTCTTTTACATAGTTTTTCTATATCTGATATATCATGACTTGTTAAGATAACTGTAGTCTTATATTCTTTATTCATTCTTTTGATAAGTGTTCTTATTTTATCTTTAACTACTGGATCTAGTCCAATAGTTGGTTCATCTAAGAATAATACTTTTGGTTCATGAATTAAGCTTGCTACTATTTCACATCTAATTCTTTGTCCTAAACTTAGGTTTCTAACTGGTGTATTAATAAATTCATCTAATTCAAATAATTCTCTAAATTCATCTATTTTTTTCTCAACTTGTTTTTCAGGAATGTCATATATGGCACCAAAGAATTTAAAGTTATCATATGGAGTAAGATGAGTCCATAATTGTTCTTTTTGTCCAAATACACATCCAATTGAATATGCCAATTTTTTTCTGTCCTTTTCTGGGTTTAGTCCTAAGATATCAATCTCACCTTTATCTGGAAATAGAATTCCGGTCATCATTTTAATAGATGTTGATTTACCAGCACCGTTAGGTCCAATGAAGGCAACCATTTCACCTTTTTCAATTGAAAAAGATATGTTTTTAACTGCTTTGATGATATTATATTTTGGCTTAATAATTGATTTAATACTACCTTTTAATCCTTTTTCTTTTTCTTTTACTTTAAAATTTTTAGATAAATCTTTTACTGTTATTACTGCCATATTACCACTCCTTTCTAAATATTTTCATTTTCATAGACTCTTATCATCAAAACTATTATATAAAATTTTAAGATTTAAAAAAACAAAAAAACACAAAAAAACTATTAAAAAATAGTGACTCCGTGTTTTACGTGTAAGATATTAATCTCTGTGTAGCTCGTTTCCTTATACACACTCACTTAATCTATGAAAACTAGTCGAGAATACAAAAAGAGACACTACTATATAATAGTAGTGACTCCGTTTAATACGTGTAAGATATTAATCTCTGTGCAGCTCGTTTCCTTATGCACACTCACTCGACTTGCCAACATAATACTACTTTTGTTTAATTTTGTCAAATTTTACCAAAGATTTTCTTAATAGTATTAATAAATACAAATATTATTATAGTAACACATATTACTATTGCTACTGCAAGTAAAGTAAACTTTGCGAAATCTGGAGATGATGCTTCACATGCATAAATTGGACATTCTCCTCCACTACTACAGCAAGAATTTGCATGTACTATTAAAAGTTTACCATATGCAATTTTTGCTCCAAAGAATGCTGCTACAATTATGATAATATTTTCAATTATAATAAGTATTCTTTTTAACATATAACTCACCAACCTTAAGTTAATTATAACACAATATTGATGAAATATTTAAAAAACACTTGTCAAATAAATGTTTTATTGGTAAAATATATATGTATTTTGAGATGGCGTCATTGGTGAAGTGGTTAACACGCTAGTTTGTGGCACTAGTATGCAAGAGTTCGATTCTCTTATGACGCCCCATTTGGAAAAATAAAAGGAACTTGAAAAGGTTCCTTTTTTTGTTTTTCATTTTGATTTGTTCATAACACTCTTTTTTTATTGCAATTTTATTTAATAAATTTATAATAATACATAAGATTTTTAAGAGGTGAATTTATGTCGTTTTTTTCTAAGAAGAAAGAAAGTAATTCTATAAAAGAAAATGTAAATAAAACTTCTAATGTACCTACAGTTATATTTGAAGATAAAGAATTACAAGTAAAAGTTGGTCAATGGGCAGAAATGCTTACATCTAAAAGAATCAGTCATATTCCAGGGTTATCTATTTATACTCATTTTGATGCAGATGAATTAATTAGAAGTGCTGCAATACCTAGAGAACTTTATGATAAGATAGCTAATGAGTTTGAAAGAATATTATTAAAAGCTGGAATTCAACCAGATGAGACTTGTATTATAAGTGATTATGATAAAGATAATTTTTCTTTTAATTGTCATTTGAAAAATTCAGATAAAGATAAAAAGATTTCTTTAAGATGGGGAGATCCTATTGATAATCTTCCTGAAATTATAGTACAAGATGAAAGTAAAGAAGAAAGCTATGAGTATTATCCTGAATATGATAATAAACCTTCTAATTTATTATTACGTTTTCAAACTTTATATAGAGATAATAATTCTTTATTTAGATATTTATATGGATATGATACTATGTTTAGATTAAGTGATGGTAGTAAGAAGCTTCAATTAGACGTTACTAGACCTGATTATATTACTGAAGCAGGATATGACGGATATCAATATAGATTAAATAATGAAGATGTGTTAAAAGAATATCTTCTTGGATTATCATTCCCTGTAGATATAAGTGAAGTATATAAACGTATTAGTGAAATAGCATTAGATTCTATAAAAGATTATCCTGAAATTAAAATTGTAGCAACAGATGTTATTGATGAAAAAACTGCTACTACTGATGAAATAAAATTACGTTATGGTAAATTAGAAAAATTTACTATTAGTAAGAACGGTAAAACTATTTCAATTGATAAGAATGGTAATTGGACTGTTACATCTCCTAAAGTTTCAATTAATAAGTCTCATGACGGAAAAATAAATTATTCATTAAATATGGATTCATATGAAGAGTTAATTGCAAATCTTGGGGTTAATCAATTTACAATTGCAACTGAAGAAGTTTCTAATATTAAACAATTTGTTAAGACATTATTTGAAACAAAAAAGTAGAAGTAAATTTCTACTTTTTTTAATCATCAATTTCATTTCTTGATCTATTATTTTTCTTCTTCTAATTCTCTTATTCTTTCTTCATAATAATTATTTTATTCTCTATATCTATCTTGATCTTGATAATAGTTTTCTAAATTATTTTTTAATTTATCAATATTTTCTTGTGATGCATGTATTGTTATTTTTTCTATATCATATGATACAGGTATTTTTTTATTTTTATTTATATATTTAACTTGTTCTCTTATTAGTTTTAATGGGTTTTTACAATCAACATATCCATGTATTATATTTCCTTCATCATTAGTATATGATTCTATTTCACAATATTTATTAAAACTATAATCTAATTTTACAGTTCCAATATCTTCTACTACATATTCCACTTTTGAAAGTTGTGGTTGAATTATTAAATTATCTTTCATTTCATATTCAATAGTTTCAGTCTTTAACATATCAGGATTTTCTTCACTAATATCAAAATTTAATGTACCTATAAATAGTAAACCACATCCTATTCCAAATACAACAAGTGAAACTATAAATGACCAAATTATTGATTTTTTATTATTTTTTCTATTGAATACAAAGTTTATTATTAATAGTAATATTATGATTGCGATTACTGATGAAGATAATATTGATAATAATAAACCTATAAAGAATGCTCCTGTATTATATAGTAAGAATGAAGTTACTAGTGCTGCAAATAATCCTATTATAGTTGCAACTATAGATAATGCAAAACAGATAAGGAAGAATTTAATTACTAATATTATACATTTTAAAAATGCATTTACTAATTTATGTTCACTATGTTTTGGATCTCTTATAATTATTTTTTCTTCTTTTTTTAATTCTATTTTTTTATTACTATTATTATTTTCTTCTTTTATTTCTTCTTTTGCTTTTACATAATAATCTAAATATCTTGTTTTAAATATATTTGCAACTATAACAACTGATGCGATAAAGAATAAAATTGATAATACAGATTCTAATATATTATTTATAAAGTAATTTGCTCTATTTGGTATAAAACTAAATATATTAAATATAAATGATGTAAATACATTAATTATAATATGAGATGCTATTACTAATACAAATACAATTATTAGTTGTTCAATGATACATTTAACTTTACTTTTAAAACTCATATTACAGAATAAATTAACTGAATTAGTAATGAATTTTAAGAAGTCATTAACTATATCATTTACTTTTCTTTTACTTTCTTCTTCTCCTTTTACCTCTTTAATATCTCTATGTAATAAATCATCAATATTAACATTGAATTTATCACATAGCATTATTATTTTATCCATTTCAGGATAAGCTGCAGATGATTCCCATTTAGATATTGCTTGTCTTGATACCCCAAGTTCATCTGCTAATTGTTCTTGTGATAGATGGTTTTCTTTTCTGATATTTTTCAAATTTTCGGAAAATCGATTATTCATAATTTCCACTCCTTTACAACCAAATTTTATAATTTCTACCTGTTGCGTTCTACCATCTTTTAGTTGTTTTTTGTAGAATGTTGGTTGCATTTATAATAATTAAAGCCCATTTCATCAAAAAATGTGTTATTTTCTACTTTATTTATTAATTCTGAATCAGAATCATAAATATTCCATTTATATAATTTTGAATATTGTAATAATCTTTGTACTTCTAATAATTCTTTTTTACTTTCTACTTGTGAAAATGGAATTGCTATACCTATAATTTTATCTATTGGTATTTCATCTCTTATATGATATTCGTCTATAAAACAGGATACTCTATCATTATCTGGATTATATGATCCAATATGTCTTGTTGCATGTATTGCTTCTACTTCCTCAGATATTATGAAAGTTGGTCTCCAAAATATCCAACCATAAAAACAAGAGTACTTCATTTTATCAAAATCTATATTAGCACTATGATCCCATTTACCTACACTAATATAGTCATCTCCATTATAGAGGGTATATTGTTTTGATTTTCTTTTATTTTTACTTTTTATAGATCCTGATTCTATTATTTTAATCATTGTATCTAATGAATCAGTTCCATGATAATAATACTCCATATCCCTCACCAGCTTTATTCTATCATATTATTAATAAAAAAGAAAAAGAACTATAAAAGTTCTTTCAATTTCAGCCACCCGTAAAATACAATGCTTTGCGAGCAGTTAAATAAAATGAAATCTAAAAGATTTCAGTGATATATTGCATTTATAAGACCCATGCATAATCACCATAGCTTTTTATGTTCAAAAAATGTTTGTATTATTCCATTACTCTTTAATAATGATTCCCATTATATCTATAGGAACTGCAGACTTATATTTTCTTATACTGTAATGGTAGTTTTTTAGGAAATATCTATCTGCAAATTGATATATAAATATATCCCAGTGATACTTAAATTATACAATAATTTATTTTTTTCTCAATAAAAAAGCAAGTATTTACTTGCTTTTTATTATCCTGTTACTGGTTCATAAACTGTTCCAGCAAACCATACTTCACCAGATGCTTTATCTCTAATAATATACATATATGGTTTATCAAAAGTTAAATTAATACGTTTAGTTGGAATTTCAAATAGGTAATTAAATCCTGCGCTTGCAGATCCTGCTCCACCCATTGCTGTTGTAGCTGATGCTTTAATTCCTTCATTAGAGAATTCTATATTTGCTTTATGTACTGCTTTACTTATATATGTTTTTTCTTTAGCAGATATCTTACTTAAATCAGATTTATCTTCTCTAAATACATCTTTAATTCCCATTTTTTGTAAATCTTCCATTAATTGAAGTTCATATTCATATTTAAAGAATGGAATATTACCAGATATTATTGTTGCATATCCTTCTTCAAAATTGTCTATTTTTAATTCTTTTAAATTTGTAATTATATTATTAACATCTTTTGCTGTTGTATTTTTAACATAATCTGTTAATTTATCATTTTTTGGCATAATTCCTACATATTGAAGAGTTGTTCCATCATACTCTTGTAGGTCTTTTGCAAATACTTTTACTTTTTCATCATCATATAAATAATAGTCTGTTGATATTTCTTCTTGTCCATAATTTTTATTTAATTCTTCTATAAATTGATTTAGATACTTATCAACGTCTTTTTCGGCATTTTCATATTCCCATTTATTCTCGCTGTTCTTTTGCTCTTCAAGCCACTTTCTATATGCATCTCCAACTTCTTGTCTAATTTTATCTTCACCTAAAGTTTTAACTATATCATATTTATTGAAACTTCCTAAAACTTCTGAAGTTTTAACTTTATCTATTCCATTAAAGTTAATTCTAGGATAAGAACTATCTCCTGCATATGGATAGCTAGTTTCTGAATATTGATAATCTTCTCCTTCTAGTTTTTCATGTAGATATGTTACTGAATATATTCCATTATTGTAGCATGGTACTCTATTTTTAGCAGAGTAATCACAGTGAATTTGATTTTGCCATTTCATATCGATTGCTAGTGCATTTACTAATACATATTCTAATTCTACCATGTCTTCATCTGAGAATACACCATCTATAAGTTTAAATGTTTTATCACTAGTCCAGTTATTTATTGTAGATGCATCTTTAAAACTATCAAAAATAACTTCTGCATCATATTTAGTCTTTATACTCTTAATATAATCTTCTTGTAAATTTTCTTTGAATGAATCTCTTACAAATAATGCATTTGCTAAAGACATATTTTCACTATTTATATATTTTTTAGCTTTGTATTCTCCAATTACATTAGCAATTTGTTCTTTAGTTGCACCATCTGCTCCTTCATTTAACATTGCTAAAGCATACTTTATTGATAATGGACTATATACTTTGTTTTCTTCTTTATTTTCTAATTTTAAGAAACTTAAATCGAAATCTTGTAAGTCATTACCTGTCATTCTATATTCTGTATTTGTTTGTTTAACTTCAGTAGATGTCTTTTTCTTACCTAATGTCCCTGTAAAAACTAATATTGCTAATACTATAGCAATTAATACTATTATTCCTAAAAATACAAAGAATACTATATGTCCTGTTTTTTTCTTTTTTGGACTTTTTACTTTTTGTACTGGTTCTGGTTGTACTTTGTTATCTTCTGGAACTTTCTTATCTTCCATTTTACACACTCCTATCTTAACAAAACAACGTAAATTTTTAGACTAAAGTCCGTTTTTTAACGGTTCTTTTTCTTTTTCATATT
>CALYOH010000025.1 GCA_945228905.1 uncultured Caryophanales bacterium
ACCTATAAAGTAGGTCTCTCTTTTTTTGAGTCCACTTTATAGGTTACATTTTAAAAAGATACTGTCTACATTTTTATTATCTGGAAAAACTTGCTACAAAAATCCTAATGTAGGATTACATTTGAAAAAACAAAAAAATAAAATTGAAGAACTTGAGCTAGAATTAATGAAGAAAAAAATAAAGATTGCTAGATAAAAAAGGTTACAATGTGAAAGGAGTTGGTCAAGAAAAGGAATTCGTTACTACATTCAACAAGAATATAAAATAATCGATGAATATAAAAACAAATATTTCACAAAATTATTATGTGATTACATGTCTATAAGTAGATCTGGATATTATAAATGAAAATATAAATATACAATCCAGGTTTAAAAGAAATAACTAGATAAAATGACTTAGAACTAGTTAAAAAAGTCCATAGTAAATATAAAGCTCATGGATATAGATGGATTAATAGATACATTAGAAATTTATATGGAGTATATTATACTGATAATTATGTTCACGGATTATGCAAATACAATGATATAAAATATCAAGGAAAATATTATCAGTGGAAAAAGCTAGAAGATGAACACGAAACATTTGTAATCTTATATGGAGTGGATGGAAAAAAATAAAAAGACTATTTGAAGTAATTGTATTTAGCATGACATCATTTTGGGTAAAAAATATATATTATGAATTAACATTATATTTTGATGCATGGAATAAAGAAATAGTTGGATATGGTCTATCTTCTAGAAAAGGATATAAAAAAACTTACTATGATGGTTTAATTCAAATTTTAAACAAAATAAAAGAAGAACAAATTGAATAACCTGTCATTTTACATACTGACCAAGGTTCTGTTTATTCTTCTATGACTTATAACAATCTTCTAAACGAATTTAATATCCAAAGATCAATGTCTAAAGCTGGAACACCAACATTAATCCAGTAAATAAATCACTAATAAAAGACTTAGCTATGCATTAAATTATAAAACCCCAATTCAATATAAAATTGAATCAGGGTTTTAAAAGTTCTTTTTTAACTGTCTACTTTTTATTGACTAGTTCAGAATGAGTTCTTTTATTTTTATTTGTTGTAGAATTCAACGATTAATGCTTCATTAATATCAGCATTTAATTCATTTCTTTCTGGTAATCTTACATAAGTAGCTGACATTTTGTTTTCATCATAATTAATGAATTCAACTCTCTTAGTTACTTTTGCTAAAGATTCAGCAACAACTTTTAAGTTCTTATGATCTTCTTTAATTGAAATTACATCTCCAACTTTAACTCTATATGATGGAATATCAACTTTCTTACCATTAACTGTTACATGTCCATGGTTAACTAATTGTCTTGCTCCTCTTCTTGTTGAAGCAAATCCAATTCTATATACTAAGTTATCTAATCTTGATTCTAGTAATTTTAAGAAGTTTTCACCATTAGAACCTCTCATTTTACGAGCTTCTTCGAAAGTTTTTCTGAATTGTCTTTCATTAACACCATACATGAAACGAACTTTTTGCTTTTCTTTTAATTGAGTTCCATAATCTGATAATTTACCTTTACGGTCATTACCGTGTTGTCCTGGTCCATATGGACGACGTGCTAATTCTTTTCCAGTTTCTTCGATTGAGAATCCAACTCTACGAGCTCTTTTGTAATTTGGTCCAGTATATCTTGCCATAATTTTGTCTCCTTTCTTAAATATTACAAATCTTGAATGGTTTGGTCATATTCTAGGGAGTTTTTCCTATTCTTTCGCACAAACAGCAATAGTTACTTGAATGATACGAAAAACACTTTAAAATATTCCAAATCCCGCTGTTTCAAGGAATTTGCATTTTTAATTATATGTTATAAAGGTTTTATTGTCAAGAATTACTTTATATTTATTGATTATTTATATAATTTAATTATGTATATGGAAAATGATTTTATAATGTGTTAAAATATATTTGTAAGAATAGAGGTGAAGATATGCAAGGACAATTTTTAATTATTGGATCTGCTGTTGTACTATCTTTAGTAATTGTTATTGTTATACTTCATTTTGTTAAGAGAGCTGAAACAAAATATTATAGAAATAAATTAAAGAAACTAGAGATTGAAAGAAATCAAGTCGCATCAACTCCAGTTCTTTTGGAATTATCTAAAGTAGAACCTATTATTAAAAATGATAGGCTTGAAGAGAAGTATAATAAATGGCAAGAAAAATTTACAGATATTAGAGAAAAGAGATTAACTCTTATTGATGATATGTTAATTGATTTAGATATATATGTAGATAAGAGAGATTATAAGAATTGTGGTTATAGAATTGCTAAAACTGAAATAGAGATTTATAAAGTAAGAGAGGCTGCTGAACATTTACTCGAAGAAATAAAAGATATTACTTTAAGTGAAGAAAAGTATAGAGCAATTGTTATTAAATTAAAAACTAAATATAGAGAGTTAAATAAAGAATTTAATGAACATAGAGAACTATATGGTTTTATGCAAGAATCTGTAGAATTACAATTAGAAAATATTGAGAAGAGATTCTTGGATTTTGAAAAAGTAATGGAATCTAATGATTATAATGAAGTGGTTCATATATGTAAGGCATTAGATAATATGATAGATCATATGGATATTCTTATTAGAGAATTACCTGATGTGTTATTAATGGCACAGACTATTATTCCTAATAGAATGAAAGAAGTAGAAAGTACTTATAAAGATATGACTGAAAAGGGATATGTTCTTGATTACTTAAATATTGAATATAATATAGAGGAATCTAAAAAGAATATTGAATCTATTTTAGATAAAGTTAAGATGATTAATCTTGAAGGTTGTATGTTTGATTTAAGAACTTTACTTGAATATTATGATTCATTATTTGTAGATTTTGAAAAAGAAAGATTATCTAGAAAAGTTTATGAAGAAACTGTTAAAGACTTTGAAAAGAGATTAGAGAAGACTAATCAATTAGTTAGTGATGTATATGCTCAAATGGATGATATTAAGAGTATGTATGATTTATCTGATGAAGATGTTGATATTATTGATGCAGTTAATAAAATTTTAGTTGTTATTAATGATGATTATAAGAAAATGATACTTAAAGATGAATCTAAGTCTTGTCCTTATTCGTTATTAAATGAAGAAGTAGATAATTTAACTAATCGTTTAATTGATATGGAACAACAATTTGATAAGGCTTTAAAATCATTAGGAAATATGTATGATGATGAAGTTAGAGCAAGAGAACAATTAGGAGAAATTGAAGAGTTCTTAAAGAAATGTAAGAATAAGATTAGAAGTTATAGATTACCTGTTGTTGCTGAAGCATACTATGTTCAATTAAGTGAAGCTAGAGAGGCTTTAGAAGAAGTTAGAAAAGAATTAGATAGGAAACCTATTGTTATTAAGACGTTAAATACTAGAGTTGATACTGCAAGAGATTTAGTTTTAAAATTATATAATACAACTAATGAAATGATTAAGACTGCACAACTTGCTGAAATGGCTATAGTATATGCTAATAGGTATAGATCTAGTTATGATGAAGTTGATAAGGGACTTGCTGATGCAGAAGATAAATTCTATAGAGGTGAATATAGAGAATCTTTAGATATCTCTATTAAATCAACTAGTGTTGTTGATGAAAATATATATAGAAAGTTGTTGAGTGTTTATGATAAATAATAGTGGTTTAGGTAAGTTTGAAACATTAACTATATTAGTAGTTATAATAGCAATAATAGCATTTTTACTTTATAGTACTTTAGGTGTTGCTAATTCAAAGGATTTTTCTAAGTTTAGAACTGATGCGGTTAATTTTAATAAGTCTGTTTATACTAACTTAGATACTTTTAAGAATCCTGATAATGTTTCTTTAGGAGAAGTAGTTAGTCATAATTTAGTAGATGATTTTAAGAGTCCTTTTTCTAAGAATAAATGTGATAAAGCAGAATCATTTGTTATTACTGAAGGGCAAAGTAGATATGTTACTATTAAATGTGATGAATATTTAATTGATGGAGTATTTGCTAACAATTTAGATAATGCTCCTATTTATAAAGTTGGAGAATGGCAAGAGGAAGAAATTACTGAACCAAATGCTCAATCAATGGAATTATATAATTGTGAAGAAAATGGTTCTAATATATTAGAACAATATGTTCCAAGTAGTTATTTAGTATTTTATGTAAATAGAACTTATGGAACTAATGCTTACTTTACAGATGGTATTACTGCTTGTAAAGTTGTTAAAAAGACATTCTATAGAACAAGAGAATTAGTAGAAGAAGATAAATAATCTTCTTTTTTTTTATAATTTATGGTAAAATAACCGTGTTGGAGGGGATAATATGAATAGAGTAATACTTATTAAATATGGTGAACTTAGTACTAAAAAGGGTAATAGAAATTACTTTATTAAGACTTTATTTAATACTGTTAAGAATAAATTAAAAGGATATGATGTTAGTATATTTAAAGATAGAGCTAATATGACTATTTGTTTTAATGATAATGACTTAGAAGATATTAAAAATATTATTAATAAAATATTCGGTATTCATACTTATAGTGTTGCTTATGTATGTGAAAGTGAAGAAGAAAGTATTAAAAGCTTAGTATTAGAGATTGCTAAAGAAAAAGAGTTTAAAACTTTTAAAGTTGAGACTAAACGTAGTGATAAAGAATTTCCTATTCATAGTCAAGACTTCAATAGAATTCTTGGAGGAATAATATTAAAAAATATTGATAATATTAAAGTAGATGTTCATAATCCTGATCTATTATTAAAAGTAGAAATTAGGGAGAATGGTACTTATGTATATTATGATACTTATAATGGAATAGGTGGTTATCCAGTTGGTACTCAACCTAAAGGTTTATTAATGCTTAGTGGTGGAATTGATTCTCCAGTAGCAGGATATCTTGCTATGAAAAGAGGAGTAGAATTAGATGCTGTTTATTTTGAAGCTATTCCACATACTAGTTTAGAAGCTAGAGAGAAAGTTATTAGTTTATGTAGAAAGTTAAGTGCTTATACTGATAAGATTAATCTACATGTTATTAATTTTACAAATATCCAAGAAAATATATATAAAAATGTGAGAGAAGATTATTGTATTACTATTATGAGAAGAATGATGTATAGAATAATGGAAAGACTTTGTTCTCTATATAAGGGATATGCTATTGTTAATGGTGAAAGTATAGGTCAAGTTGCTAGTCAAACTCTTACAAGTATGAACGTTATTAATAGTGTTACTAATCTACCTGTAATTAGACCAGTAGCATGTTTAGATAAATTAGAGATTATGGATATTGCTCGTAAGATAGATACTTATGATATTAGTATTTTGCCTTTCGAAGATTGTTGTACTGTATTTGTACCTAAACATCCTGTTATTAATCCTAAGATAGATACTGCTATATATGAAGAAAATAAGTTTGATTATAATAGTATGATAGATGAAGCTATTAATAGTATGAATACTATTGTTGTTACTGATAAAATAGATGAATATAGTGATTTATTATAGTATTGACATTTGTTATTTGTTTTGATAATTTAAATTTGATTGAAAAGGAGAGAGTGTATGAAATTTTTATGTGTAAATGCAGGTAGTAGTTCATTAAAATTCCAATTATTTGATATGCCTGAAGAGAAAGTTATTATTAGTGGTTATATTGAAAAGATTGGATTAGAAGATAGTTTTTGGACTACTAAAATTAATGGAGAAAAAATTAAAGGAGCTAAGTTCTTAAAAAATCATACTGATGCTGTAGAAGTATTACTTGATGAATTAATTAAACATGGTGCAGTTAAATCACTTGATGAAATTAAGGGTGTAGGACATAGAGTACTACATGGAGGAGAAAAATATAGTGATTCAGTTATTATTACTGATGAAGTTATTCAAGATATTAAAGATTTAACTAAGTTAGGACCTCTACATCATCCAGGAAATCTTGCTGGTATTGAAGCTTTAAAAGCAGTATTACCAGATGTTCCAATGGTAGCTGTTTATGATACAGCATTCCATCAAACTATGCCTAAAGAAAACTATATGTATCCAGTACCATATGAATGGTATACAAGATATGGAGTTAGAAAGTATGGTTTCCATGGAACTAGTCATAAATATATAACTACTGTTATGAAAGAAAAGTTAGGTAAAGAAGATGTTAACTTAATAGTATGTCATATTGGTAGTGGAGCAAGTATTAGTGCTATTAAAGATGGTAAGTGTTTTGATACTACAATGGGTATTACACCGCTTGATGGTTTAATGATGGGAACTCGTAGTGGCTCTATTGATCCATCTATCTTAGAGTATGTTTGTAAAGAAGCAGATATGACTATTGGTGATGTTACTAATGATTTAAATAAGAAGAGTGGTCTTCTTGGAATTAGTGGATTCAGTGATGCTAGAGATGTTGAAGATGCTGCAGCTAAGGGTGATGAAAGAGCAATTCTTGCACTTAATATGTACAATGATAGAGTTGCTAAGTATATAGCTGATTACTTTATTGAATTAGAAGGTAATGTAGATTCTTAAGTTTTTAATGCTGGTGTTGTAGAAAATTGTATTGATGCTAGAGCAGAAATTATTAAGAGAGTAGCACCTTTAGGAATAGTAATTGATGATAAAGCTAATGATTCAATTGCTGGATATAGAGATAAGCATGAAGGAGTTATTTCTGCTAAGAAATCTAAGATTCCAGTATGGGTAGTTCCTACAAATGAGGAATTAATGATTATTAAAGATACTTATAAATTAATAAATAAAGACTAGTTAAACTAGTCTTTTTTGTTATGTATCTTTTACTTTGATTATTTAGATTATTGTTGTATAATATTAGTAGATTTGAAAAGAGTGATGTTATGAAGATTTTATCTGTCAATGCAGGAAGCAGTTCCTTAAAATTTACTTTATTCGATATGAATGATGAAACTGTTATTTCATCTGGTAATTTTGAAAGAATAGGTATTGATGGTAGTAGTTATTACATTAAATATAATGGTGAGAAGATATCTGAAGAGATAGAGTTAAATAATCATACTGATGCTGTTAATGCATTACTTGAGAAGTTAGTTGCTCTTGAGATTATTAAATCATTAGATGAAATTGATGGTATAGGTCATAGAGTTGTATCTGGAGGAAATGTTTATAGTGAATCTGTTCTTGTTACTGATGAAGTAATTAAGAATATTGAAGAATTAAAAGAATTTGCTCCATTACATAATCCTGCACATTTACTAGGAATTAATGCTTTTAGAGAAGTATTACCAAATGTTCCTATGGTATGTGTATTTGATACTGCTTTTCATCAAAGTATGGATGAAGTAAATTATTTATATCCAGTTCCTTATAAATGGTATGAAGATTATGCTGTTAGAAAGTATGGAGCTCATGGTACTAGTCATAGATATATAGCTGATTGTGTTAAGAATCTTCTTGGTAGAGATGATTTTAAATTAATTAGTTGTCATATTGGTAATGGCGGTTCTATTACTGCTATTAAGGATATGAAATGTGTTGATACTAGTATGGGATTTACTCCTTTAGCAGGTATTATGATGGGAACTAGAAGTGGAGATATAGATCCTTCTATTATTCCATATATTATGGAAAAAGAGGGAATGAATGCTTCTGAAGTAATAGATGCATTAAATAGAAAAAGTGGAGTACTTGGACTTAGTGAATATAGTAGTGATATGAGAGACTTAGTTAGTAAATGTGATGAGGGCGATCATAAAGCTATTGTTGCTAAAGATAAATATGTTCGTAGAGTAGTAGATTATATTGCACAATACTATGTACTTTTAGAAGGTGTTGATGTTATAGTATTTACTGCTGGAGTTGGAGAAAATAATATTCCTATTAGAAGAGAAATATGTGAGAAGTTATCTTGCTTAGGAGTTAAAATAGATTTAGACTTAAATAATAAAAGAGGAGAAACTGTTAAAATTAGCTCTGATGACTCAAAGATTGATGTATATGTAATTCCTACAGATGAAGAGTTAATGATTGCGAGAGATACTTTAAAATTGATTTAGAAAAGGGTTAGTTAAATGTATAATGAAGTTATTAACAAAATTAAAGAGTATGATACTATTGTAATTGCTAGACATATTGGTGTTGATCCTGATGCTTTATGTAGTCAATTAGCACTTAGAGATTCTATTAAGCTTACTTATCCTGATAAAAAAGTTATTGCGATTGGTACTGGTAGTTCTAGATTTACTCATTTAGGTAAATTAGATAAACTAGAAAAGTTAGAGAATGCTTTATTAATAGTAACTGATACTCCTGATAAGAGAAGGGTAGATTCTTTAGATTTTTCTATGGGTGCTTATTCTATTAAAATAGATCATCATCCATTTATTGAAAAATTTTGTGATTTAGAAATAATTGAAGATGATAAGAGTTCTACTTGTGAAATAATAATGAATATTATTGATAATACTGAGTTATTATGTGATAGTAATATTTCTGAATTATTATATTTAGGATTAGTATCTGATTCTAATAGATTCTTATTTAATAGTTGTTCTTCTAATACATTTAATATAGTATCTAAGTTGATAGACAAATATCCTTTTGATATGGGTAAGGCATATGAAAAGATCTATTTAAGACCTTTATCAGAAGTTAGATTACAAGGATATATTTCATTAAATATGAAAGTTACTCCTAATAAGTTAGGATATATAGTTGTAACTGATGAAGTAATTAATGAGTTAGGAGTAGATAGTGCTTCTGCAGGTAATATGGTTAATGACTTTAATTATATTAAAGAGATACTTGTATGGGCTACTATTACTGAAGATAAAAAGAATGATCAATATAGAGTTTCTATTAGATCTAGAGGACCTGAAATAAATAAGATTGCTGAAAAACATGGTGGTGGAGGACATAAGTATGCATCTGGAGTTAAAGCTAAGTCACTAGATGCTGCAATAGAAGTAATGAAGGATTTAGATTTAGAATTATCTTTATATAATGAAGAGGTGATTTAAATGGTAGTTAAAGAAGCTAATTTGGATATTATTGCTACTCGTCGTAGTCAATATCCTGATAATGGTAGACCTGAGTTTTTACTTGTAGGTAGAAGTAATGTGGGTAAGAGTAGTTTTATCAATACTATTTTGGGTAGAAAGAATCTTGCTTATACTTCATCTAAACCTGGAAAAACTCAAACATTAAATTTTTATGGAGTAAATGATAAATTCTATTTAATAGATGTTCCTGGATATGGATATGCTACTGTTGATAAAAATACTCAAGCTAAGTTTGGTATGATGATAGAAGAATACTTAGAAAAAAGAGAACAATTAAAAAGAGTATTTATGTTAGTAGATTTTAGACATAAACCTACTGAGGATGATTTATTAATGTATAATTTCTTAAAATATTATAATTTACCAGTTACTGTTATTGCGACTAAAGCAGATAAGGTATCTGGTAGTAAGAAAGAAAAGAATTTAAAGACATTATTAAAAGATTTAGACTTAGTTATTGGAGACGACTTAGTTGTTTTCTCTAGTGTAACTAAATTAGGGGTTAAAGAGGTATTAAATAAGATAGAAGAAATCGTTGATGTGATTTAGGTGATACTATGAAAGATAGAAAAACATTTTTCTTTGTATTTTGTTTTATAATATTAGATGTATTTCTACTTTTAGGTTTCTTATTTTTAAGAGATGCTACTAGTGAGAATAGACTTAGAAAAGAAGTAGAAGCTTTATCTAAGTTAGATATTACAAAAGATAGATATAATACTAGAATTAAATCTAGTGGTAAATATAAGATAGTAGAAAAGGCTATTAAAGAGTATTTAGATGATTATGCTACTGGATTACAAGATGTTTCTAAAGTATTAAGTGATACTACTTTAATGAAGGTTTTATCATATGATAATTATGTTTCTGATGGACCTGAATTTAAAGAATCTAGAGAGTATTTAAAAGATACAAAAGAGAAGTTTGATAAGAATATAGATAAATTAATATCTAAAACTGATAAAGATACTATTACTAGTTATATTTATGATAAAACTGATGATGAAGAGTTAATTAAACTATATCAAGAACTTATGTTAGATGATTCTATATTAGAAGAATTAAATAGTAATAAAGAGTTACTTATTAATACTAAAGTAAAAGTACAAAATATTATAGATACTAGTTTAGAAGTATTAAATTTCTTAAATACTTATAGTGATTCTTGGGTTACTGAAAATGGAGAAATTAAGTTTCAAAATAAAGACTTATATAATTACTATACTGAGTTAATTAATAAAGTTAAAGTAAATTAAAAAAGGATGATTATTCATCCTTTTTATTATATTCAACAGTATTTATAATTTCATAAATATAATCTTTACAATCTCCTTCAAATGTAAAAACATATAAGTAATTATTATATTTATGAACATATATATCTTTATTACCATAGCTAGAAGTCATAGTTATATAATTCCATTTTTTTCCACTATAATCATATGATAATATATTAGATTTAGATGTATATGAAGAACTATTACTATTACTTGATAAGTATTCTTCTACATCTCTTGGATATAAAATACTATATACATTTAAATAACAACTACTATCATTAGTTTTTATATAATTATGTAGTTCACTTGAATTTACTTCAGTAAAATTATTTGGTTTTGTATAAGTAATTTCTTTTATTGTATATGTAGTATTTTCTTCTGTTATTTCTTCTTCAATGTATTTATCAAATTCATATATAGTAGATAATACACTTAATATTATTATGAATAGGATTATTGCGCTTACTAGTTTTTTAACTGGTAGAGTTCCTCCTTCTTCTGAACAGATCTTTATTAATTCAGTAGAGGACTTATCAGGATTATTATTTTTAATATTATCTATTCTAGTACTAACTTTCTTTAAATATATTTCATTTATTTTAATAGCAAGATATAAATTAATAAATAGTTCAATTACTGTAGTATAATCTCCTCCAATAGAGGAAACAAATAATAATTCTATTATTAATAGTAGTATTCCTAAGGAGTACATTTTTCTATATATACAATAGAATGGTCCAAATATAAGAGCCCCTATATTAAACTTTTTATTCTTAATTCTATAATAATTTGTCTTTATATAAGCTTTTGTATAATCTTCATCTGATGTAACTGTTTCTGTACTTGTTTTACTATAATTATAACTATATGTATATTGTTCATTATGCTCATCTGCTTGATCTTTAACTACATCACTATAATTCTTACTATAATTATATTGAGTATGATGTTCATCAGCAGTATTTTTTTTAACATTACTATAGTCTTTATTATAGTTATATTGTTCTTCATGAGTATCAGTTTTATCTTTAACTATATCACTATATTCTTTACTATATTCATATTGGTCTTTATGTTCATTCTGTGAATTTTTAAATGTTGAAGTAAAATAAAAGCGATTATTTGTTCTTGTTGTATCCAATTTTTGTCCACATCTTGGACAATATTGCATGTTTTCATCACGTATTTCTGTGTGGCATTTGGAACAGAACATATAATCACTTCCTATTATTTATTAATTTTTACAATTTTTTTAATTTCAATATTAACAGTAGTATTATCTAAGTCAATTTTTTCTATTTTATCTAATTCTTCATTTCCAATTTGAGTAAATATTTCTTTATTTACTAAGATCATTTTAGAATAATGACTTATTATATTAAATTGTTTTAATATTTCATTAGATATAAATAGATCTCCATCATTATTACAAATAGTAATATTTAATACTTTCTTTGGTCTAATAGATACTCCTATAATTAGGAATCTTTTATTATAAATAGTTTCTAATTCTTCTATAGATGTTTCATAACATCTTTTATTTTGAATAGTTTCTGCATTTACTTTAGTTTTTGCATAGTACTCTGGAATATATAATTTACCAGTTTTAATGTCTTTATATACAATTACTGTTTCTACATTGCTTTTTACTGTAGATAGACTATCATCATAAGGCATTAAGTCTTCATCTACAACTTGAGATAATTCATCGTTATATGGCATAACTGGATCATATACAAATGGTTTATTTGATTTTATAAAAGCTTTTTTAATTGCTTTTTCAATTTCATAAGTTATTTTATTAGAAAGAACGGATTCATCATAAACCGTAGATAAATCATCATCATAAGGCATTAAGTCTTCTTCTTCTAATTTAGCTTTTAAATATTTTTCAAATTCTCTTTTAACATTTTCTTTAATTGCTTCTATTTCTTTATCATCAACTATTCTTGATAGTCTTTCGTCATATGGCATTAAGTCTTCATCTATAACAGTAGAAATACTATTATTATATGGCATTAAATCTTCATCTACTACTGTAGATAGACTATCATCATAAGGCATTAAGTCTTCATCAACTACTTGAGATAAGTCATCGTTATATGGCATAACTGGATCATATACAAATGGTTTATTTGATTTTTTAAAGAATCCATTTAATGCTTTATTAACTTCAGATCTTATTTTATAAGTTATTGTTCTTTCGTCAATAACTGTAGAAATCTTATCATCATATGGAATAACAGGATCTGTTTCATCAACTACAGTAGAAATACTATCATCATAAGGCATTAAGTCTTCATCTACAACAGTAGATATTCCATCATTATATGGCATAACTGGATCTTCTTCATCGAATATTTCTGAAGGATCTTCTTTTTTAGTTTCTATTCTTATTATTTTTTCTACTCCTCTAAAGTCTACTGATTTTACTTCAAATTCTTTTAATTTTTCTGGAGTTATTGAATAACAGTTTCTATTATCTACTATTTTTGGAGTGGTTTCTACTTCTATATCTAAACCTCTAACAAGGTCTAATATTTCTCTTGTTATATAAAGGGTATCTGTCATTAAATCATGATAATAAAGGAATAAGTTCTTTGCTGGTTTTCTTTCTGGTTCAAGTTCTACTTCTTCATATTCCATTTTATAAGCAATTGTGTCATTTTTAGTAGTTTCTTTGACTTCTTCGATCTTATTATCAGTTACTTCTACATATACAATATTATTTATATTTTTTCTATTACCAGTAATATTTAATTTATTAGCATTAATTAGACTTATGTATTTCTTATTATTTGTTTTATCTACTAATACTTTTATATTAAATACAATTTGCAAATCAAAAAGAGCTAATTCATTTCTTTTATATTGAATTGCTTCATTTTTAGTAGTTTCTTCTATTGATGAGATAGTTTCTTCTGGTACTTTATAGTAAACTACGTCTCTTATAACTTTTGTTTCGCCAGTATTAGTAATTCCAAAATCTCTACAAACATCTTCTTTTACATAATATCCTCTTGTAGATTTATATACATCGAAGTATTTAATCATTATATACACATCCCTCTATTTATTCTCATATTATATTATATAATAAAAAAAGACTAAAAAATAGTCTTTTTTATTTATTTCTTAATTTTCCTAACGCATGACATTGTTTATTGAATTCTTCTAGACTTATAGTTCCATTTGCAAGTCTATCTTGAAGCATTGCGAAAGCTTTATCTTGCATTGCATTAGCACTGTTTACATCAGTGTATTTCATATTTCTTGTTGATTCAGTCATATTTACTGGGCCATAATTATTTTTTTGATTTTCTCTTACAGCATTAAATCTTTCATTAAAATTTGATGTGAAATTTGGTTGATTATTCATATTATTATGGTTATTACCATTATTACTACCAATTATCATTATTCATCACCATTCCTATTTTTAAATTGTAGAGTTATAGGTGTTCCTTCAAAGTCAAAGTTTTCTCTTATTTTATTTTCTAAGTATCTTTCATAAGAGAAGTGTACTAATCCTTTGCTATTTACTCTAAATGTAAATTTAGGTGGATTAATACCAGTTTGAGAAGTGAAGTATATTTTTAATCTTCTACCTTTATATGAGGGTGGTAAATTAAGTTGATATGCATCTTGTATTACTTCATTTAAAAGACTTGTTTTTACTTCTCTTTTTATGTTTTCTTTTACTTTTACTATCTCTGGCATAAGTGTATGTATTCTTTTCTTTGTTAAGGCTGATAAGAATACTATAGGTGCATATGTAGCGAATTGAAATTCTGCTCGCATAAGTTTTTCAAATTCTTGAATAGATATATCTTTTACAGTATCCCATTTGTTTACTACAAAGATTAGACCTTTTCCTCTTTCTATTGCATAACCAGCTATATGTTTATCATGTTCCATAATACCTTCTTCAGCATTAATAACTACTATACATATATCTGATCTATCAATTGATTTTAACGATCTAAATAGACTGTATTTTTCTACACTTTCAAATACTCTTCCTTTTTTTCTCATACCTGCTGTATCTATAACAATAAACTCTTCATTATTATATTTTAATACAGAATCTATAGAATCTCTAGTAGTACCAGCTATATTTGACACTACGACTCTTTCTTCATTTAGTAGGGCATTAGTTAATGAACTTTTACCAACATTTGGTCTTCCTATAATTGAGAATTTAATTCTAGTATCTTCTTTTTCTGGATGTTCATGGAAGTTCATTGTTACTGCTTCCATTAATTCTATAAAACCAGTATTATGAATACTACTAATTGGAATATATGTATCGAAACCTAACTCATAGAAGTCATATATATTATCTTGTGCTTCTTTTACATCTATTTTATTAATTGCGACTATTACTTTTTTATTTGTTTTTCTTAGAATATCTCTTACTATTAAATCATTTGATGTTAAACCTTCTTTTCCATCTACAATAAATACAACAACATCTGCTTCGTCTATAGCAATTTCTGCTTGCATTTTAATTTCATTATTGAAATCCATTTTAGTTGTATCTATTCCACCTGTATCTATTAAGTAGAATTTTTTCTTATTATATGTTGCTTCTTGATATATTCTATCTCTTGTTACTCCTGGTAAATCTTCTATTATTGAAACTTGTTTTCCTACTATTTTATTAAATAGAGTACTTTTTCCAACATTTGGTCTACCAACTAAAGCTACTGTAGGTAATTTCATAATATCCCCTCCAATTCATACGTATTATATCATATAATTGTAAAATTTAAAAGAAAAATAAGTTATCATATTTAAGTTAAATTATTTATGTTATAATTTTAATAGAGGTGATAGGATGAAGGAGAAAAATAAACTTAAATGGTATGATAATGGTAGTATTATTACTACTTTGGTAATTACAACTATATTAGTAATTATTGTTTGTAGTCAGTCATTTGCAGTAGTTGGAAAGAGTAGTTTAGAAATATTTAGTAGTATTATTAATCATAATTCTATCTATTTATTAGTACTTATATACTTTATATTATTAAAATTTAAAGTAGGTAAGAGATATTTTAATTACTTAAATCTATTTTTAGTATTTATATATTTTATAATTACAATTACTTCTTTTCTTACTGTTATTCAATCTTTTTCAATTAATACTTTATTATCATTCTTATTATATGTAACAGTACTTATATATTTATTTCATACTATGTTTAGAGATACAAGAGTATGGAAAGAATTTAAATTGGGCAATTCTCCATTTAATGAAATAAATAATGATACTTATTATGGAATAATGGCTTTCCTATTAGGAGTTATGTTAGTGGTTAATTTAATTTCTACTGTTGTGATTAGTGGAGTTATAATTGCTTTTTTAGATTGTATATTCTATTTATTATTTGGTAGATATATATACTTATATAGAAGTTATTTAGATGATAAGAAGAAAGATATTAATAATAAGGGTAATTTTGATGAATTAAGAGATCTTGCTAAAGAGGCTATTGATAATATTAAAGATAAGACAGAATTAGATGAAAAGTTTATTGAATTAAAAGATAAAGCTAATGATTATATTAAAGAGAAAAAGATAGATGAAAAGATAGATGTTGTTAAAGATAAGATAGGTGATACTGTAGAAGATATTAAAGATAAAATAGACGATACTGTAGGGGATATTAAGACTAAGAAGACATCTAAAACTAAAAAGAAAGGGGTTGAGAAATAATGGAATTTTTTGATGAGATATCTAAATTAAAGAAAGATTTTCCTAAATTCAACTCTGTTACTAGTGATGTTAAGGAATATGATTTAAACTTTTATCAAATATTTGCAGTTGGATTATTTCTATTATTCTTCTTCATGGGAATAGTTTTTGGAAACTTATTTGCAACTTGCGAAGCTGCTTCTTATTTCTATTCTGATATGTGTTTAGTTACACAATTTAATTACTCATTAATGATAGTAATTTGGTTTTGTGGAACACTTTTATCTGTTTTGTTGTTTTCCGTTGGACACATTATTACATTGCTTAGTGAAATAAGCGAAAAACTTAGTAAAAATGGTTAATATATCTTGATTTTTAAATTTTTTCATGATAATTTTAATATGTAAGCATAACATGCTTAGAATTTATAGGGAGGTAAATAAATTATGAAGAAAGTTGAATTAGTAGAAGCTGTTGTTAAAGAGACAGGATTAACTAAAGCTGACTCTACAAGAGCTATTGATGCTACTTTTGCAGCAATTACTGAAGCATTAGTAAAAGGAGATAAAGTTCCACTAGTTGGATTCGGAACATTTGCAACTTCAAAGAGAGCTGCACGTGAAGGACGTAACCCAAGAACTGGAGATACTGTTAAAATCGCTGCTAGAAATGCTGTTACTTTCAAAGCTGGATCTGCTTTAAAAGACGCTGTAAATAAGTAATTTAAATACAAAAAAAGAACCTTTTAAAGGTTCTTTTATTGTATTTATGATATAATAATTATAGGTGGTGATTAGATGCTTGATATTGCTTTAAAATTACTTAGTGAACTTACAAGACGTTCTTATAAAGCATATATAGTTGGAGGATTTGTTAGAGATCATATTTTAGGTATTGAATCAAATGATATTGATATTACTACAAATGCTACTCCTAAGGAAATTAAAGAAATATTTGAAGATAGTTGTTTACCTAACGAAGATTATGGTTCTGTTACTGTAATGATGAAGGGTGTAAGGTTTGAAATTACTACATTTAGAAAAGAAATAGAATATTTAAATAATAGAAAACCTGTAGAAATAAAGTATATAGATGACTTAATGCCTGATTTATTAAGAAGAGACTTTACTATTAATACTTTATGTATGGATAGTGAAGGAAATATACTTGATTTTTTAGAAGGTAGAAAAGATATTGATAATAAAATAATCAATACAGTTGGAGATGCTAAAGATAAATTTACTGAGGATAGTTTAAGAATACTTAGAGCTATTAGATTTGCAACTATATTAGATTTTAAACTTAGTGATGAAGTTAAAAGAGCTATTTCTGATACTAAGTATTTATTAAAAAACTTATCTTATTATCGTAAAAAGAGTGAATTAGAAAAGATATTTATTAGTCCTAATAAACATAAAGGTATTGAGTTATTATTAGAATTTGGTTTAGATAAAGAATTAGAATTACCCAAACTAAAGGAATTAAATGAAACTAATACTACTAGTTTAATAGGTATATGGAGTTTATTAAATGTTACTGATAAATATCCTTTTAATAGAAATGAATTAGATCTTATTAAGAATATTAATAGAGTTATGGAACTTAATAATATGGATCCTTATACATTATTTAAATATGGATTATATGTAAATAGTGTTGCTGGAGAAATTAAGGGTATGGATATTAAGAAAATTACTGAATCTTATGCTGACTTAGTTATTAAGAGTAGTAGTGATATAGATATTGATTCTAATACTATTATGGATATTCTACATAAAAAACCTGGAAAATATTTAAAAGATATTTACGATGACTTAGAAAATAAGATATTATATAGGAAATTAAAGAATGATAATAAAGCTATCTGTAATTATATACTAGAGAACTATAAGTAAGAGGTGGTTAGATGAGAAAGTTATTAAAATCTATAATTTTTATATTTATATGTTTATTTGGATTTAATGTTAATGCAGAAACTTATAAAGTAAAGGAATTAATACCTATAGATACTCCTATAACTGTAGATACAGAGTTATTTACTTATGATGGATTAACATATAGTAGTGCATTAGATGATAATGGGTATGCTCATTTAAAATTTAATGGTATTGTTAATAAATCTGCAAGTAAGGTACCTATTAGTATTGATGTATTATTATATGATGAGAATAAAAAGAATATAGGTTTTCTTACTTATTGTACTGATAAAGATTATAGTACTGATAATAATCGTAGAAAGATTGCTCCTAACCAAATAATTAGTTTTGATATAGCTGTTACTAAGAGATATTTTCCTACAGATACTGATAAAGAAAATGGACCTTCTAAGGTTAAATATATATCTGTTTTAGATGAAAATCCTTATTGTACTGTTGGTGGATATGATAAATACTATGGATTAACTCATGAAGAGATTACTAGTGGTATTGTTGCTAGTAATACTACTAAGAAAGGTATAATTAGTGAATTAATTATTTTGTTTCAACAACAAGGAGTTAAACTTTTAATTTTAACTATTGTAATTACAATAATACTATTTTTTATTCAAGGTATTATATTAAATATGTTACATTCTAGAATGTTTATTGATAGTACAATACTTGCATATTTACCAATCGGTAGTAATTATGTAGCAGTTAAATGTGCTTTTGGTCCTAAGATTGGTAAAATATATTTAATAGCACTTGTTGCAAGTATTCCATTATCTCTTGTAGTTGTTGGTGTATTTATTGCTGCTATATGTGCATTTATGTCTGGTATAGCATTCCTTTTAGTATTAATTAAATTAATTACTAAGAAATATGATTTATGTTATTTTGATCCAGAAGTTAAGAATTTTAATAATAATGTTAAGGTTGAATTATCAGAACCAGTTGTTGAAAATAGTGTAAATACTACAAAAGAAGAGACACTTGATGAAAATGATAATACTAATACTAGTGGTGGAAATCAAGTTGTTGATTTAAATTTTGGAGATAGTGGATTCTCATATAATGATAGTACACCTGATCCTTCCTTGTTAGATGATAATGATGGATTTGAAGTTCCTGTAAGTGGTGGGGCTAATACTAATACTGAAGATAATAATAAAGATAGTAACCAAGATGGGGAATCTGACTTGACTAAATTCTTTAGTTAAGTCTTTTTGTAAATGGAGTTGATGTAATGAAAAATTCTAATTTAGTAGATATATTTAAGGATAGAAATATTGTTATTCCTATATATTTACTTAAGAATTATAAGAATTTAAAATTAAATTTAGAAGAGTTTATTCTTTTAATGTATTTTTATAATTTAGGTGATAATTATTTATTTAATCCTAACAAGTTTTGCGAGAAACTTAATATTAATTTAGCTGAATTAATGGGATTAGTTGATTCTTTAACTGATAAGGGATTTATAAAAGTAGATGTTAAAAAGAATGATAAAGGTATTGTAGAAGAGGTATTATTATTAGATGGTTTTTATTCTAAAATTACTTCTATAATGAGAGAAGATATTAATAAGAAACAAGAAGATGTTATTAATAATTCTGATATTTATGAATTAATAGAAAAAGAGTTTGGTAGAACTCTTAGTCCAATAGAGGCAGAAATAATATCAGCTTGGTTAGATAATAATATGAGTGAAGAATTGATTAGAGAAGCATTAAAAGAAGCTGTATTTAATGGAGTATCTAGTCTTAGATATATTGATAAGATATTATATGAGTGGGGTAAGAAGGGTATTAAGACTGTTACTGTCTCTTATACACATCTGACGCTGCCGACGATCTTACGCGTGT
>CALYOH010000026.1 GCA_945228905.1 uncultured Caryophanales bacterium
ACAGGAGCAGTAACTGGTGAAACAGGCTGTTGTACTGTATAAGATTGATTATTCATAACATTTGCACTAGTTTGTTCTGCAGCATATATTGAATTGATTGTTAAATTATTTGTATTAATTTGAGTAGGTGTTGTCTCAGGTACTGTATTATTTACTGTAACAGCACCAGTATTAACAGCTTGCTCAGTATTATTATTTTCTTTTTCTGAAACATTATCTATAAAATCTTCTGCCGTAAATGCAGGTGGCGTAACAACATCGGATAATTCATTTAAAGCAGGAGTATCTAATAAATCATCATCTGATTCTTTCTCATAAGACTCTTCTGGAATAGAATTCATTATTTCCTTATCTAATTCATTTTCATAGTTGTCATCATCTTCATTTTCAATTTCGATACTCTTATAAACTTCTTCAAATGAAGTTTTTCCATCTAAACATTTAATTAACGCATCTTGTAACATTGTAATAGTTTTTCCTGAGTAAACCATTTTAGCAAGTTCTTTCTTTTCAAGTTTTTCATTACTTAATGCACTTCTAATATTATCATCTAATTCTAGAACTTCATGGAAAGCAATACGTCCATGATATCCTCTACGACAATGTTCACATCCTTTAGGATTGGCATCCCATACATGAGCAACATCTAAGTTTAAATATTTTTTAAATACTTTTTTCTCATATTTAGTAGTTTCTCTTTGATATCTACAATCTTCACAAAGCATTTTACCAAGTCTTTGAGAAATGATACCAGTAAGAGCAGTCGCTAGTAAGTATCTTTCAACATCCATATCAAGTAAACGTTCAACAGTCGCAAGTGCATTATTGGTGTGGATTGTAGATAAAACTAAGTGTCCAGTAATAGATGCACGAACGGCAATTTGTGCAGTTTCAGAGTCACGAATCTCTCCGATAAGAATAACGTTTGGGTCCTGACGTAAAATAGAACGTAGGGCAGCTGCGAAAGTCATTCCAATTTCAGAGTTAACTTGAACTTGATTGATACCTTCAATGTTCATTTCTATTGGGTCTTCTACAGTGATTATATTTGTTTCTGGTTTATTTAATCCTTGTAGAATGGAATAAGTAGTTGTTGATTTACCGGAACCAGTAGCTCCAGTAGTAAGAATAATACCATTTGGAATACCCATCATTCTTTTGATCTTAGCAAGATTATCTGGATGGAATCCTAAAGAATCAATACCTTGTAAACTTCTAGTATAGTCCAAAATACGGATAACTATTTTTTCACCTTCATTAAGTGGTAATGCAGACACACGCATATCTAAATATTGATCTCCGAAATTACCTTTGATTGCACCATCTTGAGGTAATCTGGATTCAGTAATATTCATGTTTGCCATTAATTTAAGTCTAGTAGTTAAATTCTTTTCATATGCTTTAGGAACAAAGGTATAATCTTGGCAATCACCATCAATTCTAAATCTAACCATCATTCCTTCTTCTCTTGGATCAAAATGAATATCTGATGCATTATATTTAGAAGCAGCAATGATAATATAGTCGGCTATTTGAGTTACTGGTGTCTTAGTAAAATCAAATGATACCATGAAACTTTCAGTTCCACTTTGAATTCTCTTAACGTCAAATTGGACCATCATTTCAACCCCTTATCCTTTTATCCTTTTTATCATAAATAGTAGTCAAATAAAAAAATATTGACAGTTTTCTATGGTATTTTACTATAAATTATTATATAATAATTTCATAAGAATATCAAGGAGAGTGAGAATGAAAAATGAAAAAATTAAACAAAAATGGATTCGTTCTTGCGGAAACACTTATTGTAACTGTTTTTTTAATGGTTTTATTTACAATGGTGTACAGTAATTTTTACCCCCTAATAGGAGAATATGAAAAAAGAGAAACTTACGATGATGTAGATAGTAAATATGCTGTCTATTGGATTAAAAAACTAGTAGAGTCTGCTGCATATAAGCCATCTGATGCTAAAAAAGCATTTATGCAAGAATATGGATATATGAGATTTGAATGTAGTGATATTGATTCTGTAGATAATCAAAAAGATGTTTGTATTAACTTAGTAAACTCTCTAGAAATACAAAATTGTGATATAGATACAGGAAATGCCTGTGAAATATATATAACTAATTATAGAATAGGTGGAGTAAGACCAGATTTTAAAACTACTGTTAAAACCAATAAACACCCTGTTAATAAAACAGAATTAAATAGAGAATTAGAAATGTGTTATGGTGAAGCAGAAGGAGAAGCAAGAGAAGCTTGCGTAGATAAAAACTATAATGATTGTATGAAGAAAAGAGTAAAAATAGCAGAAGCTTCAGAAGATCAAATAGATAAAGCAAAAGCATACTGTGAGAAGATATATAAAGGAAAAGTTTTCTCATCAGCATTCCAAGATTATATTTTAACTCTTCCAGATTATACAACTCAGTCATTAAACTATTCTAAATATAGAGTAATTATTACAATTAAACATAAAAAAGATAGTAATAACTATTATTCATTTGCCTCAATGGAGGTGAATAGATAATGAAAAAATTAAATAATAAAGGAATTACAATAGTAGAAGTATTAGTATGTTTTGTACTAGTAGTTATAGTAGCAATGTCATTATTCTCAACAATATCTGCCTATAATGATAAAAGAATGACAGAAAACTATAAAACAAGAATTTATAGTTATAAGAATTTATTAACAAAAGATATACAAGATGACTTTATAACAATAGGTTTAACTAATGCTAGATATACTAGAAAAGTAGATAATTCTACTAAAAAAGTAACACATACTGTTGATTGTAATTTAGCAGATGGAACAAAAAGGAAATTAGTTGTAACTCAAAGATTTACACAATCAATAGCCCATCCAGAAGGAAATCCAACATTAGATGATGAATTTATAGTTAAATATGGAGATCCTGATAGAGAAATGGAAAAATATGAATTACCAGATTTAGGAAGTTCATATGTTAAGACAAATGCCTCAGGAAAAGTGGTTTCTTGTAATTCAAGAACTGAAACAGGATGCCGTGAACAAAAAGATTTATCCATAAATAACATTTTAATTGAAGTAACACAAGATTATGTATTATCTATTTATATAGGATTCTATCATCCAGAGTTATCAACAAGATATGGTATCAATATAGTTGCACCAATAGATTTTACATCTAAATTATCAGATATGTCTTCAGGTCTAGATATACCAGTGCCAGAAGAAGCAAAATATACAGTAAGATTTGTTCTAGGAGAAGGAGCAACTGGATCAATAAGTCCAGTAACAGTTCCAGTAGGAGAAGTGGTAAGAATGCCATATGCTACAGTTGAAAATGGCGTTCATAAAGATGGAGCAACATTAATTGGATGGACAACTAGTGAAACAGCAACGACTGGATATGACTATTCTGTTGGATCTAACCAAAGATTTAGTAATGATACAACACTTTATGCTGTATGGGAACCAGCTAAAGAATCATTCTCATCTCAAGATGGAGCACTACAAGTATATGAAGTTCCAGCAAACGGTACATATTTACTTCAAGCTTGGGGTGCCGCAGGTGGAGCATTATCTGCTGATCCTTCAGAAATGGGATATGGTGGATATATAGAAGCAAAAGTAACTGCCAAAAAAGGTACATTTTTATATGTCCTTGTTGGTGGAAAAGGAAAAATTAGTGATGATGAAATTGTTGATGGTGGAGAAAATGGTGGAGGAAGAGCTTCTCAATATGTAAAAGGTGGAACGGTTGGTTCCGGAGGAGGAGCAACTAGTATTTCGAATGCCCCAGGAACAGAGACAGGTAAATTGCCTAGCAACACATCTTTCTTATTAGTAGCCGGCGGAGGCGGGGGCTCTTATTATAAAAATGGAGCCATTAAAGGAAAAGGCGGAAGCGGCGGAGGATTTGTTGGAGAAAGTGGTCAACAATCTGGAGAATGGAAAAGAACTCTAGAAAACAATAAAGAACCATGGAGTATAAAAATTGAATATCCTGGATGTGCCTATGGTGGATTTGCCTCAGATTGTGATGAAATAGCGACACCAGAAGTAATCACTAATTTTGCCAAAGCAGATTTTCCAATGGCAGGAGCAGGTAATGGATTCTGTGGTGGATTTATTTCAGGAGAAGAAAACACAGGTGCTGGTGGAGGATCTAGTTATTTATTCTCAAATACAACTGACTTCATAATCAATGAAGCTACAACTTCTTGCTACAACTGTTTTGAATATGAAGATGGAAGAGAAGAAACATATCAAATAACAGACGTTAATATAAATAACACACCATATATTTTATATAGTAAAAATGGAAGATTTAATCATAGTTCAACATTAGATGAACTAGATAAAAGTAGACTTAATAGTAAAATATTAAGTTCAGGTGATGGATTTGCCATGATTACATTTTTAGGTTAAAGTTTAAGGTATCTTTATAGATACCTTTTATTTGACAATAAATACAGGTTAATTTGTATTTTTCTAAGAAATTCTTTATATTGTTTGTTATAATTATATTAAGGTGATATACAAGATGAAGAAAATATTTAATTTTATAATTGACATAATTAAAGACTTCCTAAGTGATTGGAAACTATTATTATTTACAGCCTTTATAATATTATTAATGAATATACCTGTAAATTACTATATAACTATCGGTGGAGGAGCAAGTGATGTATCAAGTAGAATAAAAGTAAATGATAGTTATAAAAGTGAAGGTTCGTTTAATATAAGTTATGTTACACAATTAGATGGTAATGTATTTTCGTTCTTATTAAGCTATATAATACCATCATGGGAAAGAGAAGATGCTAATCTCTATAAGTATGATATAAAAGAAAGTTTAGAAGATGTAGAATTTAGAAGTAATTTAGATTTAAAAACTGCTAATGGTACAGCTACATATTGGGCATATACTTTAGCAAATAAAAAAGTAGAATTAAAATCATCCAAACTATATATTATTACAACATTTGATAGTGAATACGAATCTCCTTTAAAAGTACAAGATCAAATCCTATCAATGGATGATATAACTTACGATAATATAGATGATTATAAGATGTATCTACAAACAAGAGAATTAACTGATAAAGTAAGAGTAAAAGTAATAAGAAATGGTAAAGAAGAAGAACTAGAATGTCCTTTATATGAAAGCAATGGTCATAAAATCTTAGGTGTAGGACTTCAATATGTTAGAGAATATAAAACAGATCCAAAAGTAAACATAACATTTAAATCTAGAGAATCAGGACCATCTGGTGGATTAATTACAACGTTAGAAATATATAATCAATTAACAAAAAAAGATTTAACTAAGGGTAAAACTATAGCAGGAACAGGAACTATAGAAGAAGATGGAACAATAGGACAAATTGGTGGAATAGAACATAAAATTTTAGGAGCAGAAAAAGCCGGAGCAGAAGTATTTATATCTCCATCTGGTAAAAATTATAAAGATGCTAAAAAATATATAAAAGAAAAGAAATTAAAAATTAAGTTAATAGAAGCAACTAATATAGATGAAACAATAAAAAAATTGGAGGAATTAGAATGAGAATAGGGGTAGACTTAGATGATACTATTTGTAGAACAACAGAAATAGTACATGATAGAATTGAAAAATATTCAGAAGCTATTCATATGAATCCTCTAGATATAATGAATGATGAAATGTTAAAAGAAGGCTTCTTTAGAATATATTTAGAAGATATATATACAAATGTAGAAGTAAAAAGAAATGTTCAAAACGTACTAAAAAGATTAAGAAATAAAGGAAATGAAATATATATAATAACTGCACGTTCTAATAGTACAGTACCAACAGTAAAAAATATGTTTCAAATAACAGATGATTGGTTAAAGAAAAATGATATAGAAGTAGATGCGGTAATACTATCAGCTTATGGAGAAACTAAAGCAGATGTATGTAAAAGATATGAAATAGATATAATGATTGATGATGATCCTTATAATTATAAAAAGATTACTTCAGAAGGAATACATTGTATTTTATTTGATGATAGAGAAAGATACAATTTAAAAAATGATTATTTAACTAATTGGCTAGATATAGAAAAATATATTGAAAGGAATAGATGATATGAAAAGAATCATAAAGGTTTTAGTAGTTGTATTAATAATGTTTATGTATGGTAAAGTAAATGCCGCAAACTATGAATTAAGAGAATTAATACCAATAGATAAAGAAACTACAATAGTAACAGATCATTTTAGTTATCAATCTTTTTACTATAAAACTAAAGATATTAAAGACATAACTAATCCAAATAATTATTTAGTATTTGGTAATATAAAAAATATTTCAGATGAAGATTTACCAATATCAATTTCAGTCGCACTATTCGATAAAGATAGAAAAAATATTGGTACTATTAATTATTGTTCATCTATGGGAGAAGAAAACTCAGATACTGTACATATTATTAAATCAAAAGGAGAAACACCATTTATAATTGAAGTAAGTGATAAATATTTAGGTAAAAATAAAACTTTAGATAAAGTAAAATATATATCAGTATTAAGTGAAAATATTAATTGTAGACATGATACAGGATATGATGAATATATAGGACAAACAGTTGATGAAATAGGTATAGGTAAAAATACACAAATAGGACCAGAAGCAGAAAGCTTAGTACAAATATTAACATTTATAGGAATAATATTTGTAGTATTGTTTATATATAGATTCTTATTCACAAGAGCATATCAAAATTTTGATGGAGAGGATGTAAGAAAAGGATATGTATATGTTAATAAAGAATTAGAAAGAAAAAGAGAGTATGAAGCAAGAGTAAATCCTCCTACAGATCCTCCTAAAAAAGATAACAAATCAGATAAATTAAGAAAACAAGAGGCTATTGAAGGAAGTAAAGAACATAAAGAAAAAACAGATTTACACAACATGTATAAAAAATAATAGGAGATGATGGTTATGAGTAGAATAAAAAATAAAGTAGCCAAAGATATTATTACTTTTGTAATGTTAACAGTTGGTACAATTATAGCAGCAGCTGCATTAGAATGCTTCTTAATACCAAATACAATTCTAGATGGTGGAGTAACAGGAATATCAATTATAATTTTTAAGTTGTTTAATATACCTTTATGGTTATTAGTAATAGTATTAAATATCCCATTTGTATTTATAGGATATAAAAATTTAGGAGAAAGATTCTTAGTAAGAGCAATTTACTCAATGTTATGCTTTTCTCTATTTATTGCATTCTTCGAAATAATGCAACCATTTACAGATGAAATTTTATTGGCAATAGTTTTTGGTGGAGCATTATATGGTTTAGGAGTAGGAATAGTAATTCATTTCGGTGGTTGTGTAGATGGAACTGAAAGTGTCGCAATAGTAATAAGTAAAAAGACATCTTTTAGTGTAGGACAAATAGTATTAGCATTTAATTTAATTATATTTGGAATAGCTGGATTTATATTTGGATTCGATAGATCAATGTATTCTCTATTAACATATGTAATTACATTTAAAGTAATAGATTTTGTATCAGAAGGATTAGAACAAGCAAAAGCAGCACTAATTGTTACTGATAAAGGAACAGATTTATCTAAAGAAATATATAAACGTTTAGGTCGTACAACTACATCTATTAGAGGTAAAGGACTAATAAGTGGAGAAAAAGAAGTAATGTACTGTGTATTAACAAGAATAGAAGTATATGAATTAAGACATATAGTAGAAGAGATGGATGAAAGTGCCTTTGTAACCATATTAGAAGTATCGGATATAATAGGAAATCATATTAAAAGTACCCAAAATAAAAAAGTGTTTAAATTATAAAGCCTTATATTAAGGCTTTTTTACTTGAAATAATTTAAAAATTGAGGTATAATATGTGCACATTGAGGTGGAATATTAAATGAAAATAAAAGGAACAACAGTAGCTATGATAGTTGCAGGATGTGTTTTAGTTGGATCATTAACAGGAAAGATATCAGATGGTTATTTTAGTAGATCAAATAATGATACAACTCCAACTACTACGGAACAACCTGCTGAAAATATAGAGGATACTACTACTTATGTAATTCCAGAAGAAACAACAAATAATAATAGTGGAGAAAATATAGAACCTACAGAACAACCAGTAGTACAAGATGAAGCAGAAACATACTCAGATACATTCTATGGAAAAGATGAATTTACAAGTATCTTATCAAATAGAACAAATGCTCCAAGTATTTCATTAGAAGATGCAGGAAGTTATTGTATAAGAAATAGAGTTGGATGGAGTAATGTAAATAATACTGAAACATATAACTATAATGAATTTATAGTAGATGGAAAAGTAATATTTAGAGATGGATATCAAATAGTAAATGGAGAAACTCAATACTTAGATAATAATCCATATGATTCAATTGGTACTAATGTAGTATTCTTTATTGGAGATGAAACAACAATAGAATCAAGTAGAGAAGTAAATAGAGGAGGATTATTCGAAGCATTAAAATACTCTGATGAATTCGTAGAACACTTCTCAACTCCAGAAAATTATACTAATGATTATAATCAATTTGATGAATCAAGAAGATACCATTTTACAGATACTAAAGTATTAGATAAAAGTGGTTCAATCTTAACAATAAGACAAGAATACTTGATTGATGATGAAACTATTTATGGAGTAATAAGATATCCAGATGGAACTGTAGAGTCAACATATGGAACTTATTCAAGTAATTACAACAAAGGTTATTAATAGACAAACTAATATGAAAAGTGATATTTAATATCACTTTTTTTGTTGACTAGTTTTATTGATATTAATATAATGATAATAACAGATACTATATAAAGGAGAATCAAAAAATGGAAGATATAAGTAGCTTAAAAAAATACAAAAAATGTCTAATTATAGTAGATATGATAAATGGATTTGTAAGAGAAGGAGTTCTCCATGATGAAAAAATAGGAGATATTATCCCAAGACAAATAGAATTAATAAAAGAAGCTCAAGAAGAAGATAAATTAATCATATTTATTAAAGATACACATACTGAAAATTCAGTAGAATTTGAAAGATTTGGTAATACAAATCATTGTCTAGAAAATACAACAGAAAGTACTTTAGTAGATGAATTAAAAGAATTTGAAAATCAAGAAAATACAATAAGTATAAAAAAGAATTCTACTAGTTTTATGGAATCTCCTAAGTTTAGAGAACTAATGGAAAAACAAAAAGGTTTAAATGAATTTGATATAGTTGGTTGCTGTACAGATATATGTGTAGTTAATGGATCAATAGGACTTGCTAATTACTTAGATGAACATAATAGAAAACATATAATAAATGTTCATGAAGATGGAGTTGCAACTTATTCAGAAGAAGAAAGACAAGATTATGTAAAAGCTGCAAAACTATTAATGCAACAACAAGGAATAAACGTAGTAAAAAAAGGAGAATAATATGAATAAAACATTAATGACTGATTTTTATGAATTAACAATGGCTCAAACTTATTTTAATGAAAATAAAAAAGATGAAATAGTATACTTTGATATTTTCTTTAGAAATAATCCATTTGATGGAGGATACTTAGTAGCTTGTGGATTAGAAGAAACAATTAATTATATTAATAATTTTAAATTTACAGAACAAGAAATATCTTATTTAAGAACACTAAATACTTTTAATGAAGAATTCTTAAATTATTTAAAAGAATTAACATTTAAAGGAGATATCTATTCAGTACCAGATGGAACAGTAGTATTTCCAAATGAACCAGTATTAACAGTTAGAGCTGATATTATTACAGCTCAATTATTAGAGACTGCACTACTTGCTAACTTCAATCATGGTAGTTTAGTAGCAACATCAGCTAAAAGAATAACAAAAGAAGCAGGTAATATCCCAGTAATGGAATTTGGTGCAAGACGTGCTAGAGGAATAGATTCAGCAATAGAGGCAAGTAAAAATGCTTACATTGGAGGATGTTGTGGAACAAGTAATACCTATGCCGGAATGAAATATAATATTCCAGTTTTAGGTACTATGGCACACTCCCTTGTTACAGAAGCAGATAGTGAATATGAAGCGTTTTTAGGATATGCTAAATCTAATCCAAACAATTGTGTATTTCTAGTAGATACATATGATACTTTAAGAAGTGGTATTCCTAACGCTATTAGAGTTGCAAATGATTATTTAAAACCAAACGGATATAAATTTAAAGGAATTAGAATAGATAGTGGAGACTTAGCTTATCTTTCTAAAGAAGCTAGAAAAATGCTAGATAAAGCAGGATATACAGATACAACAATATGTTTAAGTAATGGACTAAATGAACATACAATTAGTAGTTTATTAGAGCAAGGAGCAGTAATAGATTCAATTGGTGCAGGTGATAATATAGCCGCATCAAAAGAAAGAGTAGGAGGAGTCTATAAACTAGTCGCAACAGAAAAGAATAATCAAATAATACCTAAAATAAAAGTAAGTAATGATACTATTAAAACTACTAATCCAGGATATAAAAAAGTATATAGATTCTATGATAAAGAAACTGGATATGCTTTAGGAGACGTAATAACAATACATGATGAAGTAGTATCAGATTATGAATATACTTTAGTACATCCGCAAGAAACATGGAAAACTAAACATATAGATAACTATATAAAAAGAGAACTATTAATACCTATTTATAGAAATGGACAATTAATTTATAATTTACCATCTCTAAAAGAAAGACAAGATTATTGTAAAAAAGAAATAAGTACTTTATATGAAGAAATAACTCGTCTTACAATGCCACATGAATATTATGTAGATTTAAGTGATAAATTAAGAGAATTAAAAAATAATCTTATTAATGAACATAGAAACAATTTAAAAGGAGAATAATATGTTTAATGCAAAAGAACAAGTAGATAAAATTATAGACTTTATAAGATCTTATTATAAAAATAATAATTTAGGTGGTGTAGTTATTGGTATTAGTGGAGGAAAAGATTCAGGAGTAGTTGCTGGACTATTTACTAAAGCATTGGGGCCAGAAAATGTTTTAGGAGTAACTCTTCCATGTCACTCTAAAGAAGAAGACAAAGAAGATGCTAAATTAGTAGCAAATTATTATGGATTTAGACTAGTAAATATAGATTTAACAAATTCATTTGATTCATTTAAAGATCAAATAAATCTTTTAGGTAACTTTAATGATCAACAATTATTAAATAGTGATATAAATATAAAACCAAGAATGCGCATGATGAGTCTATATTATATGGCTGCACTAGAAAGTGCTATTAAAGGTAAAACATATATAGTCGCAGGTACAGGAAATAAATGTGAAGAGTACGTTGGATACTTCACTAAAGGAGGAGACTCAGTCTCAGATATAAAAATATTATCAGATCTAACAGTATCAGAAGTAATAAAAATAGGAGAAGAATTAAAAGTACCAGAAAAAGTATTATATAAGACTCCAAATGATGGATTAAGTAATCAAACAGATGAAGATAAGTTAGGAGTAAAATATAGTGATATTGAAAAGTATATTAATAATGAATTATTAGACGAAAATATAAAACAAAGAATAGAAAAACTACATAAAAATGCCCATCATAAATTTAACATTCCAACATATAAAAAATGAGAATAGGCGTATTTGTAGGTAGCTTTAATCCAGTACATAATGGTCATATAAAAGTAGTTAACTACTTATTAGATAATTGTTATGTAGATAAAGTAATAATGTTACCTACACCAAATTATTGGGATAAAAATAACTTATTAGATGTAAATAAAAGGGTTGAAATGTTAAAGTTTTTTGAAAATGACAAAATAAAAGTAGATGATAAAAATAATAGATATCAATATACATATCAAGTATTACTAAGTTTAGAAAAAGAATATCCAAATGATGAATTATATTTAATAATAGGATCAGATAATATTAAAAAACTACATATGTGGGATAATATAAATACACTATTAAGATTTAAAGTAATAATATTAAGAAGAGACACAATAGAAAGAAATGAATATCTAAAAGAATATGAAAAGAATTTTATATATATAGATAACTTTGAAAATATAAATGTCTCATCTACAGAGATTAGAAAGGGTAATTATAATAATTTAGATGAAAGAGTAAAAAACTATATAATAGAGAATAAATTATATAGTAATGATAGGTGATAATATGGAATTTAAAAATGAAAAAGAATTCTTAAAAGCATATAACCCAAATGATTTTGAAAGACTATCTATGACTACAGATTTACTTATATTAAGTGTTTCATCAAAAGATACAGATAATTATCGTAAGACGGATAAGAAAAGTATGAGTATTTTACTTGCTAAAAGAGATAATTATCCATATAAAGATAAATGGTCTCTTCCTGGAGGATTTATGAATCCAAAGAAAGAAACATTAGAAGATTGTGCAAAAAGAGTATTAAGAGATGAAACAAAATTAGATGATATTTATTTAGAGCAATTATATACATTTGATTCTATAAATAGAGATCCCAGAATGAGAGTAGTATCAACTGCATTTATCGCATTAGTAGATAAAAATAGAATAAAAAAAGAACTAGAAGAAAACACTTCATGGTTCGATATAGTTGAATATAAAGAATGGAATAATAATGTTAAAATTACTTTAAATAATGGTAATGAAACAATAGTATTAAAGTTAAGAAAAGAATTAAAAGATAAAACAACTACTAGATATAACTATATAAGTATAGAAAATAAATCTTTATCATTTGATCATGATATAGTAATATTAACAGGATTAGAAAGATTAAGAAATAAAATACTTTATACAGATATAATATTTAATATGATGCCTAAATATTTTACTTTAAGTGAACTACAACAAGTATATGAAGTAATATTAAATAAAAAATTATTAGATCCTGCTTTTAGAAGAATGATTTCTAATAAAGTAATAAAAACAGAAAGGATGAAAACTGGAGAAGGACATCGTCCATCTTCATTGTTTAGGTATAATAATGAAAATAAATAAGATTAAATTATTTGTAAATGAAACAAACAAGTCATTTGAAGTTGCTAAATTATTAAAAGAATCATTAGAAAAAAATGGCTTTGAAATAGTAGAAGATAACTTTGATTTAGGAATAGCCGTTGGAGGAGATGGAACATTCCTAAGAATGACTAATGATACTGACTTTGATAATAATGTTTATTATGTAGGAATAAATTCAGGTACTTTAGGATTTGCTCAAGATATAAGTATTGAAGAAATAGATGAATTTATAGAATGTATAAAAAATGATAAATTTACATGTGAAGATATAAGTATCCAAGAAATAGAAGTAAAAACAAAAGAAGAAACATTTAATTTAAAATCTCTAAATGAAATATTAGTAAGAGATGATTCACTAAAAACAATAGATTTAGATATCTATATAAATGGTGAATTACTTGAAAAATTTAGAGGAGATGGTATACTAGTAACTACATCTTTTGGATCAACTGGATATAATTTAAATTTAGGTGGAAGCATTGTTTATAATACATTTGATACCTTACAAGTAACACCAATTGCTCCACAAAATAATAAAGTTACAAGAAGTCTTACTAATTCAGTAATTATTCCATCTAATTATCAAGTTAAAATAAAACCAAATAATGATAGTATTTTAATAATGGTAGATGGAAATAATTATATATTTGAAAATGTAATTGAAATAAATACAGTAATTAAAGATAGAAAGATTAAATTAATAAGAAAAGATAATTATAGTTTTATAAGAAAGGTTAATGATAAGTTTTTAAATTAAGGAGTGATATGAAGTTTGGAAGTTAAGGGTTACAAGGCATTTAATAGTAATATGACTAATAGATATGGTTTTACGTATGAAGAAGGAAAAACATATAAAGTATCAAATAATGAATCAATTAAATTTGGTAATAATGGAAATGGATTCCATTTCTGTAAAAGGTTAGAAGATACTTTAAGATATTTTCCAGAAGTAGACGAAGAAATAAGAATTGCTGAAGTGACCGGTAGCGGAGAATATGATGAAGGATATGATGATTATTATGGCTACTATGACATGTTCGCAACAGAAATTATTACTATAGATAGAATCCTTGAAAGAGATGAAATACTTAGAATGATTTTAAGTATGAATCCCTCTGAAAGAGTAAAAAGATTTATAATGGGATTTAAACTAACTAAAGAAGAATTAGAATTATTTAGATATAGATTTGTAACAAGTCAAGAAAAAACTGTAGAAACTTATACTCCTAATAATGAATTAATGTATGATTATATACACATAATAAAAGAAATAGATCGTGTCCTTACAATTGAAGAAATTAAAAGAAAGTTAAAGACTGAAAAATCAGTACAGTTTTATAAGAGGAAGCAATAATGCTTCTTTTTAAATTGAAAGTAAAATAAAAATGGATTATAATGAAGATGGTGACGTAAATGGCAAAAAATAAAAAAGAAAAATACAAATATGGAGATAGATGGGTTTATACTTTTATTAAACCATTATTGATATTCTTAATATATTTATTATTTCCACCAAAAGTAAAAGGAAGAGAAAATATTCCAAAAGAAGGTGCAGTAGTATTAGCGGGTAATCATACTAAATGGATAGATCCTGAAGTATTATGTGCGGTTGTTAAAAAAAGACAAATACACTTTTTAGCAAAAGATTCATTATTTAAAGGAATTGCTAGTATAGTTACATGGGGTATGGGAGCAATTCCAGTAAATAGAAAAATACATGATCACGGAGCTTTAGATAATGCAATAGAAGGATTAAAAAGAGGCTTAACTATAGGAATATTTCCAGAAGGTACAATTAATAGAACAGATGATGTAATAATGCCATTTAAAATAGGAGCAGTTAAGATGGCTAAAGAAGCAGATTGTCCTATAGTGCCATTCACAATTACAGGAGAATATAAACTATTTAAAGGTGGAGAAATAATAGAATTTTATAAACCAATAAAAGTAGGAGAAAACTTAGATAAATCAAATGAAGAATTAATGGATATAGTAAAAACTAATCTAATTAGAGGAGGAAGATTACATGGATCAAAACCTAAAAGAAAAAGAAATAACAAATAATAAAATGCCTATTTATAAATTTGGAAGAGTAGTATTAGGATTTATTTATAAATTATGGTATAACCCAAAAGTAATAGGAAAAGAAAATATACCAAAAGAAGGATCACTTCTTATAGTAGGAAACCATATAAATATAATGGATCAATGTAATGTAATAATCGCAACTAAAAGATGTATTCATTATATGGCAAAAAAAGAATACTTTGATCCAAAATATAAAGAGGGAAAATTTCCATGGTTCTTTAGAGGAGCTGGATGTATTCCAGTAGATAGAACTAAAAAAGATGAAGAAGCAACTCATGCAGCATTAGAAGTATTAGAAAATGGAGAAGTTCTAGGACTATTCCCAGAAGGTACAAGAAATGGATTAAAAGAAGCAAGGGCAAAAGAAATATATGAAGAATATGTAGAAAAGAATATTTCATTTGAAGATTTCTATAAAAAAGCTAAAAAGAATAAAACATCTCATATTAATTATCTAGAAGAATTAATGAATGATAAAACAATCACAAGAGATGAATTTATAGATAATCTAACTACTGCAGATGACTTATTACAAGATCTTATTTTAAATGGTAGAATTACAAGAGAAGAGTATTATGAACATAGTATCTTACCATTAAAGTTTGGAGCAGTTTCAATGGCAAAGAAAACATCATCGCAAATTGTTCCATATATAATCACAGGTCATTATAAATTTAGAAGTAAAGATTTAAAAATATTAATCGGAGAACCTCTAGATCCACAAGATGACTTAGAAAAAGCAAATTATGCATTAAGAGAAACATTTAAGAAATTATTAAAAAAATCTTTAGAAAATAATGAAAAATAATGTAAAATTAAAGAACTAAAAATAATATAGTTCTTTTTTTATGATATGATTAGATTGGTGATACAATGAGACATAATGAGTTTGACGATGAATTAAAATATAAATTATTTAGAACGGTAAAAGAAATATTACATCCAACAATATCTAAGAAAAATATTAGTGATTATAAAATAATAGTAAATGAAGAATTAATACCAGTAAGAGTATTTTATCCCAAGAAAGTTTCTAATATGGAGAAAGTAATAGTATTTATTCATGGTAATAGTAATATAACTAAATGTGATGGAAAATACTCAGATATATCAAATTGTTTTTCAAAAGAATTAGATACCTTAGTAATATCAATAGACTATGAAGACTTAAAAGAAGATTACTTAGAAGATATTTATAAAGAGATATATAAGACGTTTAAGTATATTTATAATGGATTAATAGAACTAATAGATAAAGATAATATAACATTATTTGGAGATTCTACAGGAGCATCCGCAGTTCTTTATATAAATAATCAAATGATTAAAGATAAAATAGAAATATCAAAAGAAATATTATTCTACCCAGTATTATCAGGAGAATATTTTGGTAAAACAAAATATAATAGTATTAAAGAAAAAACATTTGATAGAGAACTAATAGATAATTTAAAAGAATACTATTCAAAAAAATTAAAGAATCCTAAAGACAGAAGTAATTATAAATATTTCCAATTAAAAAGTAAAAAAGAAAGAGAATATCCAAATATATTATTACTTTGTGGAAATATAGATCCATTAATAGATGAAAATAGAGAGTTCTCTAAAAATAAAAATGTAGAACTTAAAGAAGTAACATTCGCATCTCACGGATTTTTAGGTACAAAAGATAAAGAAATAAAAAAAGATTATTTAAATTATGTAATTAAGTATATGAATAAAGATAATGATTAATTGTAGTCATTATTTTTATTTTATGTTATACTTTTTATGGTGATAAAATATGGAAACTAAAAAGAAAACTAAAAAAGAAATAGTAAAAATGCTATTAAAAAATAATGAATTAGATGAAAAAGATGAAGAAGAATTACTAGATTTACTTATAGATCAACCTATTAGTATTGATGTAGATAAACAAGAAGATTCTCAAATGACTGTAGGAGATAGAGTAGCTGATAAAGTTAGTGAAGTCGCAGGATCATGGGGATTTATTTTAGGATTTTCATGTTTCTTAATATTCTGGGTAGTATTAAATAGTATAATCCTAAAAGGAGATCATCAAATAGATGAATATCCATTTATATTATTAAATTTATTATTATCATGTATTGCTGCACTACAAGCACCTATCATTATGATGAGTCAAAATAGACAAGCTGCAAAAGACAGTTTAAGAAACCAAAATGATTATAGAACAGACTTAAAAAGTGAATTAATACTAGAAGAATTACATCACCAAATGGAAGAAATATTAAGAAACCAAAGAAAGTTATTTAGAATGATGGAGGAAAATTCGAATGAAGAAGAAAAAACTACTAAGTAGTATATTAATTATTGTTTTATGTTTATTAATTACTGGATGCGGAAAAGAAACTAAAAATACAGAAACAATAATAGAAAGTAATGGAAAAAATGTTGACTTAAGTAGTAAAAAGCATAAAATATGTAAGGGAGATGGACATATAGATAGTAATTCTCAAGCTAATATGATTTATGATATTTACTACAAAGATAATATTATTTATTTATTAAAGTCCCAACAACAAATAATTTCAAGTAATAAAGAAACACTTGATACATATGAACAATCATTTAAAGGTATTGCTAGTCACTATGAAGGATTAGAATATTATGATACTGAAATTACAAAGACAGAAACAAGTGTTAACTATATAATAACAATTAATTATGAAAAAATAGATACTAAGAAATTAATAGAAATAGAAGGCGAAGAAGATAATATATTTGATAATGGTTATGCTAGATTAGATAAATGGGTAGCCTTATCAAGTCAATTTGGAGTAACATGTGAAGAAGCAGAGGATGTATAATCCTCTTTATGTTCAGATAGTTTAACTGGATAAAATCTTTCCCTCCGACGGAGAGGATAAGGGTTCAAATCCCTTTCTGAACACCATAATAATAAAATAAAAGGAAGTATTACTACTTCCTTTTTATTGGTAAATTATTACATACATTAATAATATTATTGTCATTAATCATTTCATCGCTTTTCTTAATAGTCCATACAAATACAGGATATTTATTACTTAATTCTTTATAATGATCAGTTTTATATAATTGTTTAGATATTGCTATAAAGTTGGGTTTACAATATCTTAATATAAAATTCTTTCTAAGAATTAAATTATAAAAGAAATTATTATAATCATGAGTAAGTAATAAACCACATTCTATAGAAGGATAATTATCTCTAATATAATGAACTATTTTTGGATTAAAAGACTTCATAATATAATTATTATAATTTTTTAATTCTTTAATTAAAAAATAAATAGTTTGTTTAATCCTCTTAGTATTTTTAATTTCTATATCTATTAAACATCTATCATTATTTAATTTTAAAATATCTCTGAGTAAAGGTATCTTTTCATTAGTATTTAATAATGGATATTTAAGTAACTCTTCATATGCAGTATCTTGTATATTAACATCAACACCACACATTCTTTTAAGATTATAATCATGAAATACAACCAACTTATTATCAGATGTTAAATGAACATCTAATTCAAAATCATAATTATTTTCTATTGCTAATTTAAAAGCAGGATAAGAGTTCTCAGGAATATCTTTATTATTAAACATACCTCTATGAGCAATTAAATTATTTTTGATATTCATAATATCACCTAAATTAATAATAACATATCACTTACAAAATAACAAAAATATATTATAATACATATACTTTTTAAGGGGTAGTATCTTAATATTAACTTTACCAAAAATTGAATCATTACAAGAAGAAAAAAATATCATGAAGATCATAATGCATATATTGCAAGATTCGATGATAATGGATTAAGTATAAAGGAAAATGCAAAAATTACTACTAAAAAATATAGTAATTATTATGGTACTGATAATGATACTATATTAGATGAAAGTATAAGTATGACTTTGCATGTGATTTTAATTAATTTAGACTTGCTATGGTAGTAAAAGAAGAATATGTTACATGGATTAATAAATATTTCCAAGAAAGTATTGCAGGACTATATGGTATGTATGATGATACAGATGATATTCCATTTATTGGATGGAAAATAATACATTGATTTAATGGAGAATGCAATAAATCCTATAGAAACGAAAATGTCATTTAATAATACTGTACCATTTAAATCGGGACCATTAGTAGTTGCCTCTATTGAAACATATGATTCTAGAGAGAAATTTGTTCTATAATCAGATTGACTATATATGAGTAAAAGCGATTACTATAGTATGGTAATGGATTCAGGATTTCAATATAAGAAAATTGATAAAAAAGTCGTAAATTTTTAGACTAAAGTCCGTTTTTTAACGGTTCTTTTTCTTTTTCATAT
>CALYOH010000027.1 GCA_945228905.1 uncultured Caryophanales bacterium
GAGATGTAGAGAGGTCTCGTGGGCTCGGAGATGTGTATAAGAGACAGCTGATGATGTAATAATGGCTTGTTTTTATTCTATTTGTTCTCCTGGATATTTTCATGATTTATTATTTAATCATGAATTATTTGGTAATAAAGTTAGAAGAAATGGCTATTTAGCAAATGATTTAGATTTAAGTACTAGATTTATTAAGAAATTTATGAATGATAGAAGTTTTAGTGATTTGGATAAGAAATATGTTTTATCTATTATTAAAAATGAATGGGATTTAATTCACAAAAATAAAAGAAAAGTAGATTTATTATTTATTCCAAGAAAGAGATTAACTGATAATAATAAATTAGATATTAATAGTTTCTTAGATGATGATAAAGATGTTTATGAAGTGGTAGATAGACTATTAACTCCTAAGAATGGTAATGTTACTTCTGAAGAGATTCTTAGTAATACTGAGATTAAATTAGTACAATTAAATGATTATTATGAGATAGATGAAAATACTAGAGAAATTACTTTAGCATTAGATGAAGAGTTATTAAAATTAGAAAAAGAGGAAGAAGTAGAAGAGAATCTTGATAATTATGGAAGTGCTTCAGTATTTATTATTTTAGGATCTTTATTTATTACTTTAGGTGTTATTATAAGTATAGTTATGATACTAATAGAAATATAAAAGAAAAACTTAGTTTTTTCTTTTTTATGATATACTATATAAGAGGTGAGATTATGAGAATAGTATTTATGGGAACACCTGATTTTTCGGTAAATGTTTTACAAGGATTAATTGATAATTATAGAGATGATATAGTAGGAGTAGTTAGTCAACCTGATAAAATGGTAGGAAGACATCATGAATTAAAAAATACTCCTGTTAAGGAATTAGCACTTAAATATAATATTCCTGTTATTCAACCAGTTAAGATTAGAGAAGAATATGATAAGGTATTAGAATTAAAACCAGATATTATTATTACATGTGCTTATGGACAAATTATACCTAAAGTAATACTTGATTATCCAAAACTTGGATGTATTAATGTACATGCATCTTTACTTCCTAAATTAAGAGGAGGTGCTCCAATACATCATGCATTAATAGATGGTTATGATAAGACTGGAATCACTATTATGTATATGGATGTTAAAATGGATGATGGAGATATGATTAGTCAAAGAGAGACTGAAATTACTGATAAAGATAATTTAGAGTCATTACATGATAGATTAAGTATAATGGGAAGAGATTTATTACTTGAGGTATTACCTTCTATAATAGATGGTACTAATGAAAGAATTAAACAAAATCCTGATGAAGTTACATTTGGATATAATATTAGTAGGGAAGAGGAACATATAGATTTTAATAAATCAAGTCGTGAAATATTTAATTTAATTAGAGGATTATCTCCTATTCCAGGAGCAAATGCTATATTAGATGGTAATGAAATGAAGATATATGATGGTAAAATAGTTGATACTATATACAATAATGTTCGTGGTGAAATAGTAGAAGTTACTAAAGATGGATTTATTGTATGTTGTGGAGATACTGGAATACTTATTACTTCAGTTAAACCATTTGGTAAAAAGAGAATGGATGCTTCTAGTTATATAAATGGAGTAGGAAAAGATATTCTTATTGGTAAGGTGTTTAGTTAATGAATAAGTTGATTGAGTTGATTAAAGATATTAGTAAAAAACCTAAAGGAAAAGCAGTTTTGTTTTTTCTTGGCTATTTATTGTTTTTTATAGTTGTATTTTTATTTATTAGATTTGCTGGTAGAGAAGATGCTTTAATACAAGAATATGAAAAGGGAGATACTTATAAAATAAAAATAGATAGTGTTGTTAAGAATAATTTTACTTATGATTTAAAAGTTGTTATTGATGGAGTAACATATGATTATTATGGTAAAAGATATAATGCTAATATAGAGACATTTAAATATAATAATTTAGATTATTATAGAAATGGTGATGAGTTTTTAGTTAATAAAAATGATGTATGGACTGTTACTGAGAGTCCTTATAAGTATTATGATTTTATTTATACTGATTTAATTGTTGAAATACTTAATAGTGCAACTCTTTATTCTGAGGAGAAACTTAATAATAGTATTAATTATACTTTAAAGATATCTAGTAATACTTTAAATAAGATATTTTATGATAAAGATACAGATTTTGATGAAGTTCCTAATACTATTGTAGTTAATTCTACTGATAAGATTATTAATAGTGTCAGTTATGATTTAAATAGTTTTTGTAAATTAAATAATCTTTGTACTAATAGTATGAAAATTACTACTACTTTTGATATGTATGGAGATGTTAAAAAAATAGATAATCCAATGCAATGATTATCTTTTTCTAATAATGGGAGGTTATTATGAATATATATGGACTTACTTTAGAAGAGATTGAAGAATTATTTTTATCTTTAGGTTCTAAGAAATTTCATGCTATGCAATTATTTAGTTGGTTATATGAAAAAAGAGTAGAATCATTTGATGAAATGAGTGATATTAAGAAAGATATAATATCTAAATTAAAAGAATCTTATTCTATTGATAGATTAAAAATAGTTGATGTTCAAGAAGACATTGATGTTTGTAAATACTTATTTGAACTTAGTGATCATGAACATATAGAAGCTGTTTTAATGAAACATGATTATGGTAATAGTATATGTGTATCTTCACAAGTAGGATGTAATATGGGATGTAAGTTCTGTGAATCTGGAAGACGTAAAAAAGTAAGAAACTTAGAAACTTATGAAATGGTATTACAAATACTTATGATAGAGAAATTACTTGGAGAAAGAATTAGTCATGTTGTTGTTATGGGAATAGGAGAACCTTTTGATAATTATGATAATTTAATTAAATTTTTTAAGATTATTAATCATCCTAAGGGTCTTGCTATTGGAGCTAGACATATTACTGTTAGTACTTGTGGATTAGTTCCTAAAATATTAGAATTTAGTGATTTCCCATTACAAATTAATTTAGCAATAAGTTTACATGCTCCAAATAATGAGATTAGAGATAAGATTATGCCTATTAATAAAGCTTATCCTTTAGAAGAGTTAATTCCTGCTTTAAAAACATATTTAAATAAGACCAATAGAAGACTTACTTTTGAGTATATTATGCTTGATGGAATTAATGATAGTGAGGAATGTGCTTTAGAGTTAGCTAAGTTAGTTAAGGATATTAATTGTTATATTAATTTAATTCCTTATAATGAAACTAATAATATTGAATTTAAAAGGACAAAAACTGTTCAAATTATGAGATTTTATGATATACTTAAAAAGAATAGAGTGAGTGTTACAATCAGAAGAGAATTTGGTGGCAAAATAGATGCTGCTTGTGGGCAACTTAGAAGCAAAAAGGAGGATTTATGAAATCTTATTATTTAACAGATCCTGGAATGGTTAGAGATCATAATGAAGATAGTGTAATCATTTTAAAAAACGATGAAGGTAGTCATTTAATGGCAATTGCTGATGGAATGGGAGGTCATTCTGCTGGTGAAGTAGCTTCATCAATCGCAATTAATTATTTAGGAGAACATTTTAGAGAATCTTTTAGAAAGATGAGCAAGGTTGATGCTGTTAATTGGATTAGAGATGTTGTTGATGAAATTAATACTTTAATTTTTCAACATGAAAAGACTCATCCAGAAAGTAAAGGTATGGGTACTACTCTTGTTATGGCTATTTTAACTAAAGATTACTTGTTATTCGGAAATGTAGGAGATTCAAGTGGTTTTGTTATGAAGGATAATAATCTTCATAAGGTTACTTATGACCATACATTAGTAAATTTACTTGTTAGTGCTGGTGAACTTACTAAGGAAGAGGCAAGTGTACATCCAAAGAAAAATGTTCTTATGAAGGCTTTAGGTGCCGCTACAGAAGTTGATGTAGATATCTTTGATTGTGATATGGATATATCTGAAATACTTTTATCTAGTGATGGACTTACTGGTATGTTAGATAGAGAAGGTATTGAAAAAGTTCTTTTAAGTGAAGGAACTGTAGAAGAAAAAGTAGAAAGATTAATTATGAAAGCTAATAATAGGGGTGGAACAGACAATATTTCGGTTGCTTATTTAGTTCGTGAAGAAGGTGACTTTAAGTGATAACAAAGGGGCAAAAGATTAACGATCGTTACGAAATAATACGATCTATTGGTGAAGGTGGTATGGCTAACGTTTATTTAGGATATGATACTATTCTAGATAGAAATGTTGCTATTAAGGTGCTTCGTGGAGATTTATCAAATGATGAGAAATTTGTTAGAAGATTCCAAAGAGAAGCTTTATCAGCATCTTCTTTAGCACACCCAAATATTGTTGAAATGTATGATGTTGGTGAAGACGATGGAACATATTACATTGTTATGGAATATGTTGAAGGTAAAACACTAAAACAATTACTAAAGAAAAGAGGAACTCTTACTTTAAGTGAAGCTATAGATATAATGAGTCAATTAACTGATGGAATGGCTCATGCCCATGATTCTTATATAATACACAGAGATTTAAAACCTCAAAATATTATGATTAAAGATGATGGACAAATTAAGATTACTGATTTTGGTATTGCGATGGCATTAAATGCTACTCAATTAACTCAAACTAATTCAGTAATGGGATCAGTTCATTATCTTCCTCCAGAACAAGCTTCTGGAAAGGGAAGTACTATTAAGAGTGACATTTATTCTATGGGTATTATCTTCTATGAATTATTAAGTGGTTCATTACCATTTAGAGGAGATAATGCAGTAGAGATTGCTTTAAAACATATGAGAGATCCACTTCCAAGCTTAAGAGCTGAGAATAGTGCAATTCCTCAAAGTATTGAAAATATTATTAAGAAAGCAACTGCTAAGAATCCTAAAAATAGATATGATTCTGCTAGAGAAATGCATGAAGATTTATTAACAGCTCTTAATGATGAAAGAATGAATGAAGAAGAGATTCAATTTAAATATCCTGAACATGAAGAGTCTAAGAGAGTTAAAAAGACTGAACCTGCTACTGAAGGTGAAGAAGAAGTTAAGGAAAAAGAGATTGAACAATTAGAAGATGATGAAACTGTAGAAGATAATAAAGTTGATAAGAGAAATAAATTAATAATAATTATTCTAGGAATAGTATTTGTTGTTATATTATTTGTACTTGCACTTATATTCTTAATACTACCTAAAGCAGCTAATGGTAAAACTGTAAAAGTGCCAGATTGTACTGGTGATAAGGTAAGTGTATGTGAAGAAAAACTTCTTGCTGCTGGATTTGAAGTCAATACTAAGATTGAGTCAGTTACATCTGATACAATTGATAAGAATAAAGTAGTTAAGACTGATCCTGCTAAAGGAAGAAGTATCAAAGTTGGTACTAAGGTAACTATTTATAAATCTTCTGGAGAAGAGACTTTTGAATTAGATGATTATACTGGTCAAGATTCTAAGACTGTTAAAGCTATATTAGAAACTAAATATGGATTAGTTGTTACTATTGAAAAGAAAGAACCTGAAGATAAAACTAAAGAATATGAAGAAGATGTAATTATTGGACAAAGTCTTGCTAAAGGTAGTGAAGTTAAAAAAGGAGATTCACTTATCCTATATATTCCTACTGATGAGAAAGTGTTCCCTGATTTTGTAGCAGAAGGATATACTAAGGATGATGTTGATGCATTATGTAAAGAATATAACTTAAACTGTACATTTAAAGAAGAACAAACTGAAAAATATGCAGAAGGTAAGATTATTTCTCAATCAAGACTTGCTGGATCTACTATTTCTAAAGGATCTAATCTAACAGTTACTTATGCAATTAAACCAAAACCAAAACCATCTCCATCTCCATCACCTGAACCTACAGATGAAGAGCCAACTACAGGAGAATAATTGATGGTAGGACAAATTGTTAAAATTAGTAGTGATTTACATTTTGTAAGTTATGAAAATGAGATTTATCCTTGTAAATGTCGTGGTATATTCAGAAAAGAACATATTACTCCAGTTGTAGGGGATTATGTTCTTTTCAATAAGGATAAAAAATTAATAGAAGAGGTACTTGAAAGAAAGAATTTATTTCAAAGACCTAAAGTTAGTAATATAGATCAAGCTATTTTAATTACTAGTTTAAAATTACCTGATTTTTCATTAAATTTATTAGATAAATTTATTGTATTAATGGAAATTAATAAAGTAGTGCCAATTATATGTATTACTAAGAGTGATTTAGTAGAATCTAATGAGATGGAAGATATTAATAAGACTTTAGATTATTATAGGAGTATTGGTTATACTGTTATATTTAATACTGAAATAGATAAAATTAAAAATTTATTAAAGAATAAGACAAGTGTATTTACTGGTCAAACTGGGGCTGGTAAAAGTACATTACTTAATAGATTAAATCCAGAGTGGAATTTAGAAACTGGAGATGTTTCTCTTGCATTAGGAAGAGGTAAACATACTACTAGAGTAGTTGAGTTATTTGAATTCTTAGGTGGTAAAGTTATGGATACTCCTGGATTTTCTTCATTAGAGTTTAATTCTTATTCTAAAGAAGATATTAGAGATGCATTTATTGAATTTAAGGTGTATCCTTGTCCTTTTAAGGATTGTATGCATACAAAAGAGAAAGAATGTTTAGTAAAACAAAAAGTTTTGGATAATAATATATTAGAGAGCAGATATTTAAATTATCTTAATTTTATTGGGGAGGAATAATATGAAAGTAGGAGTTTCCTTTTTAAGTAGTAAGGATATTGTTAGAGATTTAAAGATACTTAATGATACTGATGTTGATTATATTCATGTTGATGTAATGGATGGAAAGTTTGTACCTAAAAAGACAATGCCTTTTAAAGAAATGAGACATATATCTGATTTTACTGATAAAAGATTAGATGTTCATTTAATGGTAGAAGATGCTTCTAAATATATTCCTTTATATGCAGAATTAAATGTTGAATATATTACTATTCATGTAGAGATAGATGAAGATATAGAAAAGGATTTAAAATTAATTAAATCTTATGGTATAAAAGCTGGATTATCAATTAAACCTGATACTAAGGTTAGTGAACTTGTTCCTTATTTACCTTATGTAGATCAAATATTAATAATGAGTGTAGAACCAGGAGCAGGAGGACAGTCTTTTATTCCTGAGTCAGAAAATAAGATTAATGAGGCAAGAGCTTTACTAAAATCTTATAATATGAATGCGATTATTAATGTAGATGGTGGAGTTAAAGATTCTACTATTAAAATGTGTCATAATGCTGATATGGTTGTATCTGGTAGTTACGTTGTTTTAAGTGATAATTTTCAAGAAAAAATATCTAGTTTAAGATAAATAGATATGTTATAATTAAGAAGAATAGGAGTTGATAGTGTGAATAATGATGTTAATAATACTAATCAAACACCAAATGTAAATACAGTTCCTACTACGGCTGTACCTGCTACTCAACCAGCTGTACCAACTACTACAGCACCTGTAGGAGTAACTAGTGAGACAACAAATTTAACAAGTGTTTCTGCAGCAATTGCTAATGCAAAAGCTGAGAGTGATAGAAAAGCTTTAGAAGCTGCTCAAAGTGTAGAAAGACCTGAGTTTACTACTTCGGCAGGAATAAACACTAATAGTTCAATAGATATTAATAAAGCAAAGGAACTTGCTAAAGTGCCAACTGTACCTAAACCTGAAAAGGAATATAAAGCACCAAGCAAAGCTAAGACTGGAGCTATGATATTCTTCTTTATTTGTATTATTGCTTTTATTGTTTTCTTACCTGAGATTGAATCTTTTATAAGATTAAATGTACTAAGTAAACCACCTGAAGAAGAAGTTATTACATCAGGAACTTTAGTTTGTACTTTAGAAGATAATACTGCAAATCTTACAATTGAAAGAACAAGAGAATTTGCATTTACTGATAATAAATTAGATAGTGCTAAGTTTACTACAGTTACTAAAGGTGATTCTGTTAGTGATGAAGAAACATTAAATACTACTTATGAAAAATGTAGAAGCATAAAAGAAGGAACTGATTCATTAACAGGTGTTAATATTACTTGTGTTCAAGAAGAAGGAAAAGTCCATACTACTGAATCATTTGATTTTTCTAAGTATGATTCTGAAAAAGTAAGTGCTGCTTATACGGAAGCAGGAGCAAGTATGCTTGAGTATGATTATCAAACTAATATAGATGATATTATGACTAATATGTTAAGATCAGAATTTAATTGTGAGAAACAAAAATAAATTGATAAGTCCTCTTATAAATGATAAAATATTTATAAGAGGATTTTTATTATGAAAAGATTTTATTATGTATTTAATATATTATTAATAGTAATGATTCCAACTTTAATCTTTATGGGTAAAACAGAAGTATATGGTCTTAGTATTGAGACTAAATCTTTAAAGACAAGTGCTTTTCATGATGTTCAATTTAGAACTAATAATCCTGTTAATGAGATTGCGAATGTATTAAGTAGTGATGAATTAAAAGATAATGGTTTAAGTAAATTTACTAAGGATTTTTCTAATAATTTAGTAAATGGTAATATTATTACTGATGTACTTGAAACTTTTACTGGTAAGATGTCTGCTTATGGACCTGACTGTAAAGGATGTAGTGGTAAGGTAGGAGCAGGACAAGTTGTTACTAATGGAAATATTAATTATAATGATCCAAATTATGGAACAGTTAGAATAATTGCAGCTGATAAGAAATATCCATATGGTTCTATTATTAGAATTAAAAGTAATAAAGGAGAGTTTTTAGCAATAGTAATGGACAGAGGCGGAGACATAGGCTTTGGTAAAAAATTCACTGTTGATTTACTTTGCGATAGTGAATCAAGTGCTAATAGTTATGGAACTACTTATAATGTTACTTTTGAAGTACTAAGATATGGTTATTAAGAAGAGAAATCTTCTTTTTTAAAACAATAAAAATAGAGATTATAATTCTCTATTTTTTGATATAATAGATAATGTTGGAGGATGAATATGAACGAGATGATTATTAAAGAAATAGCAAAAAATTTAAATATTACAGAAAGACAAGTTAATACTGTATTAAGTTTATTAAGTGAAGGAAATACTATTCCTTTTATTGCAAGATATAGAAAAGAAGCTACTGGTGCTTTAGATGAAGAGACTATTCGTAGTATTAATGAAGTATATGAATATCAAGAAAATTTATTAAAGAGAAAAGAAGATGTAATTAGATTAATAGATGAAAAAGGTCTTCTTACTGATGAATTAAAAGCTTCTATTATGAAATGTGAGAAATTAGTAGAAGTAGAAGATTTATATAGACCATATAAGGAAAAGAAAAAGACTAAGGCTACTGAAGCAATTGCTTTAGGACTAGAACCATTAGCTAAGATGATGATGACTTTTCCAACTACAGGAGATATTAATAGTTTATGTAGTAAGTTTATTAATGATAAAGTACCTGATACTTCTAAGGCAGTAGAGGGAGCTTGTTTTATAATAGCTGAATGGATTAGTGATAATGCTTATTATAGAAAATGGATTAGAGGATATTTCTATAAAAATGGTATAGTTGTATCTAGTAAGAAAAAGAATGCTGAAGATGAAAATAGTACTTACGAAATGTACTATGATTATAATGAAGCAGTTAAATATATAAAACCACATAGAATATTAGCTCTTAATAGAGGAGAAAAAGAAAAGGTTCTTAATGTTAGTATTGATGTTAATAAAGATGAAATTATTGCATTTTTAGAGCAAAAGATAATTAAAAATGATAAGAGTTTTGTATCTACTTATGTTAAAGCTGCTATTGAGGATTCTTATAAGAGATTAATAGAACCTTCAGTTGAGAGAGAAATTAGAAGTGATTTAACTGAAAAGGGAGAAGTTGCTGCTATAGATAATTTTGGTAAGAACTTAGAAGCATTATTATTAACTCCTCCTATGAAAGAAAAAGTAGTACTTGCCTTTGATCCTGGATATGTTAATGGATGCAAATTAGCAGTAATTGATAAGAATGGTAAATATTTAGATAGTACTGTTATTAAACCTTTCTTAAAGGGTGATGAAGAAAAGAGAATTAAATTATCTATGGAAGTAGTAGTTCAACTAATAAAAAAATATAATGTTGATATTATTTCTATTGGTAATGGTACTGCTTCTCGTGAGTCTGAGAAGTTCTGTGCTGATATGATTAAAGATTATAATTTAACTTGTAAATATGTAATTGTAAGTGAAGCAGGAGCATCAATTTATTCAGCATCTCCTCAAGCTATTGAAGAGTTCCCTGATTTAGCTGTTGAAAAGAGAAGTGCAGTTTCAATTGGTAGAAGACTACAGGATCCTCTTGCAGAACTTGTTAAAATACCACCTGAAGGTATTGGAGTAGGTCTTTATCAACATGATGTATCTGAAAAGAAATTATCAGATAACTTAGATTTCATAGTAGAAAAGTGTGTTAATAGTGTAGGAGTTAATATTAATACTGCTAGTTATTCATTACTTAGTTATGTATCTGGTATTACTAAAGCTGCTATTAAGAAGATAATTGATTATAGAGAAAGTGTTGGTAAAATTAAAAGTAGAGAAGAAATTAAAAAGAAGAAACTTTTAAGTGATAAAGCTTTTGAACAAGCAATTGGATTCTTAAGAATTACTGAGGGAGATAATATATTGGATTCAACTGCTATTCACCCAGAAAGTTATAATATTGCATTACAATTATTAAAAGAATTAAATTGTAATATATCTATGATTGGTACTAATGAACTTATTGAGAAAATAGATAAAGTAAATATAGAAGAATTCTCTAAGAAATTAAATACTGATATTTATACTTTAGAAGATGTTATTAGTTCATTAAAGAAACCTAACTTAGATCCAAGAGATGAGTATCCACAACCAATACTTAAGAGTAATATATTAGAAATTAGTGATTTACATGTTGGGGATAAACTACAAGGTACTGTTAGAAATGTAGTAGATTTTGGTTTATTTATAGATATTGGATTACATGATGATGGACTTGCTCATATATCTAAGATTAGTAAGAATTATGTTAAACATCCATCTGACTTATTTAGTGTAGGAGATATAGTTGATTGTTGGGTAGATGATATTTCATTAGAAAAGAATAAAGTAAGTTTAACTTTATTGGAGAAGTAATATGAAAGTATTAATAATATCTGATATACATGGAGGATATGATAATCTATTAAAAGTATTTAATAATGAAAAAGAATTTGATTTATTATTAATACTTGGAGATATATTATCTGGATATGATGATTATAGTGAAGTTGCTAAATTATTAAATAGTGTTAATACTAAGATAATATCTGTTAGAGGTAATTGTGATAATAGTTATTTAGAATTATTAGATTTTAATTATGATAATTCTTATGTATTAACTAGTATAGATAATAAACTTTTATTTATGACTCATGGTCATTTATATGATAGACATAATATTCCGAATATAGATTATGATATTTATATACAAGGACATACTCATATACCTATGATGGATTTAATAGATGGAAAACTATATTTAAATCCTGGGTCTATTACACTTCCAAGAGGAATGAGTAATAAGAGTTATATTGTTTATAAAGATAATACTTTTTATTTAAAAGATTTAGATAATAATAAAATAATAAAAGAAATACAATTTTAATGTATTTCTTTTTTAATAGTATAGTTTTATTTTTTTATTTATTTGTTCTATAAAGCCTTCTTCTTTTAAATATTTTAATTCTCTAGTCATTGCACTTCTATCTACTGATAAATAATTAGCTAGTTCTGTATAAGATAGGGGAATTCTAATTATTTTAGAACCGTCTCCTGTCTTTTTATCTATGTATTTAAAATAAGATAATAGTTTATCTCTAGTTGTTCTTTTAGTTAATAATTCTATTCTTGTATTTCTAGTATTTAATTGTTCTGTAAGTATCTTTATTAAGTTTTTAATGAATATAATGTAGAAGTCATTTTTTATTATTTCATCATTAGTTATTTGATCATACTCAATAAAAGTTATTTCTGTATCTTCTTTAGTTATACAACTTATTCCTTCATTCTTTACTGATGATGTTAATGTTCCAAAGAATTCTCCGGTTTCTAATTCTTCAATAACTGTTTTGTTTCCTTCATAATCTGTATATATTAATTCTATACTTCCATAGTCAACTAATGCGATAAAGTCATCTCGGTTTACATTAGACAATACATTTACATTTTTCTTAAATTTTTGAGAACTTGCTCTTAGGATTTTCTTTAATTTCAACATTTCTTTTTCAGAAATATTTGCAAATAAATTAGACATTTTTAATCACCTTAAAAATATTTTAACAAAAAATGTAAAGTGTTGCAAATGCAACATATATTTTTATATTTAAGATGTATAATTTAAGTATGTTGAATAATAAATAAGAAAGGTCAAAGGGAAATGAAAGTTATAAAGAGAGATGGGCATGCGGTCGAATATATGCCATCTAAAATTGAAGATGCTATAGAAAAAGCAAATCTTGAAGTTAATGAAGAAGATAGGGCTTCTTCAACTCAAATTAAGAATATTATTAAGTATATTGAACATCTTGGTAAGAAGAGGATACTTGTTGAAGATATTCAAGATATTATTGAAATGAAATTAATGAGTATTGGTAAGTTTGCTTTAGCTAAGCATTATATTACATATCGTTATACTAGAGAGTTAGTTAGACGTAGTAATACTACTGATCAATCTATTAGAGAATTAATAGATGGAGGTAGTGAGTATTGGAATACGGAGAATTCTCATAAGGATGCGAAAGTAGTTACAACTCAAAGAGATTATTTAGCTGGTATTACTAGTACTGATATTACTAAGAGATTTTTATTACCAGAGGATATTGTTGAAGCGCATGAAGCTGGACTTATCCATTTTCATGATGCAGATTATTATGCACAAAATGCATTACATAATTGTGATTTAATTAATCTTGATGATATGTTACAAAATGGTACTAATATGAATGGAGTTATGATTGAGAAACCTCATAGATTTTTAACTGCTATGAGTATTGCTACTCAATTAATTACTGCTGTTACTTCTTCTCAATATGGAGGAGCAACTATTACTCTTACACATTTAGCACCTTTTGTTAGATTAAGCCGTGAATATTATGAGAAGAGATATAAAAAGAGAAAACTTAATAAAGAACAAATTGAAAAGTTTGTAGAAGAAGATTTAAGAAAAGAAATTACTGATGGAGTACAAACTTTCCAATATCAAATAAATTCTTTAACTAATACTAATGGTCAAGTACCTTTCTTAAGTGTAAATATGTATTTAGGAGAAACTGATGAATATAAAGAAGAACTTGCGATGATAATTGAAGAGTTCTTAAATCAAAGAATAGAAGGTATGAAGAATGAAAAAGGAGTTTGGATTACTCCTGCATTTCCTAAACTATTATATGTATTAGAAGAAGATAATATTAATCCTAAGGGTAAATATTATTATTTAACTAAATTGGCTGCTAGATGTACTGCTAAAAGAATGGTACCAGATTATATATCTGAAAAAGTAATGAAAGAATTAAAGAAGAATGAGTTAGGAGAAGGAGACTGTTATCCTTGTATGGGATGTAGAAGTTTCTTAACTCCAGATAGAACTATTCATTTAGGAAATATTGCTAAAGCTAAGAATTATGTTCCTGGAAAAAGCAAATATTATGGTAGATTTAATCAAGGAGTAGTTACTTTAAATCTAGTAGATGTTGCTTTAAGTAGTGATAAAGATATGAATGAGTTTTGGAAGATTCTTGATGACAGATTAGAAATATGTCATAGAGCATTACAATGTCGTAATAAGAGACTTTCTCGTGTTACTAGTGATGTTGCTCCTATACTTTGGCAACATGGGGCTCTTGCTAGATTAGATAAGGGTGAATCTATTAAAGAATTACTATATCATGGATATTCTACTATATCTTTAGGATATGCTGGTTTATATGAATGTGTTAAATATATGACTGGACATTCTCATACAGATAATGGAGAAGGTAAAGCCTTTGGACTTGAAGTAATGCAAAGACTTAATGATGCTTGTAAAGTATGGAAAGAAGCAGAAGATATAGATTATTCTGTTTATGGTACACCAATAGAGTCTACTACATATAAGTTTGCTAAATGTTTAAAAGAAAGATTTGGTGTTATTAAAGGAATAACTGATAGAGATTATATTACTAATAGTTATCATGTTCCTGTATTTGAAGAGATTGATGCTTTTACTAAGTTGAAGTTAGAAAGTGAATTCCAAAGATTAAGTCCAGGAGGAGCTATTTCATATATTGAGACTGCTGATTTAAATAATAATATTGATTCAGTAATGGAAGTTATTAAATTTATATATGATAATATTATGTATGCTGAGTTAAATACTAAATCTGATTATTGTCAAGAATGTGGATATAATGGAGAAATATTAATTGATGATAATCTTGAATGGTATTGCCCTAACTGTGGAAATAGAGATCAGACTAAGATGAATGTTGCTAGACGTACTTGTGGATATATTGGTAATAATTTCTGGAATAAAGGAAGAACTCAAGAGATAAAAGAGAGAGTTATTCATTTAGATAATAAGGATTTATAATGAGATATAATAAGATTAGAAAAATGGATATTTCTAATGGACCGGGAGTAAGAGTATCAATATTTCTTCAAGGATGTAGTTTTCATTGTAAGAATTGTTTTAATCCTGAAACATGGGATTTTGATAAAGGAGAAGAATTTACTGATCAAGTAATTGATGAAATTATTAAGATTAGTAGTGATAGTTATATTAAAGGATTATCAATTCTAGGAGGAGAACCAATGCATCCAAATAATATTGATGGTACTATTAAGCTTGCTAAAAGATTTAAGAAAGCTTATCCGGATAAAACTATTTGGAGTTGGACTGGTTTCTTAATTGATAATATTGTTAATAAAGAGGTATTAAATTATATTGATGTTTTAGTAGACGGACAATTTATGGATGAATTAAGAAATCCTAAACTTAAATATTGTGGTTCATCTAATCAAAGAGTTATTGATGTAAAAAAGACTTTGAAGAAGGGAAATGTAGTTTTATACAAGGAGGAAATATGAAAAAATTAAGAGGTTTTGAAATAGCAAAAGGATGGGAAGATAAAGGTATTAATCTTCCTGAAAGAAAGACTGCTCATTCTGCAGGATATGATGTAGAAGCTGCAGAGGATATAGTAATTCCAAAATTTAAAAAAGGAATTAAACCTACACTTATTCCTACTGGATTAAAAGCTTATTGCCAAGAAGATGAATGTTATCTATTACTTAATAGAAGTAGTGGACCTAAAAAAGGATTTATTCTTGCTAATAGTGTTGGATTAATTGATTCTGACTATTATGGTAATCCAGATAATGATGGACATTTTATGTTTGCATACTTTAACTGTAGTGATCATGATATTGAAGTAAAAAAAGGTGATGTTATTGGACAGGTAGTATTTACTAAATATCTTATTGTTGACAATGATAATGCTACAGGAAAAAGAGAAGGCGGATTTGGTTCAACTGATAAGAAAAACAAATAAGATGTTTTTACATCTTATTTTATTTATTTACAATATCTTTACTCATAAATATATGTAAACTATACAAAAATAGTTTACTAATTTTATGTCAAACATTATTTCTTGTTGTATACTTAAAGTAAGAATAATAGGAGAAATGGGTAAGTGATGTTTATGAATATAATTTATATTATATTTATTGCTATTCTAATTGTTTCTTTTATAACTGGAGTTCTAGTAACTAAGTTTGATAAGAGTCTTAGTCAAAGAGTTGAAAGGGTAAAAGAAGTAATTGAGAATACTATTTGTGGACAACTTAATAATACTATGCTTAAAGTACCTGACTTACCAGTAGTTGAAGAGTCAAGAACTCAAGCATTAAAGATATCTGGTGAATATAGTATCCAAAATACATCAAATGATGATGAATATTATGAAATACCAATTCTTATACCTATTCAGGATGATCAGTCATTATGAAAAAGATAATTGGGTTCTTTAAATACATAATTGACACTACTGGATTGGGTTTCTACTATATTTGCTTACTATTATCTAGAGGTTTCTTTTATTATTTTTACTTAATTTTTTCTTTCTTAAATAAATTATTCTTTGGTAAATTATTTAAATTACCTAAAAAGTTATTTAGAAGTTTACAGAATAATGCAATGGCATCATTAACATTAATTATTGTATTTTGTTCTGTATTATTCTATAACATATATATTTATGTATCTGATTCAGATACTGTTTATGTAGCAGAAAAAGTACAAATAGAAGATAACTTAATACAAGAAAAAGATGTAGAAGAAGTTAAAGAGGAGAAAGAAAGTTTAAATTTATTTAGACAATATGGTTCTAGAAATATATATGATGTTAATTTAAATGAACTAAGAAATATAAATAATGATACAGTATCTTGGATTACAGTTGATAGTACTAATATTAATTATCCTGTAGTTAAGACTGTTGATAATGATTTTTACTTAAGTCATGATTATAATAAAATGAATACTATTAATGGATGGATATTCATGGATTTTAGAAATAATCCTGATATGAGTGATAATAATACTATATTTTATGGACATAATTTATTAAATAAAACAAGTTTTGGTAGTATTGCTAATATGTTTACTGATAAATGGTATAATAATTCTAATCATAAAATAATGATTAAGAATGATACAGGAATATATACATATGAAGTGTTTTCTATTTATTATATTGATCCTGAAATATATTATTTACAAACTAGTTTTTATGATGATGAAAGTTATATGGAATTCTTAAATACTTTAAAAGGTAGAAGTTTATATAACTATGGAGTTAATTTAACATCTAAAGATAAAATAATTACTTTATCTACATGTACTGATGATAATAAAGGTAGAAAAGTAGTTCATGCACGATTGGTACAATAAAAATATCCACAGTAATTGTGGATATTTTTTATTCTATACTAGATATTTTTATTATTTCATTCATATCATCATCTTTAGCTATGATATTTTTATGCAATTCTTTACATTTATTGCATTTATATATAATTTTATATGTATCTTTAAATTTTTCTATTCCTATTGGTTTTAGTAAGCCTTTACAAGTATTTAATCTATCTCCTGGATTTATATCTACATGTTTTGAATATAAACAATATGGACAATGATCTCTTGATGTATATCCTAAAGGTTTTACTTCTTTATTACAATTTTCACATATAAAGCCTTCATCTAATTCATTAAATCTTTTCATATAATCACCTTTTTTATATATTATAACACTCTTACTTTTATAAAATAATTATTTTATGATATAATTTTTATAGTTTGGAGTGATTATTATGGATTTAGAATTTAAAATTAATGATTTTGAAGGTCCATTAGATTTATTATTACACTTAATAAAAGAAGCTAAGATGGATATAATGAATATAGAAATAGAAGCTATTACTGATCAATATCTTGCTTTTATTAATAAGAGTGAAAAAATGAATTTAGAAGTTTCTTCAGAATATTTAGTTCTAGCTTCAGAATTATTAGAAATTAAATCTAGAATGTTACTTCCAAGAGAAAAGAATGATGAAGAGGAAGAAGAAGATCCAAGAGAAGAATTAGTTAATAGATTATTAGAATATCAAGCTTATAAAGATATTACTAGTTTATTACATGAAAAAGAAGCATTAAGAAGAGAAATATATACTAAGTCTCCTGAAAATGTTAAGAATTATATTGATGAAAAAACAGAGATACATGCGGATGTTACTTTAGATGATTTAATTGCAGCATTTCAAAGATACTATCAAAGAAAAATTGATAATAAGCCATTAAAGACAAAAGTAACTGTTAATGAGATTAGTGTTTCTTCTCGTAGACACGATATAAAAAATATATTAAAGAAAAGAAAGAAAGTATCTTTCTTTGAACTATTTGAAGTTAATTCTAAAGAGTACATTGTTGCTACTTTTTTAGCAATACTTGAAATGGCAAAGAATAATGAACTTATTATTAAACAAGATAAGATATTTGAAGATATAATATGTGAGGCGAAATAAGATGGATGAGAAAAAAGCAATACTTGAAGGATTACTTTTTGTAGTTGGAGAAGATGGTCTTACTTTAGACCAAATTGAAGATGTTCTTGAAATTACTGAAGAAGAATCTAAAGAACTAGTAACTGAATTAAAGAAAGATTATGAAGATAAGAGCAGAGGACTTAGAATTGATTTTTTAGGTAATAGATTTAAGATTACTACTAAATTTGAACATAAAGAATATTATCAAAAACTAATTGAGAATCCTGAAACTAATTTTTTAAGTCAAGCTGCATTAGAAACTTTAGCTATTATTGCGTATAATGAACCAATAACAAGAGTACAAGTAGATGCTATTAGAGGAGTTGGTTCTTCATCTATTATTAGAAAACTTGTTGCTAAAGGATTTATTAAAGAAACAGGAAGAAGTGATATGCCTGGTAGACCTATTTTATATGAAACAACTCATGAGTTTTTAGATTATTTTGGATTAAGTACAATAGGGGACTTACCTAAAATAGATGATATTTTAAATGAAGTAGAAGAGAATGAAGAAGATAATAAAGATCTTTACACTTCTAAATTTGTTGAAGTAAACAACGAATAATCCGTTGTTTTTTTGTTTTACATTTGATATAATTCTTGTAGTTGCTCCCATGGCGGAATTGGTAGACGCGGCAGACTCAAAATCTGCTTCTGTCAAAAGAGTTCCGGTTCAAGTCCGGATGGGAGCACCAATGCCGAAATAGCTCAATTGGTAGAGCAACTGACTTGTAATCAGTAGGTTCCGG
>CALYOH010000028.1 GCA_945228905.1 uncultured Caryophanales bacterium
AAACTTAATTCCGTTATTTTAAAAAAAACGGACATCCAAATAAAAATTCACGAATTGATAAAAAAGTTGCATAAAAATATAAGTTTTATGATATAATAACAAAGCATTTGAGGAGAGTGAAAACATGAAAAAATTAATGGACATCTATACTAAAAACGATGTTGCTGGAAATGAAACTAGAATGGTAGGAAGAGTATTAGTAGATAAAGATAATCACTTCGAAGGAATAATTAGAGAAGATAGTGATAAAAGATATCGTCTAGTAGTTGGAGATATGATAGATGAAAAAGATTTAGGATTAGTAGAGCTAATTATTTTCCGTAATAGAGGTGATAACAGACCATCTCTAAAATTAGAAGGGGAAAAAGTTGGTTTTAAATTTCTTGGAAAATCTTACTTAAAAACTGATGAAGTAAAAGCAGAATGTGGAAAAGCAACAGTTAGTATATATGATGGAGATATGATTAGAGAAGTAACAGATGAAGAAATAGAATCAGTACAAAAATTAACACAACTTGCTAGAGAAGAATTAAACATAGATTCACTAAATATTTATATGAGTCTTTCAGCAATTAAACAATATAGAAAAAGAATGCTAAATAGATAGAAAAGCATTCTTTTTTTTGATATAATTAATATATGCCGATTTAGCTCAGTTGGTAGAGCAACTCCCTCGTAACGAGTAGGTCAATGGTTCAAATCCGTTAATCGGCACCATTAAGTTTAAAACATATGAAAATATGTTTTTTTATTTGAATATATTGAAAAATTTAAAACTAAAATAAAATTATATCAAAATAGGAGGATAATACGAGAAAGATAAATGTTATATATGCTTTTTTAACTATATTCTTATTATTATCAGTATCAGTTTTCGCAAAAAATTGTGAAGTAGTAAATGCTAGTGGTAATAGTTTAGGTAGTGAAGTGGCATGTGGAAATGAGCATTTTTACATAATTGAAAATAATACAGATAATGTTAAAATACTTGCTAAATATAATTTAAATATAGGATATACCTATGAAAGAGTAAAAACTGAAGAAGGCGTAGATTGTCATACGTTATTACCAGAGGGTTATGACAATTATTGGAGTACTACAACAGTAGATGGTCAAAAATACTGTATATTTGATTATCAAATCAATGATAAAGTATTACAAAATAGTAAATCAATAGGTGCACATGGAAATGAAAAAGGAGAACCGGTATTCCTAGAGGCTGGAGTAATAGGATTCTTAGGAAAAAGTAGAATTTAACGAAGAAGATTTAACAGTAGATGCAAGTGGTATTTATAGCATAAGTACAAATAGATTTACAATGCCATATGATAATGTAACAATAGAGGCAAGATGGAGTACAAATAATCCAAAAACAGGTTTAAATATTTTACTTATAAGCTTAATAATATTAATTCCATTAATTACTTTAGTAAAAACAATCATTATAAATAAAAAGAAGTTTAAAAATAATTAAGCTTCTTTTTTTAACAATCTAAATTATCAATAAATTCTAATACATCATCTTTATAAGCTGCATCTACTTTTAAATATATTAAAGTATCTTCAACTCTACATAAATACATATAATTAGATTCATTAGTTAATTCATAAGTATTATAATTACCAATATTTTTAGAAGTATAAGAACTAGTTTCAGTTTTACTAACTTTAAAAATATTCTTATTATCATTAAACATATATAAAGCATCATTTATACTTTTTAATTTATAGTATTCTATTTGACAATCATTATTCTTTTTAGCAAGTATTACTTTCTTAAACCTTTTATCATTAAGAGCTTTAGTCTTATCAATAACTTCATATCCTAACTCACTTGCGATTACTTTAAATTGACTGGTAGTTGTCTTATTTTTATATATTCCACAACCTGCTACAAATAAAGAAATAATAATGATTAATAATAATTTCTTCTTCATATTATCACCAACAAAATAAATATATCATAAAAATTAAAAAATAAAAAACAAATAATAAACTTCCTATGATATAATATAATAAGGTAGGTGTAATATAATGGAAAAGATAAGTTTATTTATAGGATTTCTTTTATATGCATCAATTTCTACTATAAGAAGTAATAGACGTAGAAAATTAAGAAAAGAGAAGAGAATTGTTAATAAGTTAAAAGAGGATTTAAAAGGTATAGGTGATATTAATGAACACTAGTATTCTATTCATGATATTTAATAATGAAGTTAAATATCTAAATAATAGCAATATGGATCATAGAGAGTGGTTCTTATCTTTAGGTGGTAATCCAAATGATTATCCTAACTTAGTAAGAGGCTTTATAAGTAATGGAAAGATAGTTTTCTATAAAGATAGTTTTTCGTATGATGAAGAAGTTATTAAAACAGCTAAAAGATATGCACCATCTATGAAAGTAGTTTTAGGAGATAACTTAGAAGTTTGGTGTGGAGTTCTACCTGGAAGACCCGGAGAAAAATGGGAAACAATAATGAAACTTAATAATGATGAACTAACAGGTTTTATAGCAGAACCTACAACAAATTCTCCAAAAGTACAAAAAGACTTTGTACAAGAAAATGTTATAGAATTTAAAAATGATTATGAAAATCCTAAATTTATAAAAGGAGCAACTATAATAACAATAGTTGTCCTTGTATTAACAATTATTTCTAAAATAATATTAATAACTGGAAAACATTTTAAGACAGGTTTTTCATTTGATACTATTTTAATGCTTATAGAGATTGGAACATTATTATATTGTATATATGGATATAATAAGAAAAAGCCAAATACCAAGATTGTATCTATGGTATCAGCACTAAGCTTAGTATTAATGTTTAATTTAATAGATATTATTTCAGGAGTAATATATTTCCTATTTAATGTAGATAGTGGATATTTTGCTAGAGTACCAGATCTTATTAACATATTAAAAAGTAAAATAATGAAAAAATAGAAAGAGGAGTACATTAATGAAAGATAAATACTATTATTCAATGACAATTGAGGAATTAAAAACAAAATTAAAAACAAATGAAAATGGTTTAAGCAACGCAGAAGCAAAAAGAAAAATTAGTAGATATGGATTAAATGAACTACCTAAAAAGAAAAGGGATAGTATTCTTAAAATATTTATCAATGAATTAATTGATCCAATTATAATGTTATTAATAGTTGCGATAATCGCATCTCTAATCGTAGGAGAAGTAGTAGATGCTTTAGCAATTACATTTATTATACTAATAGACTTAATAATAGGAGTAATAGAAGAAAGAAAAGCATCATCTACTGCAGAAGCATTATCTAATTTAGTTAGAGAAAGAGTAAAAGTAATAAGAGATGGAAAAGAAATATTAATAGACTCTACAGAAATAACTGTAGGAGATTTAGTATTACTAGAATCAGGAGATAAAATAACAGCAGATTGTAGAGTAATAGAAGCACATAATTTTATGATTGATGAGTCTATTTTAACAGGAGAATCTCTACCAGTTGAAAAGAATAATAAACAAGTTAAGACAGATAAAGAGTTAGCAGTAACATCTCAAACAAATATGTTATTTGCTGGTACTAGTGTAGTAACAGGAAGAGCAAAAGTATTTGTAGTTAATGTAGGACTTAGTACAGAAATAGGTAAGATTGCTAATACAATTAATAATACTAAAGAAGAAAAATCTCCTTTAACTATAAGAGTAGATAAATTCTCAAAACAAATTACTATTATTATTGGAATTATCTCAGTAATAATAGCAATAATGTTAATAAGTAAAAATATGCCATTAAATGAAATATTATTATCAGTTATAGCCTTAGCGGTATCTGCTATGCCTGAAGGATTACCTTTAGCTCTTACAATGGCCTTAACAATAGCATCTAATAAGATGGCAAAACATAAAGTAGTAGCAAAGAAATTATATTCTATTGAATCTTTAGGTAGTTGTACAGTAATAGCAAGTGATAAGACAGGTACACTTACAGTTAATGAACAAACTGCAAAGAAAATTCTACTACCAAATAATCAAGAATATTTAGTAACAGGAGCAGGATACTCAGTAGAAGGAACAGTATCAGGAGAAAAATTAAGTTATGCTAAAGAATTAGCTAAGTTAGGATATATAAATAATGAAGCTAAATTTGATGGAAAAGAACATATAGGAGACTCAATAGACTTAGCATTCTTAGTTTTAGGAGAAAAATTAAAAGTAAAAACTAATGATATAGAAATATTAGAAACTATTCCATATGAATCAGAAAATAAATATTCAGCAGTATTTTATAAAAAAGATGGAGAAGTATATTGTACTATTAAAGGTTCATTAGAAGTAGTTACTTCATTCTGTAAAGATATTAATTTATTAAAAGATAAGAACTTTAAAAAGTTAGAAGAACAAAATGAATTATTAGCAGAAGAAGGATATCGTGTAATTACTATTGCTAATGGAAAGATTAAAGAAGCGGAAGAATATAAAGAATCTAATATTAAAGATTTGACATTTATGGGAATGGTTGGATTTATTGATCCAATTAGAAAAGAAGCAATAGGAGCAATTAATAAATGTAGAGATGCAGGCATAAAAGTATTAATGATTACAGGAGATCATCCGTTAACTGCATTTAAGATTGCTCAAGAATTAAAATTAACAAAGAATTATGAAGATGTAACTACAGGAGCAGAAGTAGAAGAATATTTAAAATTATCAGAAGAAGAATTTGATAAGTTTGTTGCATCTAAAAAAGTATTTACAAGAGTAACTCCTTTAGAAAAATTAAAGATAGTAGAATCATTAAAAAGACAAGGTGAATTTGTTGCTGTAACAGGAGATGGAGTAAATGATGCTCCAGCATTAAGAGCTGCTAATATTGGTGTTGCTATGGGTAGTGGTACTGATATAGCAAGAGAAACAGCTAAAATGATTGTTATTGATGATAACTTTAAATCAATAGTAAGTGGTGTATTAGAAGGAAGAACAGCCTATGCTAATATTCGTAAGATAACATATTTCTTAATATCTTGTGGATTAGCTGAGGTATTATTCTTCTGTTTAGCAATTGCATTTGATATGCCAGTTCCATTAGTTGCAATACAATTATTATGGTTAAATGTTGTTACTGATGGTATACAAGATATAGCTCTATCATTTGAGAAAAGTGATAAAGATATTATGAAAGAAAAACCAAGAGATCCAAATGAAAGTCTATTCGATAATGTTCTTTTCGAAGAAATAATTATTTCAGGTATAACAATAGGATTATTAGTATTTGGACTTTGGTATTATCTAATTAGACATATAGGAATGGATGCAAGTATAGCAAGAGGCTATATAGTAGCACTAATGATTATTATTCAAAATATTCATGCATTTAATTGTCGTAGTGAAAAGAAGAGTGTATTTAGTGTTAAATTAAATAGTAACTATATATTCTTAGGTGGAGTAGTTGGTTCTATATTGTTAGGATTACTAGTACTAGAATTCGAACCATTATCAATAATTTTAAAAACACATTCAATTCCAGTACCACACTTGCTAGGATTATTTGCATTTGGATTAATAATACTTGTAATTATGGAATTATATAAAAAAATCAAATACCACAATCAATAATAAAATGATATAATATTAAACAAATAGGAGGAATCTGTTTATGATGAATCAAGAATATGATATAAAAGAAATAAATCAAGATAGGATAGTAGATCAAATTAGATGTTTAGGAATCGATATGATAGATGAAGCACATAGTGGACATCCAGGAATAGTTTTAGGAGCTGCTCCTGCAATGTATGCTTTATTTGCTCATCATTTAATGTTTGATCCTAAAAATCCAGACTATTTTAATAGAGATAGATTTGTAATGAGTGCCGGTCATGGTTCTGCATTATTATATTCAACTCTATATATGGCTGGATATCCAATCACATTAGATGATTTAAAAGCATTTAGACAGATTAACTCTAATACTCCAGGCCATCCAGAATATAAAGTAACACCAGGAATAGATTGTACAACAGGACCTTTAGGACAAGGTTTTGCAACTGCTGTAGGTATGGCTATAGCAGAAGCCAATTTAAATAAAAGATTTGGATCAGATATAGTTAATCATTATACTTATGTATTATGTGGAGATGGAGACTTAATGGAAGGTATTTCCTATGAAGCAGCTTCTCTTGCAGGTACATTAAAATTAAATAAATTAATTGTTTTATATGATTCAAACAAAGTATGTTTAGATGGTAGTACATCTAAATCATTTAATGAAAATATTTCAATGAGATTTATTTCTCAAGGATGGAATGTTATTACAGTAGAAGATGGTAATAGTTTTGAACTTATTTCTAAAGCTATTGTAGAAGCAAAAACTTGTACTGATAAACCAACTATTATTGAAATAAAATCTACTATTGGTAAATATTCTAAATATGAAGGAACATCTAAAGTACATGGCTCTCCTCTTGAAAAAGAAGATATAACTATTATTAAAGAGAAAATGGACGTTAGAGATATTCCATTCCAAGTATCACAAAATACTTTAGATGAGTTCAGATTTATTATTAATAGTAGATGTCAAAATCTTACAGATAAGTTTAATAAAAATGTAGAAAAATTATCAGATGAATTAAAAGAAGAATTAGAATTCTTCATGAATGATAATAAAAAAATAGATTTTAAAAATTATATATATGATGCACCAGAAGATAATATGGAATCTCCAAGAGATACATCTAAAAAAGTTCTTAATGGTATTGTTAAGACTTCTCCATATATGATTGGAGGAGCAGCAGATACATTTGGACCAAATAAGACTTATATAGATGATGCAGGAGACTTCAGTAAAGAAAATCCAGAAGGAAAAAATATCTTCTATGGTGTAAGAGAACATGCTATGGGAGCAATTACAAATGGATTAAGTCTACATGGTTTTAGACCATACTGTTCAACATTCTTAAGTTTTAGTGATTATCTAAGACCAGCAATGAGAATGGCTGCATTAATGAAATTACAAAATATTTATATATTTTCACATGATTCAATCAGTGTAGGAGAAGATGGACCAACACATCAACCAATAGAACAACTTCTTGGATTAAGAAGTATGCCTAACTTTGATGTATTCCGTCCAGCAGATGCAAATGAAGTAATTGGTTCCTATAAAGCAATATTTGCTAAAGAAAAAGGACCAGCAGTAATTACTTTATCAAGAAATAAACTACCAATACTTGAATGTACAAATGCTAATGAAGTAGAAAAAGGTGGATATATAGTAGTAGATCCAGAAAAGAAACCAGCAGGAATAATTATTTCTTCTGGAGAAGAATTACATCAAGTAATAGAAGCTGCTAAAATGTTAAAGACAAAAGGAATTGAACTAAGAGTAGTATCTATTCCTAACTTAGGTAGATTTATGGATCAAACAGATGAATACTTTGAAGAAATACTTCCAGTAGAAGTAAGAAAAATAGTAGTAGAAGCATCATCTAGCTTATCTTGGAATCAAATTATCTATAATGAAAAATATTTAATAACTTTAGATAAATTTGGTAAGAGTGGACCATATAAAGATGTTTATAAAGAATATGGTTTTGATAGTGAATCTTTAGCAGATAAAATAGAAGAATTATTAAAATAACTTGTTTTAATAATAATTATTATGTAAAATAAGAACACAGGGAGATGATTATATGTTACATGATATCCTAGTATTAGTAATTGGATTACTAATTGGAGCAGCAATCGGTTTCTTTGGAGCCAGAGCATTCATGAAAAAGTATTTAAAGAAGAATCCTCCAATTAATGAGGAAATGATAAAAGCATTAATGATGCAAATGGGAAGGAAACCTAATCAAAAACAAATAAATCAAATGATGAAAGCAATGGAGAAATATCAATAGTATTTCTCCTTTTTCGTTGATAAAAGTGAGTTTTTATGGTATAATATGCGACAGCAAGCAAATAATTATGTACATTTTACACAATTGAATCTTCAAAGTAAACAAAAAAAGAAATAAAATGGTATACTTAAAATAGGATATTATGAAAGGGTGAAATATTCATGCCATACGAAAATTATATAGAAGATAGTTATTATAATGATGATGAAAAACTAAAAACAATATCTATTTTAGAAGGAGATAGTGGATTCTTTAAAACTCTAGAATATGTTCCATCTTCAATTGATGAATACTTAGAGATGAAAAGAAAACAATATGAAGTAGAAGAAGCAAAAGCAGTAGAGGAAAACGCTAATGATAAAGATGAAATAAAAGAATATATTGATGAAAGTGGTAACGTAGTTAAAGTTGTTACTGTAAATTCAGCTCCATTAGCTGCAGCAGCACCAGGTTCAGTACAACCAGTTCAAGTAACACCAGTTGACTTACAAGATGCAAACTTTAGTGTATCGTCTGCCAATACTGATGATCTTGGAAGATTATATGGAGCTAATGGTATTGTATATCTATTTGATAGAGGAATTGATATTGTTGGACCAGATGGTCACAAAGAACACGAAGAATTTGATAATGATTGGAGACTACATCATTCTCCAGAAATTCTAAGAATTTGTCGTGATGTATATGGTGTGGATTTAGGACAACCAAATTCAGAATTTGAAGAATATCTAACAGCAACTGCTAATGACATTGCATTAATGTTATATGAAAGTTCATCATGTCAAATCTTTTTACCTCTACAAATTACAGAGGCTCAATTAGATGAGATTATTGCTGAAGTAGAACCAAGAAAAGATTTATTTGTTTTTGATTTATGTGCAGGTTCTTCACTTGATGATGCAATGTTTGGTGAAACATTAAATGGTGATGACGTTTTAACATTCTTAAGATTATTAAAAGAAAGATTAGTTGCACAAAGAGAAGAAACTGAAAGTGAAGAAGAAGTTTTATCTGCAAGACAATCTTATATTAATGCTTTAATGGAATATATTAAAGATAATGATATGGCATTAAATGATTATTTTACAATGGTAGGAGAAAAATTAAGAGCAGGAGATACTTCATCTTTACCAGAGTTTGAAGCAAAAAATCCATTCTTAACTCCAGAAGATATTACTAAACTAATTGATTCAGATGAAGAAAGAATTGTAGAATATTTTGCATCTACAATGACAAGAGTAATTGAATTAAATCTAGAACAATTAGATAAAGAAGATAAAAAAGAAGAAAATAATAAAGAAGACGAAGAAATAGAAAAAGAAGTACGAGAAGCATACATAAGATTATTAATGAGATATATTAATGAAAAAGGTATGTCTTTAGAAGATTATTATAGATTATTAGCAGTTAAACTAAGAAATGGAGACGTTTATTCAATTCCAAGATTTGAAGGAATTAATCCATTCTTAAGCGAAGATGATATTAGAAGACTTCTAGATGAAAAAGATGAAAGAATAATTGATTACTTCGCAAATGCAATGACAAGAGTAATTGAATTAAATCTAGAAAACATGAATAAAGAAGAAACAAATACAAATGATTTAGATAATATTCCAGATAAAACAAATAATCCAAGTAATTCAAATAATAATGATGGACCAAATGATAATAATAATGGACCAACTAACAATAATAATCCAACTGATTTTAATTTCGAAGATTTATCAGATGAAGATGATTATCATGATGATGATTCATTAGATTTAGATGAAATGGAATATTTAGATGATAAAACTAATTATATGTCTGGAATTAAAATTACATATATTAATACAGACTTAATTAATCATATGAATGGTCTTGCGGTAATAAGAGAACCAAAATCAGGAAGAATAAATATATATGGATATGAAAATGAAGATATTAATTTATCTGGTAAAAAAGTAATAGAAGCTGCAGATAGTAAAATAGAAAGCGGTTACTATGTTAACTTAAGTGAATATATAGGTATTCTTGCTCATGGTATTGAAGAACAATATGGTAGTGATTCTAATTTTGCATTTGTAGATGAAAACGGAGAATACTTAAACTTCTATGATGTAATTAATAACATAATGGCAACTTGTAGATTAGAAGGAGCTCTACGTTATGGAAGAGAATACAAAGATACATCATTTGATAGTTATGAAGAATTAGAAGAACAATATACAGGAAATAAAGGAATATTCAAAGGTGTTGAATTAACAAAAGGTCTATATGTAAGAAGAGATATCTTAATAGATGAACTAAATAAATATAGAGTAGCAATTACTAAAGAAAATATTGACAATATCTCTCATACTAGATAATAATAAAACTACTCAATTGAGTAGTTTTTTAATAAGGAAGTGATAAAATGAAAGACTTTAAAGAAAAACTATCTTTAGTACCAACAAAGCCTGGTAGTTATCAAATGAAAAATAAAGATGGTGTAATAATATATGTAGGTAAAGCTAAAAACTTACAAAGAAGATTAAGAAGTTATTTTACAAGAACAGTAACAGGTAAAACTAAAATGTTAGTAGATGATATAGATGACTTTGATTATATAGTAACATCATCAGAATTAGAAAGTCTTATCTTAGAAATCACCTTAATAAAAAAATATGATCCAAAATATAATATTTTATTAAGAGATGATAAATCATATCCTTATATAGAACTAACTAATGATAAATATCCAACATTAAAAATAGTAAGAAATGTACATAGAAAAAAGAATAAGAATCATTTATATGGTCCTTATCCAAATGTAGCAGCAGCAAGGAAAACAGTTAATACAGTTAACAGAATATATCCATTAAGAAAATGTGATAAATTAAAAAAAGATTTATGTTTATACTATCATATTAATGAATGTTTAGGATATTGTAAAAAGGATATTCCTAAAGAAACAATAGATAATATGAGAAAAGAAATAATATCTTTCTTAAAAGGTGATCCTACAATAATATCAAAGAAAATAGAAGAAGAGATGAATATTGCTAGTGAAGCACTTAACTTTGAAAGAGCACTAGAATTAAAAGAAATGTTAGATGATATTAATACTACACTTAAAAAGCAAAAGATAGATCTAAATAATAATTATAACTTTGATTTAGTAAACTTCTATTATGATAATAATTATCTAGGAATAGAATTATTCTTTATAAGACAAGGATTGTTATTTGGTAGACATAATGAGATAATTTCTTCTATGGGAGATTTTGATAATGAAATAACTGAATACTTAATTAAATTCTATGATAAAGGAATATTACCAAATGAATTAGTTATTCCACTAGAATTAGATAAAGAATTATTAGAAAGTTATTTTAATATAAAAGTAACACAACCAGTAAAAGGTAAAATTAAAAAACTAGTAGATTTAGCAAAAGAAAATGCTAAAGAAAAAATGGATCTTGAAAAAGAGACATTAAAAAGAAATGATGATGAAAGATTAAAAGCAGTAGATGAATTATCTAAATTGTTAGGTATTAAAGATCTACATAGAATAGAATCATTTGATAACTCACATTTATTTGGAACATTCTATGTAGGAGGAATGGTTGTATTTGATGATTTCCTACCAAATAAAGATTTATATAGAAAATATAAAATATCTACAGAAGTAAAAGATGATTTAGGAGCAATGAAAGAAGTACTATATAGAAGATATTTCAAAGTACTAATGGAAGAAACTTATAAACCAGATTTAATTGTAATGGATGGTGGAGAATTACAAATAAGAGTTGCTAATGAAATATTAGAATCATTAAATTTAGATATACCTATAATTGGATTAGTAAAAGATAAAAATCATAGAACTAATCATATAATGAATAGTAAATATGAAATACTAGATGTAGATAAAGATTCTAAGCTATTCTTATTCCTAACAAGAATACAAGATGAAGTACATAGATATGCAATTACATATCATAGAAATATTAAAGCAAAAGGAGCATTATCTAGTGTATTAGATGTAGTACCAGGAATAGGAGAAGTAAGAAAAAAAGAACTTATGAAAAAATACGGTTCTCTAAAGAAAATGAAAGAAGCATCAATAGAAGATTTAACTAAAATAGTTGGAAGTGATACTTCAAAAAAATTATATGAATATTTAAAAGAAGTTTAACTTCTTTTTTATTTGTTGTATAATGATTATAGGTGATTATATGAAAAATAATAAAGGCTTTTCATTGGTAGAATTATTAGCCGTAATAGCAATTATTGGAATATTATTTGGTCTTGGATTACAAGCATATTCAATATATCAAGATAAAGCTAAAAAAGATGGTTATGATACAATGGCAAAGTCTGCATCACAAGCAGCAGAAGAGTATAGAATGGAGCATCCAGCAGTAGATAGCGTAAATTTTGATACTCTATATAATAGTGGACTTTTATCATCACTACAAGATCCAGGATCAAGAGGAGAAAAATGTACTGGAACAGTTACTATAGAAACAAATAAAAGTGCTGATAATACAGTATTAGATGAAAATGAATATACAGTCACAGTATGTTGTACGAATTATAATTATACATATTCATATCCCTCAGGTAATAAAGTTCAAAATATAAATGGATGTCATGCAGAAGCAAGTCCAGGAGGCTAAAAAATGGTTATGATACAATGGTAAAGTCAGCTTCACAAGCATCAGAAGAATATATAATGGACCATTCTGCCGTAACAGAAATAGACTTTGAAACATTATTTAGTAGTGGATTATTATCATCCCTACAAGATCAAGGGTAAAGAGGAGAACAATGCACAGGTAAAGTAAATGTTACTACAGCTAAAAGATCTAACAATGTTGAATTAGATGAAAATAATTATACAGTCACAGTATTTTGTACAAATTATAACTATACATATGATTTTCCTTCAAAAGAAAAACATATAGATAAGTATTGTAAAGCACAACCATATGATATAATGGATGGAAAACTTTGGAAAAGTAATTATTTAAGTTACTCCTATATCATTAGAAGAGTTTAATGTTAATCCATAGACTTATATTGGAACAGAAGGAAACTGTAATTATGATGAAATAGTATTTGGATTCTGGGATTGCTACGCAAGTAAAGACTTATCTACCAAAGCTGCAGAACAAATGAGTAAATACTTAATGAATGGTGGAGCAGCATTATTTGGATATGATACAATTACTGCAAATGGATGTGGAAGTCATGTTAAATTTAATACTTTAGCAAGATTTGTAAATTTAACATTAAATAGTGTAGTAAGAAACTATAAATCATCTGAAAAAGTAAAAATTCAAAAGAGTGAAGTATTTACAAAATATCTATATAATATAGGAAAAAAATTGGTATTCCAAAAAGTCATGTATATGGACAAGTTGCTAATAAAGATGTATAGATAGTATTTTAAGAACCGGGTATGGAGTCTGACATACCAGCAAATATAATCTTTAATATGGTAGTAAAACAATATATTGAGGAATAAGAAAGAGTCTATTATAAGACTCTTTTTTTTGTTATAATAAGTTTGGTGATTAATATGAGTAAAATTCATTTAATGGATGAAGTACTTGCAAATAAAATAGCAGCAGGAGAAGTAGTAGAAAAATGTATGAATGTTGTTAAAGAATTAGTAGAAAACTCTATTGATGCAGAAGCAACAGAAATAACTATAAAACTAACTGAATCAGGTATAAAACAAATAGAAGTAATAGATGATGGTATAGGTATGGATAAGGAAGATGCATCCCTTGCATTTGAAAGACATGCTACATCAAAACTAAGAAGTCTAGATGATTTATTCTATATAGAATCTTTAGGCTTTAGAGGTGAAGCACTTCCCTCTATCGCAAGTGTATCTAATGTAAGATTAAAAACAAGTAATGGAGAAGTTGGTACATTAGTCACAATAAATGGAGGAAAAGATTTAAAAGTAGAATCATCAGATCTTCAAAAAGGAACATCTATTACTGTATCTAATTTATTTTATAATACACCAGTAAGATTAAAATATTTAAAAAATCCATATGTAGAATTAGCTTATATAGTAGAGTATGTTAATAAAATGGCACTATCTTATCCAAACATTAAATTTACTTTAATAAATAATGACAAAATATTATTAAAAACAGATGGGAATGGAGATTTATTAAAAGTAATATACGAAATATATGGAGTAGATATTACTAAAAAGATGATTCCTGTAGAAGGAGAAAATGATGACTACTATATACATGGATATATATCTTATCCAGAAGTTACTAAAAGTAATAGAAATTCTATAACAACTTTAGTAAATGGAAGAGTAATTAAAAATAATGAATTAAATAAATGTATAGTAGACTGTTATCACACATATATTCATAAAGATAGATATCCAATAATAGTATTAAATATAGATGTAGATCCAATACTAGTAGATATAAATATACATCCTACAAAGATGGATATTAAATTCTCTAAATTAGATTCATTAAAAGATTTAATAATAGATATATTTACTAATAGATTAGAAAATATAAATTTAATTCCTGAAATAAGTGTAAGGGACACAATATCAGTAAAAGAAGTAGAAAATAAAATAACTACTTCTGTAAAAGAAGAAGTTATTGAAGAACCTAAATATGAAGAAATAAAACTAGATTTTGAAGTAAAAGAAGAAAAAAGAAAAGAAGATAAAAAGATAGAAGAAGAACTACCATTTGAAGTAGAAAAAGAAGATGAAAAAGTATCACGTATAAAGAAAATGACACCTAAAGGAGTAGTCTTCTTAACTTATATAATTGCTGAAAATGAAGATGGTATGTATTTAATAGATCAACATGCTGCGGCGGAAAGAATTAACTTTGAAAAGATAATGAAACAAATGAAAGAAAAACCAATAATTATAGATTTATTAGTCCCAATAAAAATAGAATTAAGAAAAGATGAATTTATTTTAGCTAAAGAAAGATTTGATATGCTAAAAAGTTATGGAATAGATGTAGATGAATTTGGAGATAATACTATAATTATTAGAAGTCATCCATCATGGATATCAGAAGATAGAGCAGAAGAAATAATTAGAAAGATAGTAGATATAATAGTAGAAAAAGGTAAACTAGACTTTGATCAGTTTATTTGGAGAATGGCTGCAACTACTGCTTGTAGAATGAGCGTTATGGCAGGAGACTATATTTCTAAAGAAGATACAGAATGGATACTAGAAAATATAAGATATTGCGAAAATCCATTTACATGTCCTCATGGTAGACCTGCAATCATATCATATTCTAGATATGAACTAGAAAAGATGTTTAAGCGTATTCTTGATTAAAACCCCTAAATCTCATATAATATGACCGATTAAAGGGGGAGGTTGTATGAAAAAAATATTTCAAGATGTATATCCATTTACTACAGAATATATAACAGGATATTTTAAAGAAATAGACTTTAAAGATAAAAAAGTATTAACAGTTGGTTCATCTTCAGACCAAGCATTTAATGCAATACTTTTAGGTGCCGGTAAAGTAGTAGTTTATGATATAAATGAAAATACTGCTAGATTTGGTAAATTAAAAAGAGATATTATTACACAAGTTCCAAGAAAAAAACTATATAGTAGAGTAAATAGTATTATAGATGTACCATTATCAGGTGATCTATTTAGTGAAAAAGATCTAAGATTTATGAATCCATATATGAGTAGCGATAAAAATTATAATAAACTACAAGAATTATTAAGAACTAATCCAGATTCTATAGAATATAAAACAGGGGATATTACAAGATTAAATCTAGATGAAGATGATAAATATGATGTAATCTTATTATCAAATGCTCTTCAATATTTAGATTTATTTATTGATAAAGATAAAGATCCATATAAAGAATTAAAAAGAATATTTGATGAATTAAAAATACATTTATCAGAAGAAGGTTTTTTACAATTGTTATATATTTATTCAATTGGTAAAAATAATTTCACAAAAAGTACAGTTATGGGTTCAACTCAAAGTATAGTAAATGTAGTAAATGCTCTACTTCCAAATATATTATCAATGAGTCATTTTACAAATAAATCAATTAATCAAGAAGATGCAATTATATACTATAAAAGGTGATTATATGAAAGATATTATTGTTATAGTTGGACCTACTGGTATAGGTAAAACTAAACTAAGTATTGAACTTGCTAAAAAAATAGATGCAGAAATCATTAATGGTGATAGTGTATCTATTTATAAAAAACTAGATATAGGTAGTGCAAAACCAACTATAGAAGAAAGAGAAGGAATACCACATCATTTAATTGATATAAGAGATGTAGATGAAGACTATACAGTATTTGATTATCAAAAAGATGTAAGAAGATTAATAGAAGAAATATCTAATAGAAATAAAAGAATAATAATTGTAGGTGGTACAGGTCTTTATATAAAAGCAGCTTTATATGATTATAATTTTACTGAAGGAACTACCTATAATGAATATAATGATCTAAGTAATGAAGAAATATTTAATAAGATTAAAATTTATAATATAGATAAATTACCAGAACTAAATAATAGAAAAAGATTAGTAAGATTATTAAATAAATTAGAAAATAATGAAGAAATAACTAATAATAAAGATAAATTACTTTATAATATCAATGTAATAGGTATAGAAACTGATAGAGAGACACTTTATGATAGAATTAATAAAAGAGTAGATATAATGGTAAAAAACGGCCTAATAGACGAAATAACTGCTTTAAAAGAGTATTATCCTAAATCTAGAATATTAAATAGTGGAATAGGTTATAAAGAATTTAATGAATATTTATTTAATAATGGTAAATTAGAAGATACAATAGAAAGTATTAAATTAAATTCAAGAAGATTTGCTAAAAGACAATTCACTTTCTTTAGAAATCAATTTAATACTAAATGGTTTAAAGTAGATTTAAATAATTTTAATAATACTATTAATGAAGTATATGAATATATAAAAAAAGAAGAATTAATATAAAATAACACCTCATTAAAGTGAGATGTTATTTTTATGGAAAAAAATTATACTATAGAATTTAAATAAAAGATTATAGATGAATATAAATCAGGTTTATCCGGAGGTTATAAAATAGTTGCGGATAAAAATGTAATGAACTACAGATATAACTTATTTAATCTATAAAGATAAACGACTATATTTATCAACTGTTCTAGACTTATAAAATAGAAAATTTGTAGCTTATCAAATTTCTAAATATAATGATTTAAATAAAGAAAGTAACTTTGTATAATAAAAATATCTTCAATACAAGGATACCAAGTACTTGTTGAAGAATGGATTCTATTTAGAATACTTCTAGATTAGAATCAAAAAAGATTTGGATATTATTCTAAATCTTCTTTTTATTCTTGTGAACTATTTGGGGTTCACTTCAATTTATGCTTCTTTTAATTCTAAATAATGATCTTGATTAAATGAATGTTGTGATGTCTCTAAATATAATAATTTAGGAGTATCTATTAAGAAATAATTATATTCTAAATATTGTCTTCCATCACTAGATACAGGATCATCCCAAGTAAGATCTAAATGTAACCATTTACCATTATAGTATAATGCATTCCATACATGATCATCACTAGATATCTTATAACAATCTACATTCATTCTAATTAAGAATAATTCCATTAAGTCAGTATATCCACCACATATACCATAACCTTCAAATAAAGGTCCATATGCTATATCAGATTCATATTTAATAATACCATTATCACTTCTATTAGAATCATATATAGTATTATTAATAATATAATCATGTACTCTTTTAATATTATTGTATAAAGTATCATTATTATTAACAAGTTGAGGATATAATTCATCAACTTTTTTATTTATAATATCTATTCTTTCATCAGTATAACTTTTAACTATATTTATAGTAACTCTTCCTAAAGAATCATACTCAGTCTCAATATGAGAAAACCCATTAAAAGGATGAACATAATTATTTATATCAGATAATTCTGTTTGATTATTAGCAAGATCCTTAACATCTTTAACACAAGAATCATATTCATCACTACATCTAAAAGTAAATGTATTAGCACCAGAATTAATAACAGTATAATAAATATTTATTAAATCTTGTCTATTCTTAGGAGAAAAATCCTCAGTATTTTGAACATACAAGAAATCTTTTTCTCTATAATACTCATTCTTTTCATCTAAAGTAACAAACTTATTCTTATTACCAAAGTATGTATCATATACTTCTAATAGAAAATCTTTTCTAGCAATTACTAAACCAATTACTATTAAAAGTAAACCAAGAGTTACTAATAATTTCTTCATAATTTCACCCTAAGTATATTTTATATTAATTAAATAAAATAGTAAATAAAAAAACCAATTAAATAAATTGGTTTATTCCATTGTATTGTTCATCTTTGTTAATCTTGATTTTAAACGAGCAGCTTTATTTTTGTGAACTAATCCACTGTTTTTAGCTTTATCAATTCTTTGAAGAGCTATATTTAAATTGTTTTGAGCTTCTTCCTTGTTTCCAGCTTTAACTTCTTTTTCAAATTTCTTAATAGCAGTTTTCATACTAGAAGAAACTAATGTATTAACGTTAGCTTTTTTAGCATTAGAACGCATTCTCTTTTTAGCACTTTTAATATTTGGCATAATTTCACCTCACTTTTTGTAAACAAGTCAATTCTATCAAAAAATGACAAAAAAAGCAAATAAAAATGCAATATTTCTTAATAATATAAGCATATACTTTATTTTTTACCAAAAATGTGGTATAATATAGGCAATATTGAGGGGGATTATTATGAAATCAGGGGTTTTAGAAAATACAGTAGATATTTCATTAAATACACTTATTAGAGAGTGTAGATCTACAAGAATATTACAAGAAGATTTATTCATTATGTTTAGATCTACTAATAGAGAAAATATTCATGAAGTATTTAAATATAAAAAA
>CALYOH010000029.1 GCA_945228905.1 uncultured Caryophanales bacterium
AATATGATGACTCTTTATCACATGTAGTAGATGAGACAGGAGCTACTGAAGAAAACAAAGAAGAAACTAAGGAAGAAGTTAAGTCTGATGTTCCAGTAGATGCACAAACTATTGCAAATGGTGAAGAAGATGTAGTAATGGAATATGATGACTCTTTATCACATGTAGTAGATGAGACAGGAGCTACTGAAGAAAATAAGGAAGAAGTAGTTGAAACTAAAGCTGAAGACTTTGCATCTGTAAAATCTGAAATCACTTCAGATGATAAAACTGGAGACAGTGTTCAAGAAGACATTAATAAAGAAGAAGTAAAAGAAGAAAGCAAAGACGAAGTAACTGATGAAAGCGGTGCACTTATTCCTGTTGTTGATACTCCAGTAGAAGTTAGTTCAGAAGGAAATGATGCTGCTATAGAAGTACCTGTCAATGAAACAGATGTTTCTAAAGAAGAATCTCCAGTAGATGCAACATCAGCACCATTAATACCTGTTGAGGATGGAAATGATTCAGTTGGTACTAATGAAGCTAAAGAAGAACCAGTTGACTTAAATAGTGTTGTTCCTACAATACCTGATCCAATAGGATTAGCTGTTTCTGATTCAGAAGTTAATGAAGTAAAAGAAAATAAAGTAGAGGAATCTACTTCTGATAAACAAATATTTATAAAAGAAAATAATGATACACCAAAAGCAATTTTAACAAGTAAGAGTCAAATTACTAAATTAAGAGCGTCAGAATCAACTCAAGAAGCATTATTAAGTGCTAGAGGTTTCTTCGAAGGTAAATTAGAAGTTACTGAACAAGACTTAGTTGATAATGGTTTACTTGCACCTGATAGTGAAGATATCAATGCTACTCTTGAAAAAATGTTAGAGCAAGCAAATCAACTATATAAGGAAGGTAAACCAGAAGAAGCACAAGCTATGTACAACAAGATAAGTGAAATTAACAAGCAAAGACAAGCTGCCCAAGCTCAAGAAGAGGGTTATGCTTATCAAATGGCTGTATAGGTGATATAAATGAGTTCAAGTTTATTGGTAAGTTCTATAGGTGAAAATGCATATGATGAATATGTTGAAAAATTAATGAATGTCTATAGGTTATCTAGTAAAGAAAGTTCAATTATTGGTAATATCAATATTCAAGGAGAAGAAAGTACAATATCACTATCTATTGTAGATAGAGAAGGATATTCTAATAATTTTACTGATGTTGTTATTAAACGTAATGAGAACTTTTATGAAAGATTTATTAATGTAATAATAAGAAGAATGAATTCTGAATGTCATATCTTAGTAAATGATTTAATTGCTGAAGATGATGATAGTAAAGTTACATATAGAATGATTACTGAAAATAATGACTTGTTTACAATTGAAGGGCTTGATAAGAAAAGAGCAAATCAAATTGTTTCAACATATAATAAAGAAGATTGTGAACCAAAACTATTATTAAAAACAAGTAATTTAGGAGAGGGAAATTATTTAATATTTATTACTATGATAGTAATAATTATCTTAACATTAGTCCTTGTTTATATAATGATGAAATAGTTAGGGTAAGTGAAGGGAGAATTAATATGCATAAGAATAAAGACGCAAGAAAAAAATATGCTTATTATGCAAAAATATTAATTGTCATGGCACTTACTCTTTTAATTTATGGTCTTATTCTTAATTTGGGTAATGACAAAAAGTTATTTGATCCAAATAACTATCAGCCAACTGATAATGGTAATACCACTCATATTGATATAAATAGAAGTGGTTATGAATATACTGAAACAAATAATAATAGCAATACAAATAGTAATTCCGGTACTACTAATAATACTGGTAATACTACTAATAGTAATGGAAATACTAGTAGTAATACAAATACTCCTAAAGGAAATAGTAGTGGAAATACTAATTCTGGAGGTAATTCAAATAGTAATTCCGGTGGAGCTACTATTCGTGATAAAGAAAATCAACAGCCTCAGCAACCTGTACCTACAACACCAACTGTTGATCAAACAAATAATAATTTAAGAAATCAAATACAAAGTGCATATGGAGTAACTATTTTATATGGAATGGAAACCAGTTCATATACTGTAGGTGGACTTACTACTTCACCTATAACAAATCCTAATACAATTAATGATTCATTAAATAAATTAAATACAGCTCTAAGTCAATATCCAAATGGATTATTTAGAGAAATAAAAAATGGAGGTATTCCATTAACAATAGTATTAATAAATAGTTATTCAGAGACTAGTGTTACTGGAGTAACTGATTCTAGTTTTACTAATGCAGTTATTTCTATAGCGGTATCTCATCCATTTTATGAGAGTTTTTATCATGAATCATATCATTATATTGAAAGATATATGATGAAAAGAGGAGTTTATTATGATTCTTGGGATTCTCTAAATCCTGCTGGATTTACTTGGAATGTATCGGATACTGGATTATCATATTCAAGTACTTATTCTGAAAATGCATATTTTGTTAATACATATGCTCAAACTTCTGCAGAAGAAGATAGAGCATCAACATTTGAATATATGATGTCTTCTTCAAAAGCATCATGTTTAAATTACGATAAACCAATTTGGAGAAAAGCAAAAACAATGTCTAGATATATGGATGTTGCTCTTAATTCAGCAAGTCCTTCTACTACAGAACATTGGGAGCAATGGTTATAAAGGATGATATTATGGAAACAATTATAATAAATGATGACAACTTAACTGAAAATGATATGGAAAGTAAAGTAGTAAGAGTAAAAGGTTTAATTATTAACTCTAAAGGTAAAATCTTACTTGCTCATAATAATAATACTTATCAATTTCCTGGAGGACATTTAGAAGATAATGAAAATATGAACGAATGTATAGTTAGAGAGATTAAAGAAGAAACAGGTATTGATGTAAAAGTAGAAGAAGAACCTTTCTTATGCATAAAGACATATGATAATAATTATTTTGGTACTGGTAAAAAGGTATTAAATAGTATTTATTATTATAGATTCTTTACTGATGATATGCCTAATTTTGAAGAGACTCAATATGATGAATTAGAACTTGCTACTGAATTTAATCTTTTCTATGTTGTATTTGCAGATTTAGAGAACTTCTTGAATAAAGCAATTGAAGATGGTAATATAGATGGTAATATTGGAAGAGAAATGATTCATGTATTCAATATATATAAGGAACAATTCGGAGGTGTTTAAATGAAAATATTAGTTACTGGAGGGCTAGGTTTTATCGGTAGTCATGCTGTTGTTGAATTATTAAATGATGGTTATGATGTAGTAATAGATGATGACTTATCAAATTCTAGTTTAGATGTTATCGATAAGATTAAAGTAATTACTGGAAAAGATTTTAAATTTTATCAATATGATTTATGTGAAGAAGATAAAGTAGAAGAAATATTTAATGAAAATGAATTTGATGCAGTTATGCATTTTGCTGGATATAAAGCAGTTGGTGAATCTGTACATGAACCAATTAAGTATTATGAAAATAATTTAATGTCTACATTAAATATTTGTAAATCTATGTTAAAACATAATTGTAATAATATAATATTCTCATCAAGTGCAACTGTATATGGTACTCCAGAAGTATTACCATTAACAGAAGATTGCAAAATTGGTGGAACAACAAATCCATATGGAACAACAAAGCTATTTATTGAAAGAATTCTTGCAGATATTGCAGTAGCAAATCCTGATTTTACACCAGTAATTTTAAGATATTTTAATCCAATTGGTGCTCATAGAAGTGGATTAATTGGAGAAAAACCAAATGGTATTCCAAATAATTTAATGCCATATATAGTTAGAGTTGCTAGTGGAGAATTAGATATGTTAAGTGTATTTGGAAATGATTATGATACTCCAGATGGAACTGGTGTAAGAGATTATATTCATGTAGTTGATCTAGCTAAAGGACATTTAAGTGCATTAAAGAAAGCATTAGAATCTACTGGAGTAAGTTACTATAACTTAGGAACAGGAACTGGATATAGTGTTTTAGATTTAGTTAATAATTTTGAAAAAATTAATAATATTAAAGTACCATATAAAATTGTTGAAAGAAGACCAGGAGATATTGCAACATGTTATGCAGATGCAAGTAAAGCATTAAATGAGCTTGGTTGGAAAGCAGAACTTGGTATTGAAGATATGATGAAAGATTCATATAACTTTATACTTAAACAAAATGAAATAGATAAATTTATTAAAGAGAACAATCCAACTGATGAAGAATTAATGAATAAGTATAAAGAAATGCTAAATAATAAATAAATCCCATAAGGGATTTTTTTGTTGACACTATTTTACTTGTAAAGAGACTTTAATCCTTTAAATATATGAATTTTTTTGTTAAAATAATACCCATTGATTATTTTGAAAGGAGAGAGATTATGGAAAATAGATATTATTATGTACCAGTTACTTCAAGAAACATAAGTCATAATGATGTTTCATTGTTTGGAATGTTAAAAGTAGTTGATAAAGAACTATATGATAGAGAAAACGAAAGGGTAAGAATTACGTATGACGAGCCAAAAGATAAAGAATATGTGGACGCTTATAATAAAAATACTAAGTTTGAATATGATTATAAGGGTTTACCACAAAATATTATTCTTGTCCAAAACGATGATGGAATTAGAGAATTATCAACTGGATGTTTATTTAAAAGTTCTACTCAAGGATATTTAGAAGCCTTTGAAGTAGATGGAATGAGTATAGTTGATTTATTTGTTGAAGATGCTGATTATGCAACAAAGTCAGAATTTTTTATAACTTCTTACTTAAGAAAGAAAAGAAAAGTTTTATCTAAGACAAATCAAAAATCTGGGGGTTAATTTTTTAGTTGTCTTAAATAAAAATATACTGTATAATATATGTCGTTGGAGGGAAATATATGGCTAATAAAAAAGACGTAAAAAAAGAAGAAGTAAAAGAAGAAAAGAAAGTAAAGAATGTTCATGATATCAATGTTAAAATCGAAGGAGATACTTGGAAAAAAGCATTAGATCATGTATTTGAAGAAAAAAGAAAAACTGTTAAAGTAGATGGTTTTAGAAAAGGAAAAGTTCCTAGAAATATATTTGAAAAGAAATTTGGTAAAGAAGCATTATATTTAGATGCTGCTGATCATGTAATTCAAGATGCATATTTAAAAGCATTAGAAGAATTTAAAGAAGATCCAATTGTAAAACCTACAGTAGATTTAAAAAATATTTCTGAAGATGGAGCTGAATTTGTATTTACATTTACTTCTAAACCAGAAGTTAAAGTAAATAAATACAAAGGATTAAAAGTTAAACCAGAAAAGGTTGAAGTTACTGAAGATGAAATTAATCATGAACTTGGACACTTATTAGAAAGATATACAGAATTAGTTACTAAAGATGGAAAAGTTGAAAATGGTGATATCGCTATTATTGACTTTGAAGGATTTAAGGATGGGGTAGCTTTCGATGGTGGAAAAGGAGAAAACTACAATCTTGAAATAGGATCAAATACATTTATTCCTGGATTTGAAGAAAAAATTATTGGTATGAAAACTGGAGAAGAAAAAGATTTAGATTTAACTTTCCCAGAAGATTATGGTGCTAAAGATTTAGCAGGAAAAGACGTTATATTCAAAGTAAAAGTTAATGAAATTAAACAAAAACAAACACGTGAATTAGATGAAGATTTCTTCGATGATTTAGGTATGGAAGGTGTAGATACTGAAGAAAAATTAAGAGAACAAATTAAGAACTCTATATCTGCACAAAAAGAATTTGAAGTTGAAAATAAATATGTTGATGACTTATTAGAAGCTGTTGGTAAGAATGTTGATGTTGATATTCCAGAAGCAATGGTTGAAGAAGAAGTGGATAGATTAATGGGAAGATTTGCAGAACAAATGAAGATGCAAGGTATTTCATTAGATTTATATTATCAATTTACAGGTTCAACTGAAAAAGATTTAAGAGCACAAATGGAAACTGAAGGATTCAAGAATGTTCTATATAGATTAATGCTTGAAGAAATATCTAAATTAGAAAAAGTTGAAGTAACTGATGAAGAAGCTGAAAAGAATGCTGAAGAGTTAGCTGAAAAATATCAAATGTCTAAAGAAGATTTCCTAAAAGAATTTGGTGGAATCGAATTAGTTAAATATGATTTAGAAGTAAGAAAAACTATTGATTTATTAAAAGAATTAAATAAATAGTTAATAATAAAAAGGTAATTAAAATTACCTTTTTTATTTTTAAATTTCAGTTGCTATAAATAATTTTTATATCCTTTATAATGTAAATAAAAAATATTAATTTTAAGTTACATTTCCTTGAAAAAATATACTTTTACTATATAATAGAAAGCAGTATTTAAAAATTGGAGGTGAAATATCGTTGAACAAATTATTAGTACTTATTATAAATGATATGGTCATCTTCCCAAATAATGAAGTTAGAATTGAATATGACAATAATTATGATAAACAAATGGTAGAAATAGTTGATAAGATTGATGATGATTTAATGTTAATTGTTAATCCTATTGATGAAGCTAATATAGATGTAACATCATTTCCAAAATATGGTGTTTTAGGTAGACTTAAATTAAAAATAAATGTACCAAATGGTAAAACTAGAATAGTTATAGAAGGACTTGAAAGAGTAGAGATTTCTTCAATTGAAGAAGAAGGACATTATTTTAGAGCGGATTATAAAGAAGTAGAAATTGTAGAAGAGGAAGATTCTAAAAAATACTTTGATATTTTAGTTAAATCTTTAGAGAATTATATTTCTAAAGCACCTTATATGGGTAACGCTATTTTAGCTCAATTAAATGGTATTGATGAATTAAATGACTTATGTGATTTAATAGTTAGTTTTCTTCCTTTAAAATATGAAGATAAGAAAAAATATATTACAACAATTAGTCCTATTCAAAGAGCTAAATATTTAATAGAAGATATGAGTAGAGATTTAAAATTTGTTGAGTTAGAACAAAGAATTGAAGCTGAAGTTGATAAAGAGTTAAATGAAACTCAAAAAGAATATTTTCTTAGAGAAAAAATTAGATTAATGCAAAAAGAGCTTGGTGAAGGAAATAATAAGGATACTGAAGTAGAAAGATTTAAGAAGAAAGCAGCTAAGATTAAATGTAATGCTAAAGTTAGAGAAAAAATCAAAAGAGAAATAGAAAGATATGATAGCTTAAATAGTAATTCTCCAGAATTAGGAATGATTAATGAATATCTTGATTGGATGATTAATCTTCCATGGAATCACTATACAAAAGATAATGATGATTTAAGTAAAGTAAAAAGTATACTGGATTCATCTCATTATGCATTAGAAGAAGTAAAAGATAGAATCTTAGAATATTTAGCTGTTAAACAAAATACAAATAATCTAAGAAGTCCTATTTTATGTTTAGTAGGTCCTCCTGGTGTAGGAAAAACATCACTTGCATTAAGTATTGCGAAAAGTTTAAATAGAAAAGCTGCAAAAATAAGTGTAGGTGGAATTAATGATGAGGCTGAAATTGTTGGACATAGAAGAACTTATATCGGTGCTAATCCTGGAAGAATAATTCAAGGAATTAGAAAAGCGGGTTCAACAAATCCAGTATTTATAATTGATGAAATAGATAAAATGACAAAAGATATTAAAGGAGATCCTGCAAGTAGTTTACTTGAGGTATTAGATCCAGAACAAAATTCTAAGTTTTCAGATCATTATATTGAAGAGGAATTTGATTTATCAAAAGTCATGTTTATTGCTACTGCTAACTATGTAGAACAAATCCCATATGAATTAAGAGATAGATTAGAAATAATTAATATATCTAGTTATACAGAATATGAAAAACTAGATATAGCTAAACAACATTTAGTACCAAAAGAATTAGAAGAACATGGTCTTACTCCATTAGAGGTTCAAATATCAGATGATGCTCTTATGATTTTAATTAGAAATTATACAAAAGAAGCTGGAGTTCGTGAATTAGAAAGAGTAATTGCATCATTATTTAGAAAAATAGTTAAAAAAATCTTATTAGATAAGAGTGAAGCTTTCTATAATATTGATGAAGAAATGATAGAAGAACTTCTTGGTAAGAAAAAATATTATTATATGGAAAATAATAATGACTCTCAAGTTGGTGTTGTTAATGGAATGGCATATACAGTATTTGGAGGAGATATATTACCTATTGAAGTTACTTTATTCAAAGGTAAAGGTGATTTAGTTCTAACTGGATCTCTTGGAGATGTAATGCAAGAATCATGTCATATTGCTCTTGATTACGTAAAAGCAAATATGGATTTATTTAAAATAGATAGTAAGATTTTTACTGAGAATGATATTCACATTCATGTTCCTGAAGGAGCAGTTAATAAAGATGGACCTTCTGCTGGAGTAACTATTACTACAACATTAATAAGTTTATTTAAAAATAAAAAAGTAGATAATAAGATTGCAATGACAGGAGAAATAACATTAAGAGGTAGAGTTCTTGCAATTGGTGGATTAAAAGAAAAAGTAATTGGTGCACATAGAGCAGGTATTAGAAAAGTATTTATACCATTAGAAAATGAAAAAGATTTAGATGAAATACCAAAAGAAATAAAAAATGATATTGAATTTATTTGTGTAAATAATTATCAAGAAATATATGAAAAATTATTTAAAGGTGGAAGTAAAAATGGCAACTAAAGTTATCGAAGCTTCAGATTTTATAGACATTATGTCAATTAAATCTGATCTTATATGTGCAGATGAGAAACATTTAATAGATTACTATAAAGATGTATCAGATGAAGAGTACGGTAATGTAATCAATACAATAGATAGAATGCTTGATTTAGAAAATGGAGTATTTTGTATTCTAACAAATGAAATTACTGATAAAATTTATAAACTTATTAATCTAAAGAGATTTACTATTGCTAAAACTCATCCAGAAATATTTGATAAAATTAATGAAATAATTACAAAACTTAATAGATTAAATGCATTGTCTGAACAACAAAAGAATTATTTTAGAAATAGTTATCTTGCTCATCAAGCAAAGATAAGAGAATTGACTTATATTAATTATGATTCATTTGTTGAATCACTTGGAGTTGATGCTATATTGTTTGATTATTTTTGTGATGATGATGTAATTGATGATATTCCATATGAATACTTAATCGGAAGTATGTTTTATATAAAAAAATCAATGCCTGGCTTTTTTGAACAAGATTATGTATTAGAAAAAGCAAGCGAATTGTTAAGTGAAATGGAAGATGATGAACAAAGTAGAATATCTAAGAAAAAAATTGAAAAAATTAAACAAAAAGTTTTAAAAAAAAGGTTGTTTAAGTACTAAAAAAATGTTATATTAATTACTGTATGAGGAGGGATAATGATGGAACTAAAAGGATCAAAAACAGAAAAAAATTTAATGGCTGCATTTGCAGGAGAAAGTGAAGCAAGAAACAAATATACTTATTTTGCATCTAAAGCAAAAAAGGATGGTTATGAACAAATTGCTGCTATATTTGAAGAGACTGCTAATAATGAAAAAGAACATGCAAAAATGTGGTTTAAAGAATTAAATGGAGGAGAGGTTCCTTCAACAGTAGAAAACTTAAAAGCTGCTGCTGATGGTGAAAACTATGAGTGGACAGATATGTATGATGAGTTTGCTAAAGTAGCTGAAGAAGAAGGATTTAAAGCAATTGCAGCAAAATTTAGAATGGTAGCAGAAATTGAAAAACACCATGAAGAAAGATATAGAAAACTATTAAAGAATATTGAAGATGAAGTAGTATTCTCTAAAGATGGTGATTCTATTTGGGTTTGTAGAAACTGCGGACATGTTGTAGTAGGAAAGAATGCTCCAAATGTATGCCCAGTATGTGCACATCCACAAAGTTACTTTGAATTAAAAAGTGAAAACTATTAAAATAATGTAAAGTTTATAGAAAATAACGATGCTTATCGTTATTTTTTTGTTATAAAATTATAATAGGTGATGGTATGAGAGCCTTTAAGAAAATTTTATTACCATTAGTTTTAATTGTTATATTATTTTATGTAAAAGGAGTTTATGTTGCAGAAAATATAGTGTAGATGATTATGTATTTTCCAATCCTATAAGTACAAAGACATGTAATGCGAAGAATTACTGGACATTTTATAATCAAGATACTACTTGTTTTAGATTTATGGATTTAAATAATAATGATAATACTACTAATACTACAATAAAGTTATTATCAGACCATGATGATTTAGGTGTAGATACTTTTGCAAACTATAATACAATTTTAAATAATAATACTGCTAAAGAAACTCCATTTGAAATAATTAGAAATACTTTGAGTTTCTTTATGATACTTTTAGGTATCACTTATATAGTTAGAAAAAAGACAATATTTGAAAAGTAGAATTAATTCTACTTTTTCTTTTTATAATATGATATAATTACAACGAAAAAGAGATGATAGTATGAAAGAATTACTTGCACCTGCAGGAAATATGGAATGTCTAAAAGCAGCAGTTACAAATGGATGTGATGCTGTATATATAGCTTGTAAGAGTTTTGGTGCTAGAAAATTTGCAAATAACTTTGATAATGATGAAATAATAGAGGCAATTAAATATTGTCATCTATATAATGTAAAAGTTTATGTAACAATGAATATTTTAGTTAGAGATTCAGAAGTAGATGAATTTATTGATCAAGCAAGATTTCTACATAAAAATGGTGTAGATGCTTTAATAGTACAAGATTTTGGAATGATTTGTTTATTAAGAAAAAAGTTCCCTAATTTAGAAATACATGCTTCTACTCAAGCAAATAATTCAAGTTATAATACTTGTAAATTATATTATAATCTAGGTGTAAAAAGAGTAGTATTCTCAAGAGAATTATCAGTAGATGAAATTGATAATATAGATGTACCGATAGAAAAAGAAGCGTTTATACATGGAGCATTATGTATATCATATTCAGGTTGCTGTTTAATGAGTAGTATGCTTGGTGGTAGAAGTGGAAATAGAGGAGAATGTGCTGGTTCATGTAGACAACCATATAGCCTATTAAAAGGTAATAAAGAATTAGAAAAAGATAAATATCTATTAAGTACAAAAGAACTAAATACTAGTAGTTATATAGATAGAATAAAAAGAAGTAGTATCTATAGTTTAAAAATAGAAGGAAGAATGAAGAGTCCACTTTATGTTGGATTTATTACTAGATTTTATAGAAGACTATTAGATGGAGAAGAGTTTAACTATAATGAAGAATTAGATAAACTAAAAACTATTTTTAATAGAGAATTTACTAAAGGAAGAATTCTAGGAGAAACAGATGATAAATTTATGAATATAAAGTCTCCTAATCATATTGGATTAAAAGTAGGAAAATGTTCTATTTATAAAGATAAAATAAAAATAGAATTAGATAATAGTAGAGAACTAAATCAAAATGATGCAATTAGATTTTTAAATAGTGGAAAAGGTATGATTATTAATTATTTATATGATAAAAATATGAAACTTTGTAATCAAAGTAATAATATTTGTTATGTAGATAATAAAATAGGATTAAAAGAAGATGATTATGTTTCTATTACTCAAAGCCATTTGCTAGAAAAGGAATATAATGATATTAATTTATATAGAAAGGTTAATGTTTACTATAAAGTAATTGCTAAAGAAGGACAAAAATTAGAAATAAGTATTGATGATGGTATTAGAAATGTAAAATATATAGGTTCCGAGGTATCACAAGCAATTAATAGTCCTATAGAAAAATCAAATATAATTAAACAACTAAGTAAGCTAGGTGATACTCCATATATATCTAATAATTTTGATATTGATATGTCTAATAATATATTTATCCAAATAAAAGAATTAAATGAAGCAAGAAGATATTTAACTAATGAATTAACTAATATGAGACTTAATGCTATACCAGAATTTGTAGAGAATGAAGTGTCTTTCGATAAGTTTAATGATAATGTTATTGAATCAAGTAAAAATACATGTGTAGTATATAATGAAGATCAATTAGAAAAATGTATTGAGTTATTTGATAGAATATATGTTAAAAGAAAAGATTTATATGATAAATATAAAGATAATGAAAAAGTATATCTATATGTAGAAAGATGTGGAAGAGATTATAGTAATGTTCCTGATGAAAGTTTAGTATCAGATTATATGTTTTTTAAAGATAATATGATTGGTAATTATACATTAAATGTTACTAATATTTACACAGCATATTTTTTAAGAAAGTTAGGGTTAAAAAATATAACACTCTCTGTTGAATTAACTGAATATGATACTAATAATTTAATAAATAAATTTATAGAAAAATTTGGTAATGTTAATTTTGAAATATTAAAATATGGTAGAGTAGAAAACATGATAATTAAAGGTAATATTCTTAATCTAGAAGAGAATTCTTATGAATATCAATTAATAGATTTTAAGAATAGACAATTCCCTGTATATTATGATGGTAAAAATACAACAATTCTCAATCATGAGATAACAAATATAGACAATATAAATAATGTGTATAATAGATTTGATTTTTATCAAGAAGATATTAAAACTATTGAAGATATTTTAAAAAAGAATTATTAAAATATATTAAAAAGTAAAAAAGTATGTTAAAATTAAATTATAGGGAGTGATTCTATGGCAAATGAAGAAAAAAAAACAACAAAAGAAAAGAATTATAAAAAGAATTATATAATTTTAGGATTAATATTTTTACTTTGTATTGGTTTAATTTTATATTTATGTCAATGGTATAAGGTATATGATGAATATCAAAAAGAATCACCAGTAATAAGAGGTGTACTTCAAGAAATAGTTCCGGATGATTTAGAACATTATATATTGGAGAATCCTACATCTATTATTTATATGTGTACTGCTAAAGATGAAACATGCAGATCTTTTGAAAAAGACTTTAAAAAGTATATAAATAAGAAAGAATATAATGATGTAATTATTTATCTAAATCTATCTGATGTTGATATTAATGAATTTATTACTAAGTTTAATGAAAAATATGCTTATAAGAAGAAATTAAAAGATAAGCATCCTGCAATTGTTGTATTTAGAGATGGCTCAATTGATGGTTTAGTACAAGAAAAAGAGAATAGTAAATTAACTATCTCTAAGGTAGATACTTTCTTAGAATTAAATAAAATAGAAGAAGGAGAATAGATTCTCCTTTTATGTTGGAGGCTAATTATGAATAATATTGTTTTATATGAACCAGAAATACCACAAAATACTGGTAATATAATGAGAACTTGTGTTGCAACTGATACAAAGTTACACTTAATTAAACCGCTTGGTTTTGAAATAGATGATGCACATTTAAGAAGAAGCGGAGTTAATTATATAGATAAACTTAATTATGAAGTATATGAGAACTTTGATGATTTTAAAAGTAAAAATCCAGGAACATATTATTACTTTACTAGATATGGTCATAAACCACATACAAGCTTTGATTATAGTAATAAAGATGGAGGAGAATTATATTTTATATTTGGTAAAGAATCTACTGGAATTCCAAAAGAAATACTTCAAAAGGATTTAGATCATTGTATGAGAATACCTATGACAGATAAAGTAAGAGCATTAAATGTATCAAATAGTGTTGCGATAGTTATATATGAGGCATTAAGACAACAAGATTATAATGATTTACTAAGAGAAGAACCTCATAAAGGAGCAGATTTTTTAGAAAGAGAATAGTCAGTCTGCTTTACAACTATGTTGAAAAAACATAATGATTTATATAAAATAAATATAGAGTATAGAGGTGATACAAATGAAAAAGAATGATAATAAAGAGATCACAATAAATGACATAAAATATGAAATTATTAGAAATGATAATGATTGTATAGATGCAGAAGTATTATCAGAAAAAATAACTGATTACTTTGATGATTATGATTATATATGCGGGGATTTTGCATATGACAAAGTGAGATTAAAAGGTTTTTATGATTCTTCAAATAAAAAAAGTAAAAGAATTAATGATATAAAATATTTAGATGATTATGAAAAAAATTATTGCTGTTACGGGGCAAGAATCTTTTTGCTTAAAAAAATTAAATAAATATTGAATTTTATTGAAAATATGGTAGAATTAAAGTATATGAATAATAGAGGGAGGATTTTTTATGGAAGAAAATCAAGAAATCGAAAAAAAGATGATGTCAATAGTTGCTGAAGATGGTTCAATTGAAGATGTTGAAGTTATTTTAGCATTTGAATTTAAAGATACTAAAAAAGAATATGTAATTTATACTAAAAATGAAAAAGATGAAAATGATAATATAACAGTTTATGTATCAAATGTTGATCGTAGTTCTGGTGAGCCAAAATTAATGGGCGTTGATGATGAAGAGGAATGGAATAGAGTAAAAGACGTTTTACGTGAATTATCAAAATCAGAGTAACTTAAGGGAGGTTTGTCCTATGGAAGACAAAGAATTTGAAATTGTAGATCAAGACCTTGGAACTGTAAAGGCAGAAAAACCTAGTCGACAAATTAGAACTAGGAAAACATCTCACAATAACATTTTAAGTGCTTATAAAAGAGCCTTAATTGCTTGTGCTAAAAGACGATTAGATTTAGAAAAGTCTCGTGTAATTGCTGGAAATTATTCTGGATCTAACGGAGAAGAAAAAGCTGAAAAAAGATCTAAAAAGATAGCACAATTAGAAGAAAAAATAATGGTACTATCTCGTGAAGAAGTTCCAGAAAATTATGTAGATGATAGAGCAATTAAATTAAAAGAGTCAATGATGGAAAATGTTAGAGCTGGAGTTAAAGGTCTATATATTAACTATTATCAAACTAAAAAAGGTGCCGAATTATTTGATGAAAGATATGGTAGCGCTGAAGATGTTGTTGAACAAATAATGACAGAGGCAAGCGAAGAAATTGGTGATAGTACAGTTGAATCATCTACTGTAACTAGTGATGAAGTTGCCGAAGAGATTGCTGAAGAAGTAGTTGTTGATACTTCTGCCGGAGTTAATATTGATCCTACAAATGCAGATTCAAAGGAAATAAAAGAAAGAGTAGAGAATAGCTTTGAAAGAGCAAAAGAAACTGTTCTAAATACAGAAGATGCTATTTCAGCTGAAGATATTAAAAAGGTAATTGATGGCGAATTTGTAGATGTAGAAGATTATGTAGATTCAGAAGACGTTAGAACAGCTGTAGACGGTGCTTTTGAAAAACTAGAAGGCAATGGACAAACTGATGGAGCTGTAGCTATTGATGATTTTGTAATGCCATATGATGATGCTATTTCTACTATATTTGATGAAACAGATCCAGTAATGCCATATAATGATTCAATATCAACTGTTGTAGATGCTGATTTGATTCCATATGATGATTCTATTTCGGGTGTTTATGATGAAACAAAACCTGGATTAAGAATTGAAGGAGAAGTAGATAAAGCCGTAAAGAATTATTTTAATCCTCCTAATGGAAATGATTTATTAAAACAAGAAGATGATTCTGATTTAAAAGATGTTATTAGAGAAGAAGTTAGAAGTGCTTTAGAGCACTATGATAGTGAATTAAAGAAAACAGTAAGAGATCCAAGATATAGTTATAAACCAATGACAGATGAGGAAATTGCTGAATCACAAAGAAAAATAGGAAATCCGTTTAATGTTCCCTCAATAGCACAAGTGTTTGTTCCAGTTGAAAAAGTAAAAAATGCTTCTTCCAATAATGTAACACTTGAAGATGCGGCATTAAGAGATGAAATTATTGTTGTTCCAGATAGAAAAGAAAAAGTTGCAACTAAATCAAAAGAAGTTGTAGAAGAATATTCTTTTACTGGAAATGAACATGGTAATGATGAACCTCAATTTGTAACAAGAAATATTGGTGCTAGTGATACAAAGAAATTAGTTGAATTAAGAGCAAGAGTTGCTAAATTAAAGAAAGTAAGAGATCAAGCAAGAGAAACAGCTATTGCAGAAGAAATGAAACTAGAGGAATATGATAGAACTTCTAGACAAGAAAGATCTGCTGGAGCTGAAAAAGGTGCTGCTCTTGAAAGATTATATGAAGAATATGCTGAAGCTTTAACTCAAAGTATTAATGCATATGATAATAAAGCAAAATTTGCGAGAGATGCTGTTGAAATGGAAGAAAGATTTATAATGGCACAACAAAGTAGAAATGCTGAATTAGATAACGAAATTTCAGTAGTATCAGGATATAAAAAATAAAAAACTACAAAATGAAGTGATAAAATAAATATAGATAGTGTAAAAAAGACACTATCTATATTTTTAATTATAATAAACTTGAAAGAACGATTAAATATATGAAAAAAATAATATGAAAACACCAGAAAAAAATAGTTAAAAGATATTTATCTGGAGAATCGGATACAAAACTATCTAAGGAATATAATTTAGATAAAAAAGAATTTAAGAATGGTTAAAGAAATATGAAAAAGATGGAATGACTGGATTAAAATTGCAAACTGGAAAAACTTGTTACAAATTGCTAGATAAAAAAAGGTTACAATGTGAAAGGAGTTGGTCAAGAAAAGGAATCCATTACTATATTCGTCAAGAATACAAAATAGTTGATGATTATAAGCACAAATATTCCATAAATTAATTATGTGATTATATGTCTATAAGTAGATTTGGATATTATAAATGGAAATATAGGAAAGAAAATCCTACTTTAAAAGAAATAACTAGATAAAATGACTTAGAACTAATTAAAAAGTCCATAGTAAACATAAAGCTCATGGATATATATGGATTAATAGATACATTGGAAATTTATATGGAGTATATTATATTGATAATTATGTTTACAGATTAAGCAAATATAATGATACAAAATATCAAGGAAAACATTATCAGTGGAAAAATCCAGAAGATGAACACGAAACATTTGTAATCTTATATGGAATGGATGGAAAAAATTAAAAAGATATTTTGAAGTAATTGTGTCTGGCATGACATCATTTTGGGTAAAAAATATATATTATGAACTAACTTTATATTTTGATGCTTGGAATAAAGAAATCATTGGATATGGTTTATCTTCTAGAAAAAAAGATAAAAAAATTTACTATGATGGTTTAATTCAAATTTTAAACAAAATAAAAGAAGAACAAATTGAAGAACCTGTCATTTTACATACTGACCAAGGTTCTATTTATTCTTCTAAGGAATATAACAATCTTCTTAATGAACTTAATATCCAAAGATCAATGAGTCGAGCTGGAACTCCAACATTAATCCAGAAAATTAATCACTAAACGGATGGATTAAAGAAGAATTGTTTATTGATTTTGATATAAAACATTCTAATGATGTTCCAAATCTAATTAAATTATATATCGAATATTATAATAATGAAAGACCTAGCTATGCATTAAATTATAAAACCCCAATTCAGTATAAAATTGAATCAGGGTTCTAGTTTTTTTTTTATAAACTTTCTACATTTTATTGACTAGTTCAAAATGTAGTTTTTTTATTGAATATTTATAACTTCTTTAACTTCAGGTATTTCTGTAACAATCATTTCTTCAATTCCTTCTTTTAATGTTATATCTATCATTGAGCAACCTGCACAGGCACCTGTAAGTTTTACATACACTATATTATCCTCATATTTGATAAACTCTATATCTCCGCCATCTCCTATTAGAAATGGTCTCATTTTATCTATTAGAGCGATTATTTTTAATGTAGTTTCATTTTCATTTTCTTTTTTGCTCATAATATCACCAGATAAATTATAACATTTTTACTATAAATTAGTAAATAACTATGATATAATATGTTTGGTGATTGGCATGAGTACTTATAAAATCGGAGACATAGTTAGCGGAAAAGTTACTGGAATTGAAAATTATGGCATATTCATTGTTTTTGAGGATGGGGGTAGTGGTTTAATCCATATCTCTGAAATGTCAAGATCATTTGTTAAAAATGTTGGTGATTATGCTAATATAGATGAAATCATTAATGCTCGTGTTATAGGCATCGAAGATGAAAGTCACTATAAATTAAGTATTATTGATTTAGACTATCGTGAAAAGAAAAATAACTTTAATAAGATTGTGGAAACTCCTAATGGTTTCGAAAGTCTTAGAAATAAACTTGATGAATGGATAAACGAAAAAAAAGTATAAATTAAAAAAAATATAAAAAATATCATTTTTAGGTTGACAAAACAAGGATAAATTGATATATTTAATACTGTCAACCGGTTAGGGAATTTATTTGTTTCGGGCGATTAGCTCAGTTGGTTAGAGCACCTGCCTTACAAGCAGGGGGTCACAGGTTCGAGTCCTGTATCGCCCACCATAATGCCGAAATAGCTCAATTGGTAGAGCAACTGACTTGTAATCAGTAGGTTCCGGGTTCAAGTCCTGGTTTCGGCACCATTTTTTGTGGAGAGGTAGCGAAGAGGCTAAACGCGACAGACTGTAAATCTGTTCTCTATGAGTTCGATGGTTCGAATCCATCTCTCTCCACCACTTGATATTGCCTTGTAGCCAAGTGGTAAGGCATCAGACTTTGACTCTGACATGCGCTAGTTCGAATCTAGCCAAGGCAGCCATTTTTATTTATGATCTGTTAGCTCAGTCGGTAGAGCATTTGACTTTTAATCAAAGGGTCATGAGTTCGAATCTCATACAGGTC
>CALYOH010000030.1 GCA_945228905.1 uncultured Caryophanales bacterium
ACCCCTTGATTAACAGTCAAGTGCTCTAACCAACTGAGCTATTGAGGCATTTAAATGGTGGACCTGACAGGACTTGAACCTGTGACCCCACGCTTATCAAGCGTGTGCTCTAACCAACTGAGCTACAGGTCCATCACGTGTACTCATTCATTTTACTATAAAACTTATGAGTTTGCAAGGAATTTTTGAATTTTTTTCAATATTTCTCGATTGCAAATATAGAATACTATATATTTTCACTTAAAGTCAAGTGTTTTTTAACTAATTAATATATAAAATGCAAAAAAAGACTTGATTATAATTAAAAATTGATATAAAATAGTCTTGCAACTTGGAAATGGGGCGTTAGCTCAGTTGGTAGAGCAACTGACTCTTAATCAGTGGGTCTAGGGTTCGAATCCCTAACGCCCCACCATTTAAAAAATAAAAAGACTATTTAATAGTCTTTTTTTGTTTCAATTAATAAAAAAGGAAAATTATCTTAATTTTCCTTTTGATCCTTTCATTCCTTTTACACCACCATTACTAGCAAATCCTGCTAAAATGTTTGTTTCAAATGAATGAGTTTTACTTATTCTCTTCTTATAATCTTTAATACAAGTATTGATCATTTCATCTAATACAGTAGTAAAGTCTATTCCTTTTGCATCCCATAGATAGAATGCTAAACTTCCTGGAATAGAATTTATTTCATTAATATAAACTTTATTTGTTTTTTCATCAATTAAGAAATCTATTCTTGAGTTTCCTGCACTGCCTAAAGCTCTAAATGCTTTATATGCAATATCTTCTACTTCTTTTCTTGTCTTTTCTGGTAAGTCTGCTGGTATTTTTCTGTTCGCAGAAGCCATACCTTTTGATGTAGTTTTTGCAGGTGCTTTTACTGCTCCTTTTACTTTTCCTTTACCTCCACCAATATATTTATCTTGGTAAGTTAGAAATTTATTTCCTGATAACACTTCTTCTATTTCACTTAATTTTTGGTGTTCATAGTTACCTAAAACAGCTATGTTTACTTCTTTTAGATTATCTACTACTTCTTCAACTATAATTTTACTATCATATTGAATTGCTTCATCTATTCCTTCTAATAAAGCATTTTCATCATCAGCAACACTGATTCCTACACTTGATCCTGTAGTTGCTGGTTTAACTATTAATGGATATTTTAATTTAGAAACTTTCTTTAATACTTCTTCTTTATCTTGTTTGTAATCTACATCATAGAACCAAACATAATCAGTCATTGGAAGGCCTGCGCCTTTCCATACATCTTTCATAAATGCTTTATCTTGTCCTACAACTGCTGCATATACATCTGGTCCAACAAATGGAATACCTATTGTTTGTAAATATCCTTGTAATACTCCATCTTCTACATTTGTTCCATGTACAATTGGGAATGCTATATCAATTTCATTTACTACGCTTTTAAATAATCCTTTTTTCTTTTGTAATACATAGTTTCCATTTCTATAATATAGTACTACATTACTACTATAGTTTTTAATTAAGTTTAAATCTTGATATACATCAATATCTCTTAGCATATTACCTGTATACCACTCTCTATCTTTTGTAATATAAATTGGTACTATTTCATATTTATCTTCATCCATTTTATTCATTGCTTGGATTGCTGAAATAATACTTACTTCATGTTCTACTGTTTCTCCTCCAAAAATTACTCCTACTCTAATTTTCATATTATCACCTTCCTATTTTTCATTAAAAGTATCTGGCAAATCATTTTCAAATAATGCGTATACTTCTTCTTTGTTTGCTAAATTACCTATATATGGATAAGCATCTCTAACATCATTAAATACCACAATTTTATCTCTGTCAAAGTTTTTATCTAGTAGTCCTTCTTTTATTGGTTGTGTTTTCTTTTCTCCAATTAGAATTACATAATCTGCAACTTTTGCTATTTGTTTACCAAACTCTTTATTATATTCATCTTCTTTAGCACCTAACTCAATCATTCCAGGAGTTACTACTACTTTTGTTCCTGGCATCATACCAAGAATCTTACAAGCATTTTCTGCTCCTATTGGATTTGAATTATATGCATCATCTATCATGTAGAAATTATTTATCTTCTTTAATTCTAATCTATGTTCTACTGGTCTAACTGATTTTACTGCGGCAATTAAATCTTCTGTTTCTATTCCAAATTCTTTTCCACAGGCAATTGCGGATAAAATATTATAGACATTATGATTACCTAAAAGTTTAGTTTCAAAATGATATTTTTCTTTATCACCTTTAAATATTACATCAAATGTAGTACCTTTGTTAGAACACTTTATATTAGTTGCTCTTACGTCTACATCTTCATTATCTATTCCTATCCAAATGATTTTAATCTTATTTTTTAATTTATAACTTACTTGTAATGGATCATCTCCATTTAGTACCCCAAATCCATCACTTGGAAGTGACTCTATAAGTTCAAATTTACCTTTTTGGATATTTTCTTGACTACCAAAACTTTCTAAATGAGCTGTACCTATTCTTGTTAAAATACCATATTTTGGTTTTACTAATTTACATAATCTTCCAATTTCTCCTCTAACATATGCTCCCATTTCTGCAATAAAGACATCTGTAAATTTATCTAAATGATTATTTATAGTCATTAATAAACCATTAAATGTATTTAGATTTCTAGGAGTTGGTAATGCATTATATTTAATATTTAAAATATCACTTAATATATTTTTACAACTTGTTTTACCATAACTACCTGTAATACCTATTATTTTTAAATTATTCATTCTTTTTACTTTTGTTTGTGCTTGTATTTTAAATTTTAAATATATCAGTTTTTCTATAGGTGTATTAATTAACATTGCTATAAAGATTATTATTGGATTTAAGTATAGCATTACACTTTCTATTAAGAATAATAACCAACATAATCTATTATTATCTATATTTATAGCCATTATAATTATTGGAATTATATATAAAATAGATGTTGTAAATATTAATCTTTTTATTCTTGAAGTTATTACTAATTTCTTTTTATTTTGATTATTAATAATAATTTTATTCCAACTGTATCCTATTAATAAACATACTAATGACATTACAATTAATAGTAATGTTGATAAGAAATCTATATTATATGATAAAAAATATCCTATTATTGATATACCTACTAGTAGTAAATCTAAACCTACAAATACTTTTATATTTTTTAATAGCCACTTAATATATCTATTATTTTCATTGTATAGATTTTGTTGTAGCATATGAAGAAAACGTTTTGATTTATGTACATTTCCATATATTAAAGCTATTATTAAGATTACATATACTAATAAATTCATTTCTTCCTCCTAAAAAAAGTTATTTAATATATTAACTACTTGAACTAGATTTTCTAAATATGCATAATGAGTTCCTGGTAATACTATAAGTGCAGCATCTACCATTATTTTTTCTAATTCTTTTGCTTCATTTAATGGAGCTTCATCATCATGATCTCCCCAAATAAGTAGTGTTGGTTCTTCTATTTCTCTTGCATATTTTGATAAATCTTCATTAACTACTTCTACAAGTGTTTGTCTCATTATAGGAGTTGCGGCTTTATAATCGCGTGAACCTATATATTGTTTCATATATTCACCGAAATCATTTAATCCCGGGATTTTCTTTAATCTTTTTAGTACTTTTACATGAAATGGTAGTTCTTCTTCTATACGAATACAAGGACTTCCAAATAATACTAATTTTTCTATTGGATTTCTTGCACTATATCTGATAGCAAGTCTTCCTCCAAATGAATGACCCATTACTATAGGTTTTTTTATTTCTAATTTTTTAAGGAATTCTTCTAAAAGTAATTCATACTTATCTATATTCCAAGGTTCTTTTGGTTCTTCACTTTCTCCAAAGCCTGGTAAATCTAATATGGTTATTCTAAATCTATCACAAAAATTATCTCCTAGAGGTTTCATCATTTCAATATTTTGACCCCATCCATGTAATAAAATAATATCTTTACCTGTTCCATATTGGATATAATTTACATTTAAATTATTAACATTAATTTTCATTAAATCACTCCAATATAATTATAACATAATAATATAAGAATATTGATAAAATAAAGTCTTTTGACACTTTATTAACCCTATAATATTTAATTTTCGTAAATAATTGTAAATAAAAAGAGAGATTATTTTCTCTCTATTGAATATAATTTATATCCGTCTTCATCTAAAGTAAATGTATATATAAATGAATTCATTTTTGATCCTGTTTTTGCAATTACTTCTTCTGTACTTAGTGTACCATTTTTTAATTTTAATGTTATTAATTTAGTCTTTTTATCTCTTGCTTTGTAAATAGCTGCTTGTGTATAATCTTTTCCATTTAATGATTCATATTCTACATAAAATACTTTTCTTGTTACTAATACTTTATCTTCTTCTACTGTTGTAGATGTATTTACAGCTATATAAGTTGGTGCATATACATTAGCAGTTGCTGGAATTGTATAAGAATAAAGTTTAGTTGCTTCATCATAATTTAATATATAACTTGTTCCTGCTGTTACTGTTGATCCTACATATTTAACAGAACTTGTGAACATTTTATTTAAGTTCTTTTTTACAAGGGATTCATGTATAGTTTGTTGTGTATTAGTAAATAATAAATTATCATAAACCGATGCATATATAAGTGCATTTAATTCTAGTTCTGATACTTTATTAACTCTTTTCTTTAATTCATATGGATATCCAAAATATGTTGAATTTGAATCACTATATGCTCTATCTAATTTATCTAGAACATTACCTACCTCAAATAAATCATTAACATCTACATTTACATCATCAATCATAGTCATTGCTGTTTCTTCATTAAAGTATTGTAGATAAATCTTATCATAAGCAAGATATCCTCCTAAACCTATAACTAATAAGACTAATATTATTATTGTGAAAACTACCTTTTTATTCATATCTATTCTCCTTATTACAAGATAATTATAGTTTAGTTAATTAAATTATTCAAGTTTATTTTATTTATTATTACTTCATGCTATACTCTTTTTAAGAGAGTGATCTTATGAAAATAGGAAAAATTATTTCTGTAATAATTATTATTTTTTTAATTATTGGATTAATAATATATGGATTTTCTATTAGAAATTCATCTAGTAAAGAAAATATTATTCTTGTAAATAAGAGTAATGATTTAAGAAATGATTTTATAAATATTTCTAGTAATTATATGATACTAGATAATTCAGAAGAATTTAGTAAATATATTGATACTAATAAAGTTATTCCTGATTTTAGTCAATATAAGTATATCTATTTTTATGTAGGATATGATAATTGTGGAGAAAAAATAATAGGATCAAGAGATTTTGAAATTAAAAATAAAACTATGACTGTTTCTATGAATGTAGAAACTCATTGTGGATTATGTCCTATTAATAATTATAATTATTATGTTATTAAAGTTGATAAGGATACTAAAATAGATAGATTTAATATTAATTATAAATCTATTAATGGTCCTCACTGTGATTCTTATGTTGCTTATAAACCTATTATTTATTTATATCCTACAGTTGAAGAAAATATTACTGTAAAATTAGGATATCAAAATTATTTAACTCATACATATCCTAAATATAAAGATAGTTGGAATGTATATGCTTATCCTGATGGTAAGCTAATTGATAATAATACTGGTAGAGAATTATATGGATTATATTGGGAAGGTAATAATCATAAGACTGAAGTTACTGAATATGGGTTTGTTGTTAAAGGAGAAGATTCAGCAACTTTCTTAGAAGAGAAATTAAGTATTTTAGGTTTAACTGAAAGAGAAGCTAATGAATTTATAATATATTGGTTACCTAAATTAGAAGAAAATAAATATAATTATATTAGATTTGAAAGTATAGATGAAATTAATAATTATATGCCTCTTAATATAAATCCTAAACCTGATACTATGATTAGAGTATTAATGGATTATAAACCTTTAAATAATAAAATAGATGTTAAAGAACAAGAACTTGTTACTCCTAAAAGAAATGGTTTCACTGTTGTTGAATGGGGAGGATCTTTAATACAATAAAAAATACTTTTATAAGTCTTTTATAATTCTGGGATTGTTTTATCTTCGAATAAAACATCCTTTTTTATTTCTATATTATTCTTTTTACATAGTTCACTATATTTATCATCCCATGATAATCTATAAGAATCTTCATATTTTAAATCTAATAGATTCATATATTTATCAAGTATTTCTTCTTGATTAGAATTTGTTTTACTTTCTATTTCAAGTGCTATTCCAAATGGATATTCATCTACTGATATTTCTACTTCTTCATTAATAAAATTATTTCTATATCTTTCATATGATTCTACTCTATTCATTTTTAATATATTTTCTATAATATAGATAAAATTATCATAATCTTCTGGATTTATTCTTACTTCTTTTTCTTCTTCTTTATTTATTTTACCTTTAGTAGTATCTTTTAATCTTCTTTTCCAACTTAACATACATTTAGAATTATTATTACTTTTAGTAATTCTTATTCTAAATCTACCATCTATTTCTTTACTATAGAAATCATTATTTTTATCAGTTGAATTATATTGAATAGTTTTTTCATAGAATCTACCACTATATGTTAATTCTTTTATTGTATTAAGTTTATTAATAATATTATTTAATTCTTTTTTATTATAATAAAATCTTATTTCGTATTCCATATTATCTCCTTTTTATTAGCTGTTTACCTTTAGGAGGATTATAAATATATCCTTCTATATTTTCTTTATTTTCTGATTCAATTAATCTTATGGAACAATTACTCATTGTTGGTTCACTACTGTACCATTCAGGTGAATAATGAAAGAAGTTCATTATAATTGTTTTAATTACTGTGCCATGAGATAAAACGAATAATACATCTTCTTTATCTCTATAAATTGTTTCTAAAAATTGTTTTGTTCTTAAGGCTACATCGAATGGTGCTTCTCCTTGAGGAAGTACTGCATAAAATCTTCCTTCATTTTGGTAATAATTATCGTAGTGAGCAAATTCATCTGGATATAGTTCTTTAATTCTTTCTATTTCTTTATCACTAAATAATCCATATCTTTGTTCTATTAAAGTTATATCTTCTTTTACTTTTTCTATGCCTAAATGTTTATTAATAATTCTTGCTGTTTGTCTTGTCCTTGTATATGGACTTACCCACATTACTGAGTTAGATAAATCTATATTATTTTCTTCTATATATTTTTTTAAGAATTCTCCTGCTTGTTCTGCTTCTTCTTTACCTTGTTCTGTTAAATAAACTATATGGTCTGGTAACCCTATACTATAATTTTCTTTAGTATTTTGCATTGATTCACCATGTCTAATAAGAAATATTTTCATAGTTATCACCTGCTTTTATTATATCAAATTATATTGTTTTTGTTGATTTTATTAGACTTTTTAATGTTTTATGGTATAATGTAGCCAAGAAAGATAAGGGAGGTGAGTCATACGAAAAGATTAAATTTATTAATACCTGCAGTTTCATTATCAGCAATTTTAATTGCTTCTTCTTTACCATCTAAGAGTAATCAATTTATTAATTCTTTTTTAACAACTACATGTAATAACTCTTATACTTCTTTTATGGAAGATGACTTACCTGATTTATTTGAAGAAAATCTTAAAAATACTTTTGATAATTCTATGATGGTGCCTCAAGGATTAAGTATTAGTGATGATTATATATTTATTTCTATGTATGATTATACTCATACTAATAATTCTATTATTCAAGTTTATGATAAAGAAGGTAATTTAGTTAATAATTGTCAATTATATAATAAAGCACACGTTGGTGGTATTTCTTATGATAAAGAAAGAGATTTACTTTGGGTATCTTCTTATCTTGGTAATGTAGATGCTTATAGTGTAAAAGATATTGTTAATAAAGAAAGTTCTTCTCCAAGATATAAAGACTTATATTTAGGACAAAACCTAAGATGTTATAACAGACCATTTGAGACTGCTGTTTCTTATTTAGCAATTAATGATAATACTTTATTTGTAGGAAACTATACTATTACTGGAAAAGGTACTGTTAAACAATTTAAAATAGATATGGATAAAGATAGAACAATACATTTAAAAGAAATACATAGATTTAGAGTTCCTACTTCAGTACAAGGAATATCATTTTATGAGAAAGATAATAATACTTATATGCTTCTAAGTAGATCTCGTGGTATTCATAATCCTTCTTTATTACAAATATTTAAATATAATGAAGAAATAGATGATTATACTAAATCATTAGTTAATTCTAAGTCATTTAGTTTACCACCTTTAGTAGAACAAATAACTACTGAAGATGAAGCTATGTATTCTTTATATGAGTCTCAATCTACTCCATATAGAAAAGATAATAATACCGAGAAGACTCTTATTAAATCTAATTTAAATATTTTACTATCTAGTATAAATTAAAAACAAGATTTTAAAATCTTGTTTTTATTTGGGAACTATTATTTTAGTTATTTCTTTATTTACTGTGAGTAGTCTTACATCTCTACTTACATCTATATGTTGTGGTGTTATTCCACATTCTTTACATATTAATTCACCAGGCATAATATCCCATATTTTTTTAGATGAAATAATTAATGCATCTGTTTTTCCTGTACACAAATTAGTATATGAAATACAACAAGTATTTATATATTGAAGATCTGCAACTCTTAAAGTATTTGCTTTCATTAATTTTTTAAGACACATTTCTTTAGCTTCAAATGATTTATATATTGTTCCTCCAAATTCAACTATACATTGTTTTAATGGTTTTTCTGATGGAACAAATAATTTATTATTATTTAGATATGCTCCTATATTTTCTCCAGCATAATATAATTCTTCTTTTTCTGGAAGATAAATTACAGCAAATCTTGTTTTCTTTTTATCATAGAATGCTAATTGAATACCCCATGTTCCATCACCTTTAACAAAGTGAATAGTTCCATCTAATGGGTCAATTATCCATGTTCTATTATCTAATTTATTACTTGGATAGTTTTCTTCTGTAATAAATATATCTTTAGGAAATTTATCTTTAATTTTTGATATTAAGAATTTTTCTATAGTAAGATCTACTTCTGTAAGTAATGTTGAATCAAACTTAGTAGCAATCTTGAAATTCTTAATATATCTTATTTGTTCATATGCTTCTTGTACTATTTCTAATGCATAATTTAATTCATCTTTATATAAGAATTCTTCATTTCTCATATTTCTTATGAATAAATCTAAATCTTCTTTATATGGCATTCCTGCTTGAGCAGTTTTTTTACTTAACTTCATAGTAGCAGCATACATCGATTTTCTTATTGCGTGTTCTAAATATATTCCTTCTGCTAGTAAGGCACTTAAATTACCATTAAATGTATCTCCTGCTCCTGTAGTATCTACTACATCTCCTTTAATTGCAGGCATCTTTATAACTTCTTCTCCATTAGAATAGATTAATCCATCTGCTCCTAAAGTTACAATTAATTTATTTGGATAATTTTTAACACATTCTTCTATATCATCAGTTCCAAATATTGTACTACATTCTTTTCTATTACATGTAATAATAGAAATTTTATCAATTAATTCTTTATTTTCAGCTTCTGTAATTATTAATTTTTCTGCTCTACATGGAGTTAATATTAAAGTCTTTTTATTTTCATAACAGAAGTTTATTAATTCTACTGTAACTTCTTTTGGACATTTTAATTGACATACTATTATTTTTGAATTTAATAATACATTTTTATGATTTTCAATCATATCAGGAGTAAAACTTTCTATTGCTCCTGCAATTCTTTCAATATTATTATCTTTATCATTAACATCTACATATATATTACAAGAGTCATTATTTAGACCATCTATCATTTCAATATTAGATGTATCTACTCCATTTACATTTAAATTATCTAGTATTCTTTTACCAATATCATCTTTTCCAAGTCTTGAAATCATAGTTACTCTTGCGCCTGCACGAGACGCTGCAACTGCTTGATTAGAGCCTTTTCCTCCTGGAGCTATACTATTAGGCATTTCATCATAACTACCATCAATATTTTGGAAAAATGTTTGATCTAATGAGCATCCTCCAAATACACAAATATCATATTTCATATAAATTCTCCTTATTATTTGTGCTAGAACTTTTTATTTTAAATTCTATCATTATTATATTAATTATAACATACCTATATTATATTTATAAAAAAAACTAGTCACTTGACTAGTTGGATTACATATGGAGCGAATGAGGGGAATCGAACCCCCATCACAGCCTTGGCAAGGCCGTATTCTAACCATTGAACCACATTCGCATATATGGAGGGGCTAGACGGATTTGAACCGACGATCAAAGTTTTGCAGACTCACGCCTTACCACTTGGCTATAGCCCCATGTATTAGTATTATAGCAAACCCCCACTAAAAATACAATTATTTTTATAAAAAATATGGAAGAAATTATTTCTTCCATATTCTTACTATATCTTTATAATTATATTTTAATTCATTACTTGATAATATTTTTACTAAACCATACTCATCATTATATAAATATAATATTCCATCACTTACTAATAATATATCTCTATCATATATATTCCATTCACTTATATTCTCTAATTCGAATAATAGTTCTTTATTATAACCTTCTAAATTTCTATATAATTCATTACCTTTAAGTTGATAAGTATAATCATATTCTTTTATTTTATTATCTATTAATTTATTATTAAATAGTTGTTTTTCTAAGAAGAAATCACTTTTATTTAATAATTCTTTTTTATTATTAGTATAGATAATATAATTATTATCTTCATTACCTACTTCTTTTATTTCTTCTTTAGAAATATTAATTGCATATTGTTTTTTATTCTTATTATCTGTTACAAATATAAGATCATTATATATACCATTAATATAAGAATCTTTATCTAATTTCTTTTCTAATTTAAATGACTTTAATTTATCTTTCATCAAATCATAATAATAGATATTTTCTATACCTGTTACTTTACTATTTTCAAATAATACAAAGTATCTAGAATTTACTGTAGACATTATATTATCATATATATCATAATTTAATATTTTTATATATTTAGTTTTATCTTTACCTATAATATATATTCCTTTATAATTCCAAATTATATATTCTCTATTATTATCTAGATTATTATAGATAGTTATTTTTTTATAATTAGATTCTATTTCTTTTTTTTCTGTATAATTAATTTTAGCTTTATCTAATATTTCTAAGTAATCTTTATTTTTTTCTTCTAATAAATAGTAGTTAGATACTTGTACTTTATCTTTTAAACAATATATTTCTTTAATACTATCTTTTTTATATATTGGGACAATACAAGATATATTGTTCTTTTTATATGATTTAATATTTTTTATTATTTTTTTATTTTTATTTATATTCTTTATAATAGTATATGTATATTTATTATTAATATTTATATTATAAATATGTTTCTTATTATTAATATAAAATGATTCTTTAATATTATATTTATCTACTTTATATGATGTAGAAAATTCTTTTATTGATAATTTATATATAAAGAAAATTAATAAAAATAATACTATTATAATTAAGATATATTTTATTTTTTTCATATTATTACCTCTTTTTAATTATAACAAAAAAAGAAAGATTAATCATCTCTCTTATCATTAGAACCATATTTTTTCTTTTCTTCCATCATGTAATCTGAAATTTCTGTTTCTATTTCTCTTAATGCTGGTTTACTTATATTTGATAATGTTACAAATTCTTTAATAGTATCAATATATACTTTTCCCCAAATTAGTCCACCTAAAACTTTTAAATCATTGAACATATCTGGTGTGATTGAATTTAAAAAATACCCAAATAGAATTCTTTTTCTTCCAAGTAAGATTCTTTTGTTTGTTAATGCAACAACATATGTATTAACAATATTTAGTGGATTATCATTCTTTTGTGCTGCGAATGCATATAGTACCTCTTCATCTGGATTAAGATGCATCTCTACTACTGCTGAGTGACTTCTTAGTCTCCATGCTATTGTTCCTGGATGTCTTTGTTTAAACTCCAATACTCTTCTATATACTGATCCTGCCATTTTTATTCCTCCTTATTTTAACAACCCATAGGCTTTAAAAAACTCTTCGTATCCATATTTATCCATTAGACCATTAACCATATCTACAATTTTGCCATCTTTTACACATAGCACCATTGGTGTACCAAAACCATTAGCAAATGCTTCGCTTGATGAAACAAATTTGTTTTGATCTTCACCTTCAAAATCATCTGTATTTAAATAATTTAAATCTATCTGATTTTCAAACATTATATTTTGAATTATTGGTTCCGCTATTTGACAATAATGACACGTTGGTCTTGCGACTACTATAAATTGATTTTCTGTACTATTTAATAAATTTAAATAATCATCTACTGAAATAAATGTAAATGCTTTTTTCTCATCATCTTGTACTGCTGCACTTTCTTTTTGAGCGTTTTCAACTACTATTTCTGCAGTTCTTTCTTGACTGGTTTTTGTATCACCTTGTCCAACTAATGATGCAATTACTATTAGAGCAACTAATACCACTATTATGATTATTGTTATTATTATATTCTTTTTATCTTTCATAATAACACCTCTTCTCTTTTAGTTTAAACCATTATTTAAAATTATACAATTATTTTTTATTATCAATATATTCTTCGTATGGAACTACTCTATCTATTATTTTTCCTTCATTTGTTATTTCTATAACTCTATTTGTAACAGTTGAATTTAATTCATAGTCACGTGATGTAAATAATATTTCACCAGTAAAGTTAACCATTCCTTTATTTAATGATGTAATACTTTCTAGATCTAAGTGGTTAGTTGGTTCATCTAATATTAAGAAGTTAGGTTGTTGTAACATCATCTTTGATAACATACATCTTGCTTTTTCTCCTCCAGATAAGACATTTACTTTTTTAAATACATCATCTCCAGAGAATAACATTCTTCCTAAGAATCCTCTTAATATAGTTTCATCTTTTATTTCATGATATTGTCCCATCCACTCTATTATATTTTTATCACTATTAAAATATTCATTATTATCCTGTGGTAAATATTCTGGAATAATTGTTTTACCCCATTCTATTGTTCCTTTATCATATTTTTCTTTTCCACTTAAAATATTAAATAGAGTTGTTTTTGCCATATCATTTTCTGCTATAAAACAAATTTTATCTCCTTTTAATACTGTAAATGAAACTTTATCTAATATCTTCTTTCCATCTATTTCTTTAGTTAGGTTTTCTACTTTTAGTATTTCTTTTCCTGCTGGTTTTTCTATCTTAAAATCAATATATGGATATTTTCTACTACTTGGAACTATTTCATCTAATTCAATTTTTTCTAACATTTTCTTACGAGAAGTTGCTTGTTTTGATTTAGATGCATTTGCTGAGAATCTTTGAATAAATGCTTGTAATTCTTTTATTTTTTCTTCTTTCTTCTTATTAGATTCTCTCATTTGTTTTTGTAATAATTCACTTGATTCATACCAAAAATCATAGTTACCTATATATAATTTAATCTTTCCATAATCTATATCACAGATATGAGTACATACTTTATTTAGGAAATGTCTATCATGTGAAACAATTATTACTGTATTATTGAAATTAATTAGGAATTCCTCTAACCATTTAATTGCTTCTAAGTCTAAAGAGTTTGTAGGTTCATCTAATAATAGAATATCAGGATTACCAAATAATGCTTGAGCTAGTAATACTTTCACTCTTAGTTTAACTGGTATTTCTCCCATATTCATATAATGATATTCTTCACTAATACCTAAATTATTTAATAATTGAGCAGCATCTGGTTCAGCATTCCATCCATCTAAATCCATAAATTCTGCTTCTAGATTAGCAAGTTTCATACCATCTTCTTCAGAGAATTCTGTTTGAGAATACATTTTATCTTTTTCAACCATAATTTCATATAGTTTAGTATTACCCATTATTACTACATCAATAACTCTTTTATCATCATATTGATAGTGATCTTGTCTTAAAATTGATATTCTTTCATCTTTAGTTACTGTTATTTCTCCTGAAGTTGTTTCTAATTCTCCACTTAATAACTTTAAAAAAGTAGATTTACCACTACCGTTTGCTCCTATTAATCCATAACAATTTCCATTAGTAAATTTTATATTAACATCTTCAAATAATGTTCTCTTTCCAAATTTTAAACTTACATTTGATACTTGTATCATGATATCACCTCTTGGTCTTTAAAAATCTATTCTATTTTATCTTAAAAACAAAAAAAAGACAAGTTTCTAACCTATCTTGATGTAGTAAACTAGATGTGGGAAAACAAAATTAATACATAAAAAAAGAGAAAACACTCAAAAATTTAAAACTGTTATATAATTAATTTGACTAAAAAAATATACAGACCTTGATATGAACTCGAAGTTCAAAGGTTTTAAGGAGTTGTTTTCTCAATGAATATACTATCACTTTTTACAAGTTTTGTTAACTATTTAAATCAAATTCTTGGAAATAATTTGTTTATGCATGAATTAGAACATCATATTTCTGATGCTACTTATAATTTGAATTTAGAGACTCTCAAAAATATTTTAGAGTTTCTAGACCTAGAATATAAGAATTCAAAAGAACGAAAAGAAAAATATTATGTCCAGCAAACTAGAGAAAGAACGCTAATTACCTCTTTAGGTATTATTACTTTTAATAAAACTTACTATAAATCTAAAAATAAGATTAATGGTAAATATGAATATTACAGTTATTTAGAAGATTATTTAGGAATTAGTAAATGGGCTAAATTATCTCTCTCTGCTGAAGTTAAGTTAATTAATAATTCTGTTGATAATGGTATGTCTTGGTCTAGCAAAAATTCTATTCCAAATTATCAAATATCTAGGCAAACCATTTCAAGTAAGATTAAAAATATTAATTATAATTACTTGGAAACTCTTGTTAAAAAAGAAACTCCAAAAATTTTATATATTGAAGCCGATGAAGTTCATGCCAATCTCCAATCTAGAAATCAGAATACTAAAAATAAAATTGTTCCTGTAATTCTTACTCATGAAGGCCACAAAGAAGATTTTATTAAGAAAAAAGAATTAAAAAATACTCATTATATCGCTTCCTCTATTTTAAAAACCAATAAGTTATGGGAGGAAACCTATAAATACTTAGATTCAGTTTATGATTTAGATAAAGTTGATAAAATATTCTTATCTGGTGATGGCGGAACTTGGATTACTGGTTATGATATTGCTTTCCCAAATGTAATTTTCGTTCTTGATAAATTTCACTATAGAAAAGCTTTAAATTATATATTTAAAAAAGAACCTATTACTACTAAAATTGCAGACGATTATTTAAGAAATAAAATGATTGATGAATTTAAAATCCTAGTAAAATCTCAATGTAAACTTTATCCTGAGCAAAAAGACGAAATGATTAAACAACAAAATTACTTATTAAATCACTTAGATGGAATTATTAATCAACGCCATCCAGATTATAAATGTCCTTGTTCTATGGAAGGTCATATTTCTAATAAATATGCAAAATTTATTACCTCTAGACCACACGCTTATTCTGAAAATGGTCTAGAAAATATAACCCAATTACTTACTATGAAAGCTAACAATGTCAAATTAACTGAAGAAATATATTACAAATTTAAAACCGGTGAATCTGTTTATAAAAAACTAAATTTAGAAAAATTCATTTCTGAATTTAGAAACCAATCAAATGAATTAATAGATAATACTTTAAAATATGATATACAACACTTAGTTGATAACAATAATTTTGATCTTCAAGATAATTACAGATTAGATTATTTCCTATCTAAAAGAATATAAAAAAAATACAAATTAATTATATAACTTGTATTTTCTCTTATATTTTCCAACATTTACTTTACTTCATCACCTATCTTCTTTACTAACTCTTTAATATTTTTATGATCTTGCATTAAGTCATCTAAGTAACTACTTGTTGATTCTTCTTTGATACCTAACTGTAATAAATCTTTTAATTGTTGTATATGTGATTGCTGAATATTAATTTTTTTTAAATCAGATGATATCAATTCTGTAATAAGTAAATGTAATTGATATTGATTTAATCTTTTTAATTGTTCTATATTATTTGTTTCTAATATTCTATAATTGCTTGGATCAACTAAATATAATTCTCCATTATATAGTGTATATCCTGGAGTTGCTCCATTTAATAATATTCTTTTTTGACTTAGAAGACTAATATCATCTTCTAGTGCTCTTACACTATCAATGACTTCTCTTTTAGGAGCAGTTGAAATTCTTTTTCCGGCTCCTCTTTGTGAAACAAGTTTCATAGTATAACCTTTAAATGCATTATTATAAAATAATAGTTTTTTTGGAAGGATAATTCTATTTGTCTTTATACCAGTTAAATATTCTGCAGTTGCTTCATCTATTGGTTCTTCTCCTTCTCTAAAAATTCTTAAAGCATAATTCTTAAATTTATAGACATCTCCAGCTTTTTGTGACGGTGTAAAAGTTAATTTTCTAATACCGGATAAATCTACTTCTCTTCCCTCAATATTATATCCCATATATCCCGACTCCCTTGAGTTGTATTATAACATAACAATTTTATTTTTTATAGAAATTTGAAATAAATTTAGCAAATTGATATAAAATTGTTTCACTTTTATTAATTGCAAAACTTTTACCACAAGCTTTTCCACCTATTGTTAGTGATGCTATAATAGCTGCAACTATAAGTCCTGTTACTAATAAATTGAATTTAAAATCTAATGATAATATTGCTGTAATTGATGTTCCTGAAGCACCAGAAATAATTCCACATACGTCTCCAATAACATCACAACAAAAGCTTGATACTTTATCTGCATTCTTTTTAAAAGCAACGGCAATACTTGCTCCTTTTACTTTACGTGAATTCATTGAATGGAATACTGCTTCATCTGCTGTTGTTACAGCAACACCAATTATATCGAATAATATACCTAAACCTATAAATAATAATGTTATTATTATACCTAACCATAATGGGAAGTTTGGTATAGTCATTTGAGCTACAAAAGATAAGCAAACTGATACGACAAAGGCTGTTACAGATACTATAGCAATCCATTTAATATTTACTTTTTCTTTTTTTACTTTTTCTTTTTTCTTATCTATTTCTTTTAAACTTTCCAGTTCTTTATTTTTCTTAAATAAAAACATATTCTTCACCTTGACTTATTATAACATAAAAAAAAGTAGTTAATCTACTTTGTTTTTTATAAATTGCTTGGCTATCACTATAATTAACTTTGAGCCTTAGGTCAAGTAGGATTTCCCTAATTTCTACAAGTTCGTTACCAAACTTGTGGTTCCCCTTTAAAGAAATTAATATGTAGTCACCCATCCATACGACTTGATTACCACTTAGTGCTCACTACAATCCTATAATGAATTACACTCTAGGAGATTTCCTCACCAATTCTTTATTATTAGTCCTTTTTTGCAAGAATGATTTCAAGATGCATTAATTAATATAAGTGGCCGCTCATATAACGCAAGATCATCGATCCCAAGATTCTCACTCACCACAGGCTCCACTGCACATAAC
>CALYOH010000031.1 GCA_945228905.1 uncultured Caryophanales bacterium
TTATATAGTAAATTGAAAACAAAATCAGTTCAATTTACTAAACTCATTATACGTGATATAATTAACTCCTGTTGGGGTGATAAATATGCCATCTTATGCTATACATGCTATATGTGGAAATGAAATATTAAAAGAAATGAATCTTAGTGAAAATGCTAAAAAAAGTTTTATAATTGCTAATATTATTCCAGATGTTAGTAGAGTAACAGGATTTAAAAAGAAAGATACAAAAGAAAAAAGAAAATCCATTCAAGAAAATAAAATATCTACTCATTTTAGAACAGATCTTAATGCGACTCTTTCTTATCCTGATTTAGATATGTTTTTAGAAAAATATTCTGGAAATGTTAAAAGTAGTATTACAAGTTTTGCATATTTCTTTCATCTATATACAGATTATTATTTCTTTAAAAAATTTTTAACAAGTATTTTATCTTTTTATGATGAAAATATGCAAAAAACTAAAAATAGAAAAGATGTAAGTTTTGTAAAAGTTAATAGAACTGGAGAAATAATAGAATATAGTAAATTCTTTAGTAAAGATAATGATATTGGCATTTATAGAGATTATTCTATTTTAAATAACTATTTATTAAATAAGTATGAATTAAAAATAGATTATGATGATTTGTTTGAATATATTGATCAAGGGAAATTTCATATAGATATAGAAGAAACTAAATCAATATATGCTTATTATGCAGTATTTAAAATGAAAAAATATTTAAAAGATGAAAAAGTAAAAGATTATAATTTAAAAATATTAGAAGCTGAAGAGTTAGATAAATTTATTAAAGATGTTATTAAATCATTTAAAAAGAATTATGGTTATTTTATTAACTCATATTTGAAATAGTATAAATAAGAATTTTATAATTCTTATTTTTTTGTTATAATAAGAAACAGGTGGTTTGATGGAATATGTTAGTAATATAGAATTATATAATGCTTTACATGGACATAAGTATTTTAAAGATAAGATGCTTAATGAAAGATTAGTTGATTATATATCTAAAACGTATGAATTAAATCTTCCTTTTGATGAACCTATTATATATAAAAAAAGGAAAGGATTTAAAAAAGATTCTAAAGATTTTATGAGTAGTCTTTATAGATTACATAAAATAGGTTATTTAGAAGATGAGGCTATAGAAAATATTTTTCTTTTTATGGATTTTGGTAATTTAGATGAGATTATTGATACATACAACTCTTCAGCTAGTTTTATTGATCCATATAGATTACCTGTAGAATATGTTAAAGGTAATGATGAGGGATTATTAAAAGTACAAGCTCTTTATTTAGAAGATGATGAAGATACTTTAAAATTATTTAAACAATTAAATATTTTCTTTAATAAATATATTTTTGGTACAGCTAGTATTATTAATTTTCCTATAGCAATGACTCATGAAGTTACACATACTCAATTAGAGAGTAATAAAGGTATAATTAGAGATTTTTATAATGGAGAAGTATTAAGTATATTTAATGAATTATTACATGCATATAGTACTGATTATGATTTATTTTTAAGATCTTTAACTTGTAGAATTACTAATATTAGAATTGAATGTTTAAGAGCATCCAATCCATCTACTGATAGTTTTAATAAAGCAACTTCATTTAAATATATTTATTCTACTTTAAAAGCTATAGAATTATTAGAATTATATGTTAATGGTAATAGTGGTATTAAAAAAGATATTATTAGTAGTATTCAATCTAATTTTGATGGGGATAGTTTAGTAGAAGATACTTTAGGAAAATATGATATTAATACAAGGTCTTGTACTAGTATAAATAAAGTAAAAAGACTAATAAGATAAGAAATAAAAAAATATTTCTTTTTTTTTATAATAAGCTTAAGAAAGGAGCGAGGATATGAGGAAATTCAGATTAACATTTGGACTTGCTAATGTTACATGTACATATGTTATTGATGGTATTTCTTGATGTCATGTAAATCTTGCTATATCTTTAGCAATGTTAATTAGAGGAGATATTTTTCTAAGAGAATTCTTTGAATATGTAATTTCACAAGTTATAGGAGCTCTAGCTGGAACTGCCAGTTTAGGTGCTAATGGATTTGGTTCATTATCTGCAAGCAACATATCTTTAGTAGGCGCTTTAATTGTTGAAGTTATTCTTACATTTGTATTTATATATGCAATTTTAGGTGTTATTTCTTTAAAGTAATATTCTGGAGTTGTAGGAATTGTTATTGGTTTAACTCTAACATTCGTACATTTAATTGGAATTAACTTAACTGGAACATCACAAAGGATGTCTAGTAGACATCTTTTTGTTTTATTTTTATTTTAAGTCTACATTTATAATGATATAATTAATATAAAGATAGGAGAGTGTATTATGAAATTAAACAAAATTATTATGGCAGTAATAATGGTTTTTACTTTATTATTTGTACCAAATGTATTTGCTGCTGAAGATATCGAAATTAAAAATATTACAAAAGTAGGTAAAAGTGACAATGCAACTTATGCAGAACATCCAGAAGTAAATGGATTAACAATTTCTTTTAATGGAGTAACATTTAAGGATCCTGGAGATTATGTTATTTATAAAGCAGAAGTTGTTAATAATTCAAATGAAGATTATGAAATTAATAATGGTACTTCATTTAGTGATAGTAAATTTTTTAAATATGAATTTAATTTTAATGATAGTAATTTAGTGACTAAGAAATCTAGTAAAGAAATGACTATTAAAATATCATATGATAAAGAAGTTCCTGCTTCTGCAATGAAAGATGATGGAACATTTACAGAAACAAATAATATGACAATTGATTTAACAAATAAAGTTGTTGCTAGTGGTAATCCTAAGACTGGATCAGGATTAGTAGTTACTTTACTAATTGTGTTTTTAGCAGTTACTGCATCTATTAGTGTAATTATAAGTAATAAGACAAAATTAAACAAACATTTTATTATGATTATTGCATTAGCTTTAGCAGTTATTCCAACTACAATTTATGCTGCTAAAGTGGTAACTATTAAATTAGATACTGAAATATTGATTGATAAGAATTATCATTTCTATTTTGCTTATGAAGATAATTATTGTAGTGGAAATGCAGTACAAGAATCTTTAAATGAAGGAAAAGTCTCATCAGAATTAGTTCAAAATCCTCTAGTTGACTTTATAGATGATGAATGTAATGAAGATTATTTGGTTGAAGAATATTCATTTAGAGATGCTAATGTTACATGGGAAGAAGTATTACAATTCTGGGATGAAGATCCTTCTATGGTAGATGAAATCTTTGCACAAGGAAGTAATACTAGCGTTAAATTAACTGATAAGCTAATTAATGGTATGACATATACTTGGGAATCATATAAATAGAAAGAAGCGAATATATAAAAGAGCAACAATATTGCTCTTTTTTTTATGTTATTAATCAAAACTATGTTATAATGTTAATAATGATAGGAGAGTGTATTATGAAAATAAATAAAATAATTATGGCTGTAATTATGATATTTGGTTTATTGTTTATACCAAATGTATATGCTGCGGAGGATATTGTTATTAAGAGTATTAAACCTATTAGTTCAAGTGATAATGCTACTTATGATGAGAATCCTACAGTAAATGGATTAACTATTTCTTTTAAAGATATTACTTTTAAAGATGCAGGAGACTTTGTTAAATATAAAATTATTATTTCTAATAATTCTAATGATGATTATAAAATAGTTAATGATACTTCATTTAGTAAGAGTAATTACTTTAAGTATGTTTTTGAATCTGATAGTGATAATACTATAGTTTCTAAAAATAGTAATAAAGAAATGGAAGTTACTATTTTATATAATAAAGATGTTCCTGAAGATGAATTAGATGATAATGGTACTTTTAGTGAGACTAATAATATGACTATTAATCTTACTAATGATACTCCAACTAATAATCCGAAGACTGGATCTGGTGTTTTAATATTATTGGTATTTGCATTTATAGTAGCAGTTGCATCTATTAGTGTAATTATAAGTAATAAGACAAAATTAAATAAACATTTTATTATGATTATTGCTTTATCTTTAGCAATTATTCCAGTAACTTTATATGCTGCTAAATTAATAACAATAAATTTAGATACAAAGATTTCTATTGATAAGAATTATCATTTCTATTTTGCTGATTATAGATATAGTTGCTCAGAACCAGTAGATTTAAATGATTTTATGGTTGCTGAAGGTTATAGAGTAGATTTTATTAATGATGAATGTGTAAATGATCACTGGGTTGAAGAATATTCATATGCTGGAGCAGATGTTACTTGGAGAGATGTATTTGAGTATTTTGAATATGATGATTATATGATAAATGCTATTTATAAAGATAATGAATTAAAGAATAATGTTAAACTTACTGATACATTAATTAATGGATATACATATTATTTCTATAATGAACCTATTTAAAAGGAATGACTAAGTCATTCCTTTTTATATTCTCTTTCTCCAAATATTTTAGTTCCTATTCTTATCATATTAGATTCGCATTCTAGTGCTGTTAAATAGTCATTACTCATACCCATAGATAGATATTTCATTGAGACGTTATTTATATTTATTTTATCTATATCTAAAAATAGTTTTCTTAATTTAGTAAAATACTCTTTATTACTATAGTTATTTACTCCTACAGTCATAAGACCTAAAATTTTAATATTAGTTAGACTACTAATATCAATTAGAGTATTAATAAGATTTTCTTCTTTTATTCCATATTTAGATTCTTCATTTGATATATTTACTTCTATTAATATATTAGTAATTTTATTTAGTTTTTTACTTTCTTTATCTATTTCTTTTGCTAATTTATATGAGTCTACACTTTGTATTAAATAAACATTATGTTTTAATAATTGTTTTACTTTATTTGTTTGTAGGTGACCAATCATATGCCATCTAATATCTTTTGGAAGTGTTTCTATTTTTTCTATTAGTTCATTTACACGATTTTCTCCAAAGTCTCTTATTCCTTCATTATAGGCTTCCATTATCATTTTATTAGATTTAGTTTTTGATACTGCGACTAATGTATATTTATAATTTTCTGTTTCTTTTTTTATTTTACATAAATTATCTGTTATCATATAAGTCTCCTTTACAATAATAATTATAACATAAAAATATATATTGCTCGTAAAACAAATGTTTGATATAATAAATATGGAGGCACATAAAATGAATAGGACATATATTTGTATTGATTTAAAGAGTTTTTATGCATCTGTAGAATGTCGTGAAAGAGGACTTGATCCATTAAATACTAATTTAGTGGTTGCGGATAGTAGTCGTACTGATAAGACTATTTGTTTAGCTGTTACTCCTACATTAAAACAATATGGATTAAGTGGAAGATCTAGACTTTATGAAGTAGTACAAAAAGTAAAGGAAATTAATAAAGAGAGAAAGAGTAAAATATTTGGTAAATTTAAGGGTAAAAGTTATACTGATTCAGAACTTAAAGAAGATAATTACTTAGAACTTGATTATATTGTTGCTACTCCAAGAATGAGATATTATATGGAATATAGTACTAGAATATATAATATTTATTTAAAGTATGTTGCTCCTGAAGATATATATGCTTATTCTGTAGATGAAGTTTTTTGTGATATTACTAGTTATTTAAAAAATTATAAAATGACTGCTAAAGAATTAATTACTAAAATGATTAAGGATGTTTATGATAATACAGGTATTACTGCTACTGGAGGTATTGGTACAAATATGTATCTTGCCAAAGTAGCTATGGATATAGTTGCTAAACATATGGAGGCTAACTCTTTTGGAGTTAGAATAGCAGAACTTGATGAGATTAGTTATAGAAAATTATTATGGAATCATAAACCAATAACTGATTTTTGGAGAGTTGGTAAAGGTATTGCAAATAGACTTTCTAAATATAAAATTTATACTATGGGAGATATATGTAGATGTAGTTTAGAAAATGAAGAATTACTTTATAAATTATTTGGAGTGAATGCGGAAACTTTAATAGATCATGCTTGGGGATGGGAACCTACTAGTATAGAGAATATTAAAAAATATAAACCTAAAGTTAATAGTATTTCTTCTGGACAAGTTCTTTCTCATCCATATAGAAGTGATAAAGCTAGATTAATAGTTAAAGAGATGACTGATTCTTTAGTACTTGATTTAGTTAAAAAGAATTTAGTTACTAATCAAATTGTATTAACTATTTGTTATGACATTAGTAATTTAAGTACTTATACTGGTGAAGTTAAAAATGATTATTATGGTAGAAGTGCTCCTAAAGATAGTCATGGTACTATTAATATTGATCATAAGACTAGTTCAACTACTATAATTATGAAACATGTATTAAAATTATTTGATTCTATTATTAATAATGATCTTACTGTTAGAAAGATATATGTAGTATTTTGTAATACTACCAGAAAAGATGATACAAAAAAAGAAGTTAAGTATAAACAATTTAATTTATTTGATGATTATGAAAAGCAGGAAGAAAATAATAAGATAAATTATGAAGAAGAAGAGAAGGAAAATAATTTGCAAAAAGCTCTTCTTGGTATTAAGAAAAAATATGGAAAAAATTCTATACTTAAAGGAATGAATTATGAGGAAGGGGGAACTATGATTGAAAGAAATGAACAAGTCGGTGGACATAGAGGATGATTTTCCTTATAAAGATATTTTGTATTTAGAGCATCATACATCATTAAATCATCCAAGAATGTCATTAATAAATAGAGCGGGACAGTTTTCTCCTTTTGCGGCTCTTACTGGATATGATGATAAAGTTAAAGAGACTGCGAGATATACTGATAGTGAAATATATTTAGATGAAGAAAAAGAAGAAATTATTAGAAATAAGTTAAATATAATAGAAGAGAATATTAAAAATAATATGGAAATTACAATTACTTATTTTGTTAAAGATAAAAGAAAGAGTGGAGGAGAATTTAAAACTATTAGTGGTATTGTTAAGAAGATAGATACATTTAAAAATGAAATTATATTTACAGATAAAAATAAAATATCTTTAGATAATATTATTGATATTTGTATTGATTGTGAATCTTTATAAATATACAATAATGTGTCATTATTTATTTGTGAAGTTTTTTATAAAAAAAGGAACATTCAATTGTTTTGAATGGCTACCTCAAAAGGTTTGTGTAGACATTTAAGCTATATGCTTAAGTGTCATTTTTTATTACAATAATCATATTGATTAGAAGTAATAAAATGATAGATAAATTATTTAGTAATTCTATTATGAATTTTCTGGTTTTCATTCTATCACTTCCAATCTAATTAGAATTGGAGGCAGACACTCTACACTTAAATTTATTTTTTATGCTATAATTAATATGATAGGAGAAGTTATTATGGATAGTAATAGACTTATTGCACAAGAAAAAGCATTTATAGATAGTATCTGTGATAGATATAACTATGATAATAATATTAGACATTTACTATATATTATAATTCCTGCTTTTATTATTAAGTATGGTTTTAAAAGAGAAAAACTTATATTAAATGCTTTTAGAGATATTAGAATTATGATTACTAATGAGAAGAGAAATGATAATGTAAAGGCATATTTTAGTAGTAAACCTATACTAGAAGATGGAGAATATAAATCTGTTAAATATTTGGTATTACAAAATTATAATGAAACTAATTTAATTGATTTATATGATAATTTAGTACATGAATTTAATCATGCTGTTAATTCATATATTAATGAAATTAAAGTTGGTAAAAATTATTTATATTTAAGAACAGGACTTACTTTTAGAGTATTTAGAAAGAGTGATTTTTGTTTTGTTAGAAAAGATCCTTCATATATGTTAGAGGAGATTATTAATACTGAACAAACTTCTGAAATTATAAATATTATTAAAGATTTTGATCAAAGTAATCCTGATATAGCAAATACTATATATGCTATTAATAGTGAGACTGGACATAGATATAATTCTAATTCTTATTTCTTAGAGGGATATGTATGTAAACAAATACTTGAGAATAAGACATTTATTAGAACTTTAGAGACTGTTAGACTTAATGGTGATGTATATGATATTAATAAATGGTTTGATAATATTACTGGGGAAGATGGTTCTTATAAAGAATTAATTAAATTACTTAATGATATTTATAATTTAGAGATTGAATATTCTAGTAAGAAATTATTTAAGAGTATTACTTTAGGTAAGATTAAAGATACTTCTCGTAATATTATGAGAATAATAGATAAATTTAATAATAATGTTGTTTATAGATAATATATTATAATATAAGCAAAGATTAGATTATTATGGATATTAAGAAAGAGATTAATAAGATTATTGATAAGGTTAATAATGATAAAAATTTTGCTTCTAAGTTTAAAAAAGATTCTATTAAAGTAGTAGAGGGTAGTATTGGAATAGATTTACCTGATAAAGAAATAGAGAAAGTAGTTATGGGTGTTAAGACTAAATTAAAATTAGATGAAAGTTGAATAACTGATAAATTAAAATGTTTATTTAAATAATTAAGAAATTGGTTTACTAATTTCTTTTCTTTTATTATAATAATTCCTATGGGTGATGGTATGAATAATTATGTTGCAACTATTTATGAAAAGAAAAGAGTAGGAGATGCAGAGTACATCTATACTTCTAGTTATACAACTTTAGGTGAATACGATGAAGAAACTCAAACTTTTATTGATAGAAATGGAAGAGAATATCCTCATATTACTTCGGAAGATTGTATTTTTGGTAATGAAGATAAAGGATTTGCAAATGCAGTTAAAATAAAAGAAGTTAAGAGTATGTTTACTGAAGAAGACGGTATTTATACTATTAATGATGCTATTTCAAGATATGATGAGTTATCTAGAGAATCTATTTTATTAGTTGGTATTACTCCAGAGGGAGTATCTTATACTAGATCTATTGAGTTAGGTTGTCATATTGATGATGAAGATTATAAATCATATATAGATTTTGCTTCAGATAATCCTGAACTTGATGGAGTTAAGTTTACTCCTGATAAAGGTATTTCAAGTACTGAAATTGATAATAGTGAACTAGTATCAGAAGAAGATTTAAAGTCTGGAGAAGTTAGTCCTAAAATTGCAGCAATTATGCAAGAGTTAGGAGAGGGAGTTTATTCATTAGAAGACCTTAGAAAATTAAGAGAGAATATTCGCTTACATAGAGAAGATCTTGGTGTATTACTTGACCAAGTTGATATGTTAGTAACTACAGGGGATGTTTTAGAAGGAGTTGAGGTGACTGATGCTCCTAAAAAGGTAGAAGAATTTAGGAAACCTAAAAAGGTTAAGATTCCTAATTATATAGATATAGATACATTAAGAGATAAAATAACAGCAACTGTTAAAGGACAAGATGATCATGTAGAAAGAATTATTACTGAAATAATTAGAAAAGATCGTAATCCAGAAGCTAAATCTAGAGGTATTTTACTTACTGGTAGTACTGGTATCGGTAAAACTACTATTATGAAGTTAATTGCTAAATACTTAGATAAACCTTTTTTTGAAATAGATACTTTAGGTTTAACTGTTCCTGGATATGTTGGTAAAGATATAGAAGAGGAATTATATAGAATCTATGAAGACGCCGGAAGAAATTTAACTAAAGTAGAAAATTCAATTATTTACTTTGATGAAATTGATAAAAAGAATAGTGAAAAGAATAGTGATGTTTCTGGTAGAGGAGTACTTAATTTATTACTTAAATTTATTGAAGGTAAAAAATACTCTGCTGTTAAAGATATGAAACATAGTGGTGAGACTGTTACTATTGATACAAGTAATATGATTGTTTTCTTAAGTGGAGCTTATAATGATGTTTATAATCGATTAAAAGCAGAACATGATGGTATTGGATTTGGTAATAGTGTTAAAAAGGGTGATGTTTTAAGAGAAGCTACTTCAGAAGATTTTGTTAAGTTAGCAAATTCTCCTGATGAATTTATTGGTAGAGTATTAATTATTAAATTAGATGATTTAACTGATGAAATATTTAAAGAAATATTAACTGATTCAGAGGATTCTGAATTACTTAGACAAATTGAATTATTTAAAGAATTAGGAGTAGAATTAACTTATACTGAAGGATTCCTTATGAAGTTAGTAAAAAATGCTAAGAAGAAAAATACTGGAGCTAGAGGTTTAAAGAATGCGGTTGAAGATGCTACTTGGGCTGCTTATAATGAAGCATATAAAAAAGCAAATGATGATCATGGATTAGATATAGTTACTTTAACAGAAGAAACTGTAGAGCATCCTAAAGTTTATGAAAAAACATATAAATAAAAAAAGAAGATTATTATCTTCTTTTCTTGTGGGCAGTTTTTTTAAGTTGTTTAAATTCTTCTTCTGAGACAACTCTATCTTTTCTTACTTTGCCATAATCTGCATAAATACATGTTGCTTCGTCTATATTATCAATAATACCATTAGCTGATCTTCTACAATAAGAAATTGCTTCTTCTTCAGTTGGTAGATATGTACCATAATCAATTGATATTAATTTTTTAAAAAGTCCTTCATAGAATAAACCATCTTTTTTTAATGTAGTTGATTCAATATCAAATGTTCTAATACCTTCATTAATTTCTAATTTAGCAACATAAGATCTTTTGATTGGCGCTTTGTATAATTGTCTACTTTTAGCCATAAATACCTCTCTTTTCTTTGTGTTTGTTATAATAACATATAAATATTAATATTCGCAAATAAATAGTTTTTATATTATAATAAATATAAGTTATAGAGGTGATAATATGTATTATTTATCAAAGTCAAAATATTGTAAGGGAGTACAATGTAAAGATATTTTATATTATGATAAACATAATCCAGAAGATGCTGTTGAAACTGCTAATTCATCTGTACTAGATAATGGTACTGAAGTAGGGGAACTTGCTAGGGGAATATTTGGAGATTATTTAAATGTTTCTTTTAATGAAGATTTATCTAAGATGATAGAAGAAACTAATAAATATTTAGAAAATGATAATTGTATTATTACTGAAGCATCATTTAATTATGATGGTAATTTTTGTAGTGTAGATATATTAGTTAAAAAGAATGATAAATATTATATTTATGAAGTAAAGAGTTCTAGTGAAATAAAAGATATTTATGTAGATGATTTAAGTTATCAAGTTTATGTATTAAGAAGTTTAGGTTTAAATGTAGATGGAGCTTATTTAGTTCATATTAATAGTGATTATGTCAGAGGAGAAGAATTAGAACTAGATAAGTTATTTACTATAGAGGATTTAACTGATATTGCTTTAATTAAACAAGATGAAGTAAAAGATAAAATAAAAGAGATAAAAGATTATATGGAAGAAGATAAGGAACCTATTGTAGAGATAGATAATAAATGTAATAGTCCATATGCTTGTCCATATTTTGAATTATGTAAAAGGAAAGTTGGTATAAAAGATAATAGTGTATTTGATCTTAGTGGTACTAGATTTTCTAAAAAGATAAAATTATATAAACAAGGTATTATTACTTTTAGTGATTTATTAGATAGTAATAATAGAAGTCGTAAACCAATACTTACTGATAAAGAAAAATTACAAGTAGAAGGTGTAGTATTAGATATAGATGATATTATTAATACTGATGAGATAAGAGAGTTCTTAGATAGTTTAACTTATCCATTATATTTATTGGATTTTGAAACTTATATGCAACCAATACCTGAATTAGTTGGGACTAGACCAAATCAACAAATACCATTCCAGTATTCTTTACATGTAATTAATTCTAAAGAGGATTTAAAGGATTTAGATAATATAGAGCATAAAGAATTTTTAGCAGAAGCAGGAGTTGATCCAAGAAGAAGTATTGCAGAAGCATTAGTTAGAGATATACCAATGAATGTATGTAGTATGGCATATAATAAAAGTTTTGAACAAGGTAGGTTAAGAGAATTAGCTATTGCTTTTCCTGATTTAAGTGAACATTTATTAAATATTAGAGATAATATGGTAGATTTAGCAGAACCATTTCAAAAGAAAAGTTATTATAACAATTCCATGGAAGGTAAACATACAATAAAACTAGTTTTACCAGCATTATTTCCAGATGATCCTTCACTTGATTATCATAATTTAGATCAAGTACATAATGGAGGAGAAGCAATGAGTATTTTCTTAGAAATGAGAAATATGAGTTCTAAAGAAGTTGAAGTAACTAGAAATAATTTATTAAAATATTGTCAGTTAGATACATTCGCAATGGTTAAGATATTAAGTAAATTATATGAAGTTAGTTATAGTATAAAGAAAAAGGTTAAGTAATATACTTAATCTTTTTCTTTAAAAAACTATTGATTTTTAAAGTTAATTTTGTTATTATTAATATGCAAGTTGAAATGGCGAAGTAGCTCAGCTGGCTAGAGCGTTCGGTTCATACCCGAAAGGTCGGGGGTTCGATCCCCTCCTTCGCTACCAGAGATAATTCCCTTCGAACTTTTATAGTTTGAAGGTTCAAGATAATCCGTTCACTGAAAGGTGGCGGATTTTTTATGCTTAAGAATAAAAAATATATGTTATTATTTGATGATGGAATTAAAGAAAGATTAGACTTTATTATTAAATACTTAAATAAAGAAGCAGTATTTGAAAATGGTAGTGTTGTTTCAATTGATAAAACTAATCTTCACTATGTGGAGCCACATCGAATGTCTATTAAGAATCATTTATTTTTATTCTTTAATTATGATAATTCAGTTAAAAAAAGAAATTGAAGATGAATTAGCTAATGGTAATGAATATGATTTATCACTAGAAGAAAAAGCATTCTTTGATGCTTTAGGAGCAGATCCTGATATAAAAGAATTAATGGAAGATGAAACATTAGTTAAAGTTGCAAAAGAATTGGTTGAATTAATTAATTAAAACTTAACACTAGTTGCATTTAAACGAGAAGATGCTAGGGCTAGAATTAGAAGTAATATAAGAAGATTGCTTATTAAATATAATTATCCACCAATTAAACGTGAAGGTGCTGTTGATAAAGTAATTAAACAAGCGGAATTGAAATATGAACAACAAACACTAGATATTTAGAGTGAATATAAATATACTTTTTGAATATACTATAATTGACAAATAATATAATTATATACTATATTATTTGTACCGAAGGAGTAATCTTTGTCAGGTCTATAACTGATGTTCGATTTTTAATTTAGTGCTTAGCACCGACTCAGTTAGAAAAAAGGAACTTACGTTCCTTTTTTTTATGGTAAAAACAATTTAACTTCTATGAAACTGGTAGTAGATGATATATCTTTTCCATCTTTTAAATGTTGCTCATACTGACTATGTAGATAATGAGAAATAATATCAGCACCTTGAATACCAAAATTATATTTTGAATTAAAGTTTCTAACTTTAATTTTAAGTCCTTTGTTTAGTAAAGGTTTATGAATAGTAGAATAATCATAATTAATTATTCCATTAACTAACTCTTCATAGATACTGTCTTTTAAATTATAATATCCATTTGATTTTGTTTTTGCTTCATCTATTTTAATGTTTAATGATAATTTATTATTATCTTATAATTTATTTAGAATAGGAGAGGTTAGGATGAATGAAAATAATACTATTGAAGAAGTTACTAAAGAGTTTGAATAAGAAAAGACTTTATGGTCTTTTTTATTTTATTGCTTTGACTTTTTATTAACTTATATATATAATATTTGCATGAAAAGGAGAGATTAATAAATATCTTATGGAAGATAAATCCGTATTGGAAGAAGTATTAGAAGAAAGAAATAAAGAATTAACTATGTTTGATTATATAATTGATAGTGATAATGAATTTAATCTTATACTTGCTATTATGCCTGATGAATTTATTATTAAATTATATGAATACTTAGCTAAACTAGAAAGAAGAGAATCTTTTTTGATGGATGAAGATGATATCAATGAAAGATTATTCTTACTTAGAGATAGAATGGCTGCATTAGAGAGATTAGATATTATAATTAAACATAATGAAAAATATCTTGATGAAAGTACTAAAAAAGAAGTTAACGATGGTGTTAAAACAGTAGTAGAAAAACAAAAAGTACGTAAGATGGGACCATTAAGAAGATACTTTTATAATAAACATAAAAAGCAAAGTTAATTTGCTTTTTTTTATGTTATAATTTAATAGAGATGATTAATATGATAATAGGATTATGTGGTAAGAGTGGTTCTGGTAAGAGTACTGTTGCTAAAGAGATTATTAAAATTAATAATAATACTATTCATGTAGATATTGATAATATAGGGCATGATGTATTAAAAATAGATGAAGTTAAAAAAGACTTAGTTAATACATTTGGAGATATTGTTATAAGTAATGATACTATTAATAGAAAAGAGTTAAGCAAAATAGTATTTGATAATAGTATTGAAATGGATAAGTTAACTGATATAACTTGGAAATATATGGATAAGGAAATTAATAATATTATTAATTCTAATAAAGATAAGAATATTATATTAGATTGGATATTGCTTCCTAAAGTTAAATATTTTGATATGTGTGATATTAAAATATTATTAGATATCTCTTATGAAGAAAGATTTAGAAGAGCAAGTATTAGAGATAATATAAGTGAAGAGGTATTTAAATTAAGAGAGAAAGCTAGTTATAAATATAAAATAGAAGACTTTGATTATATATTTATGGATAATGATAATATAAGTAAAAGATTGGAGGAAATATTATGACAAGAGTTTTATATCCTGGAAGTTTTGATCCTATGACTAAGGGTCATATGAATATAGTTGATCAATCAATTAATTTATTTGATAATGTAGTTATTGCAGTTATGCATAATCCAAATAAGAGAGAGAATATGTTTACTGTAGAAGAAAGAGTTAATATGATTAAAGAACTATATAAAGATCATCCTAACGTAGAAGTTATTTCTAGTGAGGGAGCTACAGTAGATGTAGCAATTAAGAATAATTGTAATGCTATTGTAAGAGGACTTAGAAGTTTAAGTGATTATGATTATGAAGTACAAATGAATCAGTTTAATAAAGAGATATCTAATAATAGAGTAAATACTATTTGTTTATTTGCTGATAAAGAATATCAATTTGTATCTTCTAGTATGGTTAAAGAAATATTTAGTCTTAATAAAGATATATCTAGATATGTAGATAGTTATGTATTAAATGAAATGAATAAGAAAAAGAACTAAGTTGAAGTTAGTTCTTTTTTATTTTGTACAATTAAGTATTTGATCTTCTAATGTAATAGTTGCTTTTCTATCTGTTATTCTTTTAAATTCTGCTTTTGTGGAAGTATAATTATCGTCATCATCATAGTACATATATACTTTTGCTTTATTCTTATCACTATAGTCTTCATATGCATAGTAATTACCTGTTATGTTATCAATTCCATTACTTGCTTCAAAGTCATTATCTTCTTTAAAGTTAAATGTATAATTATTTGTTCCGTTTGTTACTTCACAAGTCCATCTACCACGCATAACTTTTTCTATATCAGTTAAATATTCATCTTCATCATAATTATCATATTTATCTATTACATCATCATATTTATCTTCATATCTATCAATATCATTCTTAATTGTATCAAAAGTTGATATTACTACACTAAAGATTATTATAAATAATAAGAATGATAGAGTAGATAATACTGTTGATACTATACCTAAAATTCTATTTCCTTTATTTTCTTTTCCTTTAACTATTGCAACTATACCAAGAATTAATCCAGCTGGCCAGAATAAGAATGTTGATACTAAAGCAATTATACCAAGAACTGGGGTTTCATCTTTTTGTACATTATTATTTACTGGTGTAGGTGTTTGATTGTTTGATGGAGTAACTTCATCTTTTACTTCATCTTTTTTCTCATTTGGTTTATTATCAAAACCACAGTTTTTACAGAATCTATCTCCTTCATTTAGTTTATTTCCACAATTACCACAATACATATAATCCCTCCTTATTTAATAATTTCACAAGTATAATGGTTTTTTTCTTGATCTAAATATAAGTATAAATACTTAGTATGAGTATATAATTCTATTCTCATTTTTAATTCTTGGTTATTTTTACTTTTATTATTAATTACATACTCGTTTGTATTAATATTTAGATATAGAGTAGATGATCCATCAGTTGCATTAATAGTTTTTTCTTTTGAATAATTACCGTAAATATGGTCATCATTATCATTATAATCTAATAATATTTTTTTGTCATTATTATTAAATTCAATTTCTAGTTTCTTTTTATTAGTATCAGTACATTTCCATTTACCAATAATATATTCATCTGGATCTATTATTGAACTATTATAATGATCTGTATCAAAATAATTAAAGAAGAATGTACCAATATAATATATACAAACAATTCCTACTAATAATAGGAATATTATATATAAGATGTTTTTGTAATAATTCTTTTTCTTCTCCATAAGAATCTCCTATCTTTAAAATAATTTTATCATTTATAAAATACAAATACAATTTATTCTTTACAATATATATGTAAATTTAATATAAAAAGTAAGTTAATTAATATTTATAAATGATAAAATATAATTAGAGGTAATTATATGAATTTAGAAATTAATAAAAGTAGAAATTTTATATTAAGTATAATATGTATATTATTTATTATTTTTACTATTATATTTGTAAGTGCTGTATCTCTTACTAGAAATGGATTATTAGAAAGTAATAATAATGATGCTAAAGTTACTAATAAGAGTGATAGTTTATTTGGTAATGATATACATGGATATGTAGAATTAACTTCTTTATGGAAAGAAGTTAAAAGTTCTAATTCTGATGATCAGTCTTTATACTTTAAATCTAGAGATGGATATTTTCTTTCTATTAATTCTTATATGACTTATGAAACTAAAGCTATAGATTTATCTAATTATTTGTATAATCTTATTAATAATTCTAATTATAGTAATGTAGATTATACTAATGAAATGATAAATGGAATGGTTGCTTATAAAGTAGTTGGATATAATTTAAAAACTGATAAATGGTTATATTCATGGAGTTTTGAAGATAATAGAGGAAAGACTCATATAATATCAATAGAGGGTAATGATAGAGATAGTAATAATTATAAAATACCTTTTACTTATAAGAGTAAAAAATAATAAAAGACTTTTAAAAGTCCTTTTTATTTAGTAAAATATATTTATATATTGCCCTATAGCCAAGCGGTAAGGCAGTGGACTCTGACCCCACGATGCGTTAGTTCGAATCTAACTAGGGCAGCCATATAAGTACTGTCTCTTATACACATCTGACTCTGCCGACGATCTTACGCGTGTAG
>CALYOH010000032.1 GCA_945228905.1 uncultured Caryophanales bacterium
AGATGTAGAGAGGTCTCGTGGGCTCGGAGATGTGTATAAGAGACAGAGCTTTAGCAGTGTCTTTTGGAGTATCAGCGTTTGTACGAACACCTAACTTTCTATATTTATCTGCCCATTCCATAACACGTCCGAATTCTCCAGCGATAGTAGCATCAACAGTCTTGATTTCTCCATCGTAGATGTTTCCAGTTGTTCCATCGATTGAGATTACATCTCCTTCATGGAATACTTTTCCACCTAACTCGAATTCTTTCTTAGCTTCGTTCATCTTGATGTCTCCACATCCAGATACACAGCATGATCCCATACCACGAGCAACAACTGCTGCGTGAGAAGTCATACCTCCACGAACTGTTAAGATACCTTGAGCAACTTTCATACCAGTAATATCTTCTGGTGAAGTCTCTAATCTAACTAGAACTACTTTTTTCTTATCTGCAGCCCATTTTTCAGCATCCTCAGCTGAGAATACGATTTGACCACAAGCAGCTCCAGGAGAAGCTCCTAAACCTTTTCCAATTGGTGTAGCTTTCTTTAATGCATCTACATCAAATTGTGGGTGAAGTAATGTATCTAAGTTTCGTGGATCTATCATAGATACAGCTTCTTCTTCAGTTCTCATTCCTTCATCTACTAAGTCACATGCAATTTTAAGTGCAGCTTTAGCAGTTCTCTTACCATTTCTAGTTTGTAACATGTATAATTTTCCATGTTCAACAGTAAATTCCATATCTTGCATATCTCTATAATGAGATTCTAGAGTTTTACAAACTTCTTGGAATTCTTTGAATGCTTCTGGGAATTTTTGTTCCATTTCAGCAATCTTCATTGGAGTTCTAACACCAGCAACAACGTCTTCACCTTGTGCATTAGTTAAGAATTCTCCGAATAATCCTTTTTCTCCAGTAGCTGGGTCTCTTGTGAAAGCAACACCAGTTCCACAATCATCTCCCATATTACCGAAAGCCATTGATTGAACGTTTACAGCAGTACCCCAAGAATATGGAATATCATTATCTCTTCTATAAACATTTGCTCTTGGATTATCCCAACTTCTAAATACAGCTTTAACAGCTCCCATTAATTGTTCTTTTGGGTCAGATGGGAATTCTTCTCCAATCTTAGCTTTATACTCTTCTTTGAATTGTCCAGCTAATTCTTTTAAGTCATCAGCAGTTAATTCAACATCTTGAGTAACTCCCTTTTTCTCTTTCATTTGATCGATTAATTCTTCAAAGTATTTTTTACCAACTTCCATAACTACGTCAGAATACATTTGAATAAATCTTCTATAACAATCCCAAGCCCATCTTGGATTGTTAGATTTTTTAGCTAAAACTTCAACTACTTCTTCATTTAAACCTAGATTTAAGATAGTATCCATCATACCAGGCATAGAAGCACGAGCTCCAGATCTTACTGAAACTAATAATGGATTTTCTTTATCTCCAAATTTCTTTCCAGTAATTTCTTCCATTTTAGTAATATACTCATTTATTTGACCTTGGATTTCATCATTGATTTCTCTTCCATCTTCATAATATTGAGTACATGCTTCTGTTGTAATTGTGAATCCTTGAGGAACAGGTAAGCCGATATTAGTCATTTCTGCTAAGTTAGCACCTTTACCACCAAGAAGCTCACGCATATCAGCATTTCCTTCTTTGAATAAATATACATATTTGTGCATCATGATCCCTCCTTACACAACTAATATTTTATCAAATTGATATATATCAATACAAGAGAAACAATCATTTTAGGTATCAAATTTATTTATAATGTGTATATTTTTACACAAAAAATAAGGTTTATAAAAAACCTTATTATTTATTATTTATTATATTGTATATTGAACTCCTTTTTGTTGAGCAAGTTGTCTTACTTTTTGATAGTATTCTGTTTTTACTGCTCTTGTAGCATCTTCATATTGTCTTTGAATTCTTGCAACTCTTGAGTAATATTCACTAGCTGACATTCTACCAGACGATGCATTATATTGACTAAATAAATCTGCTAATACTCTATTAGTAGCATCTGCTAATTCACTTAATCTTATTGTATATTCAGTACGTAACATATCGAATTCATCTACACCATTTAAACCATTAACGAAGTTATTAACTGCATTAACGTTTGTAGGATTTCCTTGTTGTTGAGTTCTTGTTGGATTTGTAGTAACAACAGGTTGTGGTCTTTGTTGAATTCTAGTTGGTTGTGGTCTTTGTTGAGTTCTAGTTGGTTGTTGTCTTTGTGGTTGACCTTGTTGTTGTGTTTGTTGTTGTGTTTGTTGTGGTTGCCCTTGTTGTTGTGTTTGTTGTCTAGCTCTAGTATTACCTCTTGTTCTACCATTACCATTTTGTAGTGGTTGAGTTTGTTGTGGTTGTGCTTGTTGTGGTTGAGGCATCTTAGAAGCAACTCCTAAATCATCATTAATAACATCTATTTGTAATTGAATTTTATTAGCTTCTTTATGTTGATTTTTAGATTGTCTATCGAGTAAGAATTTACCAATAGCAAATCCTCCAGTTAAAGCTAAAGTTACAGGACCAGCCCAAGCAAATAATGGAATAAATGATAAACCTAAACCAATTCCAACTTTTGATTTTAAATCATCAGTTTTTGCTAATTCTACATTAGCATCTTTTAAATCATCTGCTAAGTCTACTAAAGCATCTTTTCTAATTTTATTTTGATCATCTGTATTTGTAACTCCACCTTGATTTAAAACTCTATTTAAATGTTGTTCTTCTTGATCAAGCATTTCTCTTTCTAATTTTTCTTTATCTCTAATTGTTTTATAGTTGTATAAGCAAGCAGCACCAATAGCCATAGTACCAACACCAACTAATGGTGTAGCAACTACTGATAAAGCTCCAGCTGCTATACATCCTAAACCAGCAAGAATATCAAAGGCTTTAACTCCACCTTTTCCTTCACCAATATGTTTTTTTCTTCTTTGAATTTCTTTAATTTTCTTTGTTATAAAATCTCTCATATAAACCCCCAAATTTTATATATGTCCTTCCTCAATATGTGCACATATTATACCATAAAGCCCTTATAAAGTCAAATAAAAAGGACTTAAGTCCTTTATTCATCATAGTCTACTATATCATAATCATTATCATAAATAATATTATCTTTATAGCTATTAACACCACTTATACCCATAATAATTACTACTATTGCTATTATTACAGTTAATATTATAGCAATCATAGCAGTATTATCATTAGAGACATCTTTACCCTCTTCTTCTTGATTATTAATTATTTCTTGTTCATATTTAACTCTTAAATCAGTACCACAATTAGTACAAAAACTTAAGTTATTTTTAACTTCCCTACCACAATTATAACACTTCATATTATAACTCTCTTTCATTATAAATTGGTTCTATATCTCTAGAATAATAAGAAACAATAAATACAGAAGCAACAGATGCTACTAAAACACATAATACTAATCCTAAAATTAATCCATCTTTTGCTAATGGTTTATCTTCTACATTATTTACTTCAATTACTTTTTCTTTTACTACTCTTTGAGTGATTTCTTTATCAACACTAATCTTAGTACCACAATTAGTACAAAACTTTAAATCATTTTTAAGTTTAGTACCACATTTTCTACAATACATATACTTCACCTATCTTATATTAAATATTCTATCAAATATAATAAAAAAATACTAGATTATTCATCTAATATTTTTATAAACTCTTCTTCTCTCATTAATCCAGAAAACTCTTTTTTAACTTCTCCTCTAGAAAAAATTCTATATGCAGGTACTTGTATTATTCTATATTCTCTAGCAATTCTCATTAATCTATCTGTATCTACATTAATAAATTCCATATCTTCTCTATTTTTTTCTATCTCTTCTATAACTGTTTCCATCATTTTACAAGGACTACACCATTCAGCAGAAAAATATACTAATACATTATCATGTTTAATATATTCATTAAATTCATTTTGAGTCTTAATTGTAATCATATTTCCTCCTAATAATTATTTAATACACTTTCTATATTATTTATATTTAATTTACCCATACTTCTTAATTTCTCAACAGTACCTCTATCTACTACATCATATTTTAACATAAAATCTAAATTCTTAAGATCTGCTTCATTAGTAGTAATCTCTTTCTTTGTAACCATTACTCCTAAATCATAAACTTCCCTTATAGAATTAGTAAAATTACTTGTACTATTAGATAAAATAGGAGTCTTATATACTATTCTATTTAATAAACTACTCTCCTCAAGTATTCCATATCCTCCAAAAGGTATTAATAATAATACTAATACTACAAATAATATTATATATCCTTTTATAAAAGAAATTAATCCTCCTAATAACTTAGATGGTAACCATAATATAATAGTTAAATCAACTATCTTTTCTAGTATCTTACCTATCTTTAATATAATTACATATAAAGTTAATAAAATACTAAATACTAATATAAACGCTATAGCCTGATACATTAATATATTAATTGAACTTATACCTTTAATAGCCCCTGCAAAATTAAAGAAAGGTAAATAAGTACATAATAAATTTCCAACTATTCCTTTTAATGAATAAGAAAGTACAAATATTACTACTATTCCTATTAATTGTACTAATTCATTAATAACACCATTTTTAAATCCAACTATAACAAACATTAACAATACTAGTATTATACCTATATCAAATACATTCATAAATCATCATCCCCATAATCATTATAAACCAATTAATATTTTTATGCTATAATAAGTTATAGGTGAAGTATTATGTTAGATGAATATATGAATATTATTGGTTATTCAGATGATGAAATATCTTTAATTAAAAGATCTTATCCTATAAATACTTATACAGAATCTACTCTACTTTATAATATTAAAAATATAGTTAATTTCTTTAGAAGAAATAGTCTTGATAATAAAGATATTATCTATATCACAACAACAATCCCAAATGTTTTATGTACAAGTATTGAAACAATAAAACAAAGTGTTAATAATCTTAATACTTTAGGTTTTAATAAATTAGATTCTTTTAATATGATAAAGAAATATCCATATATAATAGAAATATCTTTTCAAAAAATAAAAAATAAATATAATTGTTTCTTAGATTTAGGTTTTGATAAACTAGATATTATTAAAATATTTACTAATAATACCGAGCTATTAAATGTAGATCAATCTAATATAAAAAATAGATATAATTATTTTCATGACTTTGGTTATAAAGGAAGAGAAATAAGAAAAATATTTAGTGAAATACCTGAAATAATAGATTGTAATATTAACAAGATAAATAAAAAAATAGATGAATATTTAAATTTAGGATTTAATAATCTAGAAATAATTAAAATAACTTCTTATTTACCAGAACTATATATTAGAGATAATCAATTTATAGAAACAGAATTTAATGATTTATTAAGTTTTGGATATAATAAAGAAGATATTATAAAAATAATTAAAAAGGTTCCTTTAATATTAAAGAACTATTACTTAGATAATTTATCTAATAAATTAAATAATCTATTAAATATAGGATTTAATAAAGAAGAAATAGTATCTATTACTTCTATAAATCCATATATATTATTATATTCTACTGATTTTATTAATAATAATTATAAGAACTTAGAAAATAATGACTTTTATAAAATAGAAATAATTAAAATGATAAAAGATAATTCTATTATTATAGGTTATGATAAAAATACATTAAATAATAAAATAAAATTCTATAAAGATCATAAATTAATAGATAAAATAAAAGATAATTCTAAATTATTAACTTTTAATATAGACTTTATAAAAGTAAGATATAAAATAATATCTAGTAATAAGAAATATGATATTAATGATCTATTTATTAGTGATAGTGATTTCTTTAAAAAATATAATATTACTAGATATGAATTATTGAGGTGATAAAATGGATGTATTAATAAGATATGGCTTCTCTATAGAAGAAATTAAAAATATGATGGATTCTAATCAAGAAATAGAAGGTATTGAAGATAAAGATATTTATGAACTTATAGATATCTTAATAAATATAGGATGTGTTAATTCTCAAATTAAAAATATATTTATTTGTAATCCATTTTGTATAAGTAGAAATATAATAGAAATACATAAATCTATTAATAAATATAAAGAACTTGGATTAGACAACTTAAATGTAATGTTTGATTCTAATCCATATCTATTAAATTTAGAAGATATAGAAATAGAAAATATATATAATGAAAGTATAGAAAAAGGTTATACTAAAGAGCAAGTATATAATTATTTCTACAATAATAGTAATAGAATAATTTAGGGAGGATAATATGAATGTAGTTATAAAAGTAAATGATGAAATAAAACAAAAAATGATTGAATACTATAAAGATAAAGTAAGAGATAAAGTAATACCTTATGTAGTATTTCAAGCACAAGAAGAAGATACAGTAATTACTCTATATGAATCAGGTAAATGTATGTTTCAAGGAACTTCTGCTGATGTAGATGCTGCTATGTGGGGAGTTGCTTTAGAAAATACAAAAGAAAAACAAGAAGAAAATAAAAAGAAAGATAAAGTTTATTATAATTGTAGTGCTATAGGAAGTGACGAAGTAGGAACAGGAGATTACTTTGGACCAATCGTTGTAACCGCAACATATGTACCTAAAGAAGAAATAGAATACTTAGAAAAGTTAGGAGTTGGAGATTCTAAAAAGATAGATGATTCTAAAATATTAAAGATTGCTCCAGAAATAGCTAAAAGAATTAAATATAAAAGTGTTATTTTAAATAATAAAGAATATAATGAAAAATATACTAAAGATGTTAATATGAATAAGATTAAAGCTATACTTCATAATAGAGTATTATATGAATTAGTACATTCAGAACAATTAAAATATGACTACATTATAGTAGATGAATTTGCTAGAGAAGCAAGATACTATGATTATATTAAAGACCAACCTGCTATTCAAAAGGGAATTACTTTCTTAACTAAAGCAGAAGATAAAAACTTAGCTGTAGGTTGTGGTTCTATAATAAGTAGATTTATCTTCTTAAAAGAATTTGATAAAATCTGTGATAGTATTCATATTCCTCTACCTAAAGGAGCAGGAAAAGATGTAGATACTATTGGAGAAGAAGTTGTAGAAAAATATGGAGAAGATAAATTAAAAGAAATAGCAAAAGTTAATTTTAAAAATACAGATAGAATTCTACATACAATGATATATTAAAAAGACGTAAGTCTTTTTTTATTGATAAAATATATAAATTATGTTATTATAAAAGACATCTTTTGGGGGGTAATAATATGGATACAGAAAAAATAATGGAAATAATACAAACTCTAGATCAAATTAGCATGTCTAAAGCAAGAAAATTACTTAATTTATTAAATGAATATGTCTTTGAATCACCATCTAAAGAGGAAAAAGAACAAAAAAGTAAAGAAATAAGAAATTTCTTATATAGAATATTCTTAAAGAGTATAGATAGACATACTAGAAATAAATTTATAAATACATCTGTATGTATAAATGAATTCAGTTACCAAATAGAAGGTAAAGAATGGGTAGTTGCCTATGATGGAGTTTATAAATATGATATAAATGAAAATGATGATATGGAAAAATCTCTAGAAATAAAAAGAACTCATGGTGAAGGATTTATTCCAGTAACAGATGATAAAGAAACAAGAAAATATTATAGAGATAATAGTGCTGTATTAACTGAAATAAGTAGACATATGGATTATGTAGAAGAAGTAGTTGATCATATAGATATGTATGCTAAACCAAATATTTCATTTACTTTACTAAATCAAATAATAGAAGCATTAGATCTACCAAGAACTAAGAAAGAAAATAAAAAGAGTTATTAATAACTCTTTTTTATTTTTTAATAACACTATCTTTATCAATTAAATCCTTAATTATATGTAATTCACTAACCATACTTTTTAGTTCGGTTTTATTCATAATATCACATCTTTCTTGTATAAACTAAATGCTTATATTTAATCCCCTTTTCTTCATGTTCTCCTAAATCTTCACTATTCCAATCACTCTTATTAAAATGAGGAAAGTATACATCTGCATCCTTATCTTCTGCATCTACTTCAGTAAGCACTAATTTATCAGCATATTCTAACATAGTAGAATATACTTGTGCTCCTCCAATTACCATTACTTCATCATTATAATCTTCTATATACTTTAATAATTCATCTACACTTCTTACTATAGTTATTTGAGGATTATCCTCTATATTTCTACTTGTAAGAATAATATGTTGTCTTCCAGGTAAAGGTTTACCACCTCTTAATGAATAAAAAGTATTATATCCCATGGCCATTGGTTTACCCATAGTTTGTGATTTAAAGAATTCCATATCTTCCTTAAATCTCCAAATAAGATCTCCGCCTTTACCAAGTTCTCTATTCTTACCAATAGCTGCTATCATAGTAATATTCTTCATATTAAATACCTAAAGGAAAAGGTAATTGAGGATTCTTAGTCTTAACTTTTTGAATTGCTTCTTTATCTAATACTTTAACATCGTCAGTAGTAAAATCATCAAATCTTACTCCATCTTTTACCTTTATAGTAGCATCAATATCATTAACTGGCTCTCTACTTAACATCTCAATTGCTTGGTCTAAATGTCTATCATATAATTGAATATTTACAGGTTTCCAAGTAAATACTCCTGGCTTAAGACCTAACTCTTTAGCAACCATTATTAATAATGCAGCATATTGAACTTGATTAATACATCCTGCAGTTGCGAAGTCACTACTTCTTTGAACTAATGTCATATCAAGATAATCTTCTCCGTCCCAGTCATGTCTAACATTCCAAATAGTTAAGAATGCACAAGGTTTTAATCCATGTGGTTTTTCGAAGTCATCTTGTTGCCATAAACAAGTAATATTACGTCTTCCATCTGGATTGTTTCTAATAGCTTCAATTACTTGACTTCTAATCATATCTCTTGGACAAGTAGTTCCTCCATAACAAGCACCAATTGTAGGATGTCCTTCTTCATTTAATATATAATTTCCATCTTTATCTCTTAAAGCCCAATCATTCCACCAGTTATTAACTTTATGATCATCATCCCATGTCTTTTTACCTAACATTTCATCAAATAAAACTAAGTCATTTGATTCTTCTTGATATATCCAAAGTATTTCAGCAATACTTGTTTTAACTGTGATTGGTCTTAATGTAATCATTGGAGTTTCTCCCTTAGATAAATCATAAATACACTCTACTCCAGTATTAACACTAATAGTATGTGCAGGTACCCAATGAACAACTCCGTTATCTTTTATATGAACTCTTTCATTTACTGCGACTTCAATTCTACTACCATTCTTTAAAATAATAGTATTATTCTCTTTATCATAAACCGCACCTTCATAATAATCTTCATAGTGTGGTCTTGGATCATGATCCAAACATCCTTCTTGTAAAATCTTATCCATAATAACTTTAGTGTACATATCACCTTTTGTACCAATTCTTTTACCCTCTTTATCAACTAAATAACCATCTTTTACCCTCGACCTTGGATAAGATACTTTCTTTAGTTTTATAGGGCTTTCTCCCAATCTAATCCTTTCTAGATTAAACCTACCTAAATCAAATTTACTCATTTAACTACCTCCCTAAAATAGTTCTAAATTAATTATAAGATTTATAAAAAAATTAAACAACCAAATACTTTATAAAATTTTTCTATAACTCAAATATTACTAGTAATTTCAACAAAATATTTTTTTGTAAAAAATAGTAAACAAAAAGAGAATTAATCATTCTCTTTTGTAAACTTATTAAACTTCTTAATCTCATCAGTTTCTAGATTAGTATCTGCAAGTTCATCAATTAATTTCTTTTGTTCTCTAGATAACTTCTTAGGAGTATAAACTTTAAATACAACATACATATCACCTTTATGTCTTCTATATTTATTATCTACTCCTTTACCTTTAATACGTTGTTTATCTCCACTATTAGTTCCAGCAGGTATATTTAATTTAACATTACCATATAGTGTAGGTATATCCTTCTTACAACCTAAAATAGCTTCAGTTAAAGTAATTGGAACCTCTAAGTAAATATCATCATTATCTCTAATAAAGAAATCATGTTCATCTACTAAGAATTCGATGTATAAGTCACCGTTTTCTCCTCCATTAGAACCAGGATTACCTTTACCAGTAACTCTTTGTCTATCTCCTGTATTGATTCCTTCTGGAATATTTATTGTGATAGTCTTATTCTTCTTAACTTTTCCTTTACCATTACATTCACTACATTTTCTCTTGTAAGTATGACCAGTGCCACCACAATCAGGACAAGTAGTAGTAGATTGGAATGCTCCAAGAATTGTTCTTTGTTGAGTAGTTACTGTACCTCTACCGTGACATGTAGAACAATCTTCTCTTTCGAATCCTCCATGTCCATGACATTCACTACAGTCTTCTACAACATCTATTTTAAACTTCTTCTCACATCCATAGATTGCTTCATCAAAAGTAAGATCCATTCTCATTAAGATGTCACTACCTCTAGTTGCTCTTTGACCACTGCTTCTATTTCCACTGAAGCCACCAAAACCACCGAATCCTGAAGACCCACCAAATATTGAATCAAATATATCACTAAGATCTACATCTACGCCTCCACCGAAGCCACCAAATCCATCGAAACCTCCTGGTCCACCTGCAGCACCTTGAGATACACCTGCATGCCCATATTGATCATACATCTTTCTCTTTTGTTCATCAGATAGTACAGAATAAGCTTCTTGTGCTTCTTTAAATTTATCAGTAGCCTTTGGATCATCCTTATTTAAATCAGGGTGAAACTCTTTTGCTTTCTTTCTAAAAGCACTTTTAATTTCAGCTTCAGTAGCAGATTTAGATACACCTAAGACTTCATAATAATCTCTTTTTTCTGCCATGCTTCTCCTCCTATTTAACTATTTTTTATTCTCTTATATTCCTCTATGTAGCTATTGAAGACATTCATAGCTTCATTAATAACTTCTTTCTTAGTTAAGTCTACATCTACTATTTTTAATTCATCAAGTGGATCAATAGAAGAACCACTACTTAAGAATTTAATATATTTTTCTTTATAATTATCTTCTTCTAATATATGTTCTGCAATATAAGTAGATGCAGCTAAAGAAGTAGCATATTTATATACATAAAAATTATAATAGAAATGAGGAATTCTACTCCATTCATATTTTAATGAATCATCTAAAATAACATTATCTCCGAAATAAGGTTTATTTATTTTTAAATACATATCTTCTAATACTTCATGAGTTAAAGGTTTTTCATCTTCTCTTATTTTATAAGCATCTCTTTCAAATTCAGCAAACATTGTTTGTCTAAGCATTGTACTAGCATATAATTGTAATAATTGTTGAAGTATGGATAATTTTTCTTCTTTACTCTTAGAATTTTTCAACATATATTTAGCAAGTAATAACTCATTAGTTGTACTAGCAACCTCAGCAACAAATATTGGATAATTTGAATAAATAATGTCTTGTGCCTCACATGAATAAGTTGTATGCATTGAGTGACCCAACTCATGTATTAATGTAGATACATCATGATAATTACCAGTAAAATTAGTAAGAATAAATGCATTAGTACCATATCCACCAGATGAATAAGCACCAGTTCTTTTACCCTTATTTGGCAAATAATCAATCCATTTCTCATCAAACGCTCTATTTATTTTAGATATATAATCTTCACCTAATACACTTAATGTATTAATTATTAATGATTTAGCTTCATCTAATGAATATTCTTTTTCTATTGCACTACCAAATGTAGCATAAGTATCATATCTATGTAATTCATCTACTCCAACTTCTTCTTTAATTAAACCATAATAGTTATTAATAACATCACTTCTACTCTTAACAGTATCAATTAAATTATCATATACAGAAGTATCAATCTTATCTTTAAATAAACTAGATTCTCTAACACTATTGTAATTTCTAATCTTAGCAAGACTAATATTAGTATTTAAATGACCAACAAAAGTACTTGCAAAAGTATTAGCATATTTACCATATGTATCAAATAATGTTAAAACAGCATTCTTTCTAACTTCTCTATTTTTAGAAGTCCAATACTTACTAACATTAGCTTCAGTAAGTTCTACATCTTTACCATCTTCATCTTTAATATTAGGAAATACTAAATCAGCATTACTTAACATAGAAAAAGTATTTTCATCATTATTTAAAGCAATACCAAGTTTAGATAATAACTCTTCTTTATCTTTATCTAAAGTATGATCTTTATATCTTAAAATATTATCAAATACTCTTCTATATTTCTTTAAGTAATCATCTTCTAAATATTTATCAATTAACTTAGTATCAGTATCTAATACTTCTGGAGTAAAGAAACTAGTCTTCTCATCATATAAAGATAATAATTGTTCTAACTCTTGTGACATAGCTTGATACTTAGAATTAGCAGTATCTTGATCATGTTTTCTAATACCATAAGTAATTAACTTATTAAGCATTAAATCAATCTCTTCATCAGTCTTTAAATAAGTTTTAAGGTTATCTAAACTATCAAATAATTTACCCTTATAAGAATTCAACTTATCAAATAACTTTTTAGACTTTTCTAAATCTTTATAAAAATCTTCATCACTCTTATATATAGTAGTTAAATCCCATTTAAATTCATTAGATATTTCATTTCTATTTTTTACTTGCATATAAACTCCTATATCATAGTAATAAAGTTCTAGAAACTAGAACTTTATTACATTATTCTTCTTCAATATCTGCTTCTTCTACGTCGTCATCTTTTTTCTTTTTAGATTTCTTTGACTTCTTATCTTCTTTATCGTCATCGTCATCTTCTTTTTCTTCTTCTTGACGTTCTTTAGCAGCATTTTCATATACTTTAGCTGCTAAACCCATAGCTGTTTCTTGAAGTTTTTCTTTACCTTCTTTGATGTCATCGATATCTCCTTTTTCAAGAGCTTTCTTTAAATCATCAATTAAGTCTTTAGCTTTTTCAACTTCCTTCTTATCGGCTTTATCTCCTAAATCTTTAATAGCTTTTTCAGTTTGGAAGATCATTTGTTCAGCATCATTCTTAACTTCTGCTTCTTCCTTACGTTTATCATCAGCTTCTTTATTTTCTTCAGCTTCTTTTCTCATTCTTTCAACTTCTTCATCACTTAAGTTAGTTGAAGATGTAATTGTAATTGATTGTTCTTTATTAGTTCCTAAATCTTTAGCAGTAACATTAACGATACCATTTTCATCAATTGAGAATTTAACTTCGATTTGAGGAACTCCTCTTGGTGCTGGTGGAATATCTGTTAATTGGAATCTTCCTAAAGTCTTATTGTCAGCAGCCATACTTCTTTCACCTTGTAGAACATGGATATCTACTCCTGGTTGATTATCTGCAGCAGTTGAGAATATTTCCTTTCTCTCAGTTGGAATTGTAGTATTTCTAGAAATTAATGTAGTCATAACTCCACCTAAAGTTTCAACTCCAAGTGATAATGGTGTAACATCAAGCAATACGATATCTGATACATCACCAGTTAAAACTCCACCTTGAATAGCAGCACCCATAGCAACTACTTCATCAGGGTTAACTTCTCTTGATGGTTCTTTTCCAAGTTCTTTAGTAATTGTGTCATATACTAAAGGTACACGAGTAGATCCACCGACTAAGATAACTTTATCGATATCTTTCTTAGTAATCTTAGCATCTTTAATAGCTTTTCTAACTGGTTCAATAGTATCATCAACTAAATCAGAAATTAAGTCTTCAAATTTAGCACGTGATAATTCCATATCTACATGGATTGGTTCTCCATCATCATCTTTAGCAATGAATGGAACTGAAATTTGAGTAGTAACCATTCCAGATAAATCTTTCTTAGCTTTCTCTGCAGCTTCCTTTAATCTTTGCATTGCCATCTTATCATCTGAAAGATCAATACCATTTTCTTTCTTAAATTCTTTAACTATATATTCAATAATTCTTTCATCGAAGTCATCTCCACCTAAATGGTTATTACCATTAGTTGATTTAACTTCAAATACTCCATCACCTAACTCAAGGATAGATACATCGAAAGTACCTCCACCTAAGTCATAAACTAAGATAGTTTGTCCTTCATCTTTTTCAAGACCATAACTTAAAGCAGCAGCAGTTGGTTCATTAATAATTCTTTCAACTTCTAGTCCTGCAATCTTACCAGCATTCTTAGTAGCTTGTCTTTGACTATCTGAGAAATATGCTGGAACAGTAATAACTGCTTTAGTAACTTTCTCTCCTAAATAAGCTTCTGCATAATCTTTAATATAAGAAAGAATCATTGCAGATACTTCTTCTGGTGTATATTTCTTACCATCTAATTTAACTTTTTCATCAGATCCCATTTTTCTCTTAATAGAACTACAAGTATCTGGGTTAGTTAATAATTGGTGTTTAGCAGCTTCACCTACTATTTTTTCTCCTTTTTTAAATGCTACAACAGATGGAGTTGTTCTTCCTCCTTCTGGGTTTGGTATAACTTTTGGAGCTCCAGCTTCAAGAACTGCAGCACATGAATTAGTTGTACCTAAATCTATTCCGATAATTTTTTCCATAAAATTTCACTCCTTATTTTTGATTAATTTTAACAGACGCAGCTTTTATAACTCTGTCTTTTAATTTATATCCTTTTTGTAGAACTTCAAGTACTTCCTCATCTTCTTTATCAGCTATATTATCTACTAATATTGCTTGTTCTAGATTTGGATCAAATACTTGCCCTACTCTATTTATTTCTTCTACTCCAAATTTATTTAAAGTAGATACTAAAGATGAATAAATCATATTAAATCCATCAGCGTATTTTTTAACTTCAGGATTCTCAGTCTTTTCTACTTGATTAAGAGCTCTTTCATAATTCTCTACGAAAGTAATTAACTCTTTAACTAATTCTTCATTAGCATATTTAAGCATATTTGAAACTTCTTCATCTTTTCTTTTACGATAATTTATTAATTCAGCCTGACTCATTTTAATCTTACTAGTTAAATCCTTATTTTCTTCTTCTAACTTAGCAATATTATTTTTAAGTGTCTCTAATTCATTATTTTCTACTGGTGTAGTTGGATTTTCCATAAACACTTCTTGAGTAGGACTAGTAACTGGTTCAGTTACATTTTCTTTTTCGTTTTTCTTCATAAAAGCCTACCTTTCTATATTCTCTTTAATGTATTCTAGCATTCCAACAACACGATCATATTCCATTCTCTTTGGTCCTATAATAGCAATAGTTCCTTCTTCTGCCCCATTTTTAAAATGAGTTTTAATTACAGTTACATCACTATCAATATTATTTTCATTACCAATATAGACTTTTATATTATTATCATCATCTTCTTCGATGTTTTGAAGTAAACTATGATCATCTAATTTATTAAACACATTCTTAATCTTCTCTACATTAGATGAAAATTCAGGTTGCTCTAACATCTTAGTTCTACCCATAACATTTACTTCTTGATTTGTAAAATCATTAAATACCTTATAGAATGCATTATATAGTTGCTGTCTCTTATACACATCTCCGAGCCCACGAGACCTATCTACATCTCGGAAGCCGTCGTCTGCTTGAAAAAAAAAAGGGGGGGGGGGGGGGG
>CALYOH010000033.1 GCA_945228905.1 uncultured Caryophanales bacterium
ACACGCGTAAGATCGTCGGCAGCGTCAGATGTGTATAAGAGACAGCTCTAATACCATCAATTCCCTCTACAATTCCTCCTGTAGGAAAATCAGGTCCTTTAACATATTTCATTAAAGTATCTAACTGACAATTTGGATTATCTATTCTATGAATTGTAGCATTAATAACTTCCTCTAAGTTATGTGGAGGAATATTAGTAGCATAACCAGCACTAATACCTTGAGCTCCATATACTAAAAGTGCAGGAAATCTTGCAGGAAGTACAGTTGGTTCTACAGTAGTATCATCAAAGTTAGGTGCAAATTCAACTGTATTCTTATCAATATCTCTAAGCATTTCATTACTTATTCTAGATAATCTTGCTTCAGTATAACGATAAGCAGCAGGAGAATCACCATCAATTGATCCATTATTACCATGCATATCGATATATGGTAGTCTAGTCTTCCAAGGTTGACTCATTCTAACCATAGCATCATAAATTGAAGTATCACCATGTGGATGGTAATTACCTATTACATCTCCAACAGTCTTGGCACTCTTACGATATCCTCTATCATAAGTATTCTTCTCTTTATGCATTGAATAAAGAATTCTTCTTTGAACTGGTTTTAATCCATCTCTAGCATCAGGTATAGCACGATCTTGAATAATATATTTAGAATAACTTCCAAATCTTTCACCCATGATGTCTTCTAGAGTATAATCAAAAATCTTCTCTATTACTTCTTCTGTTTCAGTTTTCTTTTTTGGCATAACACCACTACTTTCTATTATTATTAAGCTTCTATTTTATAATCGTCTTCTAATGAGAATTCAACATTCTCTTCAATCCATTCTTTTCTTGGAGGTACATCATCACCCATAAGAATAGATACTCTCTTTTCAGCAAGTTGTGCATCTTCAATATTAACTCTAATTAAAGTTCTACTTCCTGGTTTCATAGTTGTTTCACATAATTGATCCGCATTCATTTCACCAAGTCCTTTATATCTTTGAATTTCACATTTCTTGCCTTTACTCTTCTCTTTCATTTCTTCTACAGTATAAGCATATTCTATTTCTTTACCAGATTGAATTTTAAATAAAGGTGGTAAAGCTACAAATAATCTACCATCTTCAATTAATGGTTTCATATATCTATAGAAGAATGTTAATAATAAACATTGAATATGTCCTCCATCTTCATCAGCATCGGACATTATAATTACTTTATTATATTCACAATCGTTTATATCAAAGTTAGATCCATATCCAGCACCTATTGTATAAATCATTGTATTAATTTCTTCATTTCTTAATATTTCATCTTCTTTAGTTTTCTCAGTATTAAGAACTTTACCTCTTAATGGAAGTATAGCTTGATAACGTCTATCTCTTCCTTGTTTAGCACTACCTCCAGCAGAATCACCCTCGACTAAGAATAATTCTTTTTTAGTCTTATCTTTACTTTGAGCAGGAGCAAGTTTACCAGAAAGACTTCTTTCTTCTTTCTTTCCCTTACTTCCTTTTCTTGCTTCTTCTCTTGCTTTACGTGCAGCTTCTCTAGCATTTCTACTCTTTAAACTCTTATTAATAATATCAGTCGCAATAGCTTTATTTTCTTCTAAATAAGTTTGTAAGTTTTGAGTAACTATAGCTTCTACTGCATTTTTAGCTTGAGGAGTACCAAGTTTACCTTTAGTTTGTCCTTCAAATTGAAGAATACCTTCAGGTATTTTTAAACTAACAATAGCAGTAAGACCTTCTCTTACATCACTACCCTCAAATGCTTTTTCTTTACCTTTAACGAATCCATTATTTTTAGCATAATCATTAAATACACGTGTTAAAGCAGTTTTAAATCCTACTTCATGAGAACCACCATCTATAGTTTTAACATTATTAACAAATGATACAATCTTTTCATTATATGTATCAGTATATTGCATAGATAAATCTACTTCTATCTTATCTTTACTTCCACCAAATGTTAAAACCTTATGTAGAGTATTTACTCCTTTATTTAATTCTTCTACGTATTCTTCAATTCCTCTTTCATAATGGAATTTAGCTTCTCTTTCATCTTCTTCATCTACTACTTCAATAGTAATACCTTTTAAAAGAAAGGCAGACTCTTGCATTCTTTCACATATAGTTGTATATGAAAAATTAGTAGTATTAAATATCTCATCATCAGGCATAAATCTAACAGTAGTACCTGTTTTATTAGTTGTACCAATCTTCTTTAATGGAACGACTACATGTCCACCATTTTCAAATCTAATATATGATTCTTCTTTATCTCTTTTAATAGTAACTTCCATCCATTTAGATAAAGCATTAACAACAGAAGAACCTACACCATGTAGACCTCCAGATACTTTATATCCATCAGATTCAAATTTTCCTCCAGCATGTAATATTGTATAAATAACCTCAGGAGTACTTTTACCAGATTCATGCATACCAGTTGGTACACCACGACCATGATCTTCTACTGAACAAGAACCATCTTTATGAAGAGTAATTTTAATATAATCTCCATATCCATTAATAGCTTCATCTACAGAGTTATCTACAATCTCCCAAACTAAATGATGTAGTCCTCTCTTATCAGTAGAACCAATATACATACCTGGACGTTTTCTAACTGCTTCTAATCCTTCAAGTATTTTTATCGAAGATGCATCATATTTTCCAGCCATAACTTATCACTCCTATTAATCCAATAATTATTATATCGAATAGAACCCTCTTTTTCAACGAACTTTACCTTATTTTACATTTATTTGTTGATATATAAAGGTTTTAGATAAAAAAACTAACTAATTTCAGTTAGCTTATCTTTAATAAATTCTAAACAATCACTATATATTTTGTTGTATACTTCTCGATTAAATAATTTATAATTTTCTTCTTTATTATTATATTCCAAAAAATCATCACTATTCATATAATCTATTCTATTATTAACTTCTACTTCATTAATAAAAGAATGTTTTAAATCACTTAAATGTTTATATATAAGTTCTTTATCTTTAGGAATACCAACTCTATTATTTTTAAGTAAATAATTACCATACATAACAAAAGCATCTTGTTTTAACTTTCTTCTAGATTCAATATCATCAGTAGATCCATTAATTAATTTAATCTCTTTAATGTGTCCATTATCATCAATAACATAAGTATTATTAAATACATATTCATTAAAATAATAATCAGTTAATAAATGTATGTAATAACCTATTATTAAATCCCTATCAAGTTTATTTTTATATTTACTCATAAATTGATCAAAATCAATATATACTTCACCTAAATATTTAGGATGATCTATATAAAAATGAGTTTTAAACTTACCTACTTCATTACCCTTATCTACATCAGGTAATACCACTCCATAATATAAAAGATCAGGATTAAGATTTAATTTTTTATTAAGATCCTTTGCTATTGCAGTATGAATAGTCCAACAAGGCATATCATCATCCCCTAACATACATTTCTATAATAGTAAAAAATATAAATATTGTCAAAAATAAAAAAAGCACTTAACTACTAAAATTAAGTGTTCTAATATTTATATTAACACAAACTATGCAACATAACAAATAATAATTTAATTGATTTAATGAATATGTTTAAATAACTATATTAATAATAAACAATTAGTATGTTAATATTTAATTAGAGGAACACTTAATTTTAGTGTTAGATGTATCTTTTATTTTAATATTACAAAAAGTAATACTATTAGTAAAAGAATGATAGCCAGCAAGTTAGATATTAATAAATCTTTTAACAATTAAATGTTCCATTATTTATATATAGAATAATTTTAAGAAAATACAAAAAAAGAACTCATTTGAGTTCTTTTTCTAACAAACATAATCTCCTACTTGATAGAATCCTACATATGATGGATTAATAACATCATCTAATTCAATATCATAGTCTCTACATCCCCTACCGTATCTATCACTACAGATATATCTTCCAAAGAAGAAACGATTATCACTTTCTATGTCTTCAGGTGTTAATTTATCTTCATAATTAATATTTCTATAATAATCACTTTCAAAATACTCTCTCCAAGTCATTCCATATTCATATGGGAAATATTGAGTATCTTCTAAACTACAATTTACATAGTCAACTTTATAAGTAAATACTTTAACTATTTTAACTTTAGAATTAAGTTTTAATTGACATTTACAAATAGCATTAACAGTCATTGGAATAACTAATATAGAAGTAATTGCTAAAACCATAGTAGTAGCATATTTCTTTTTACCAGATAAAATAAATACAATTAAACTAAATATAAATACTATAACTAAGAAACCAATTAGTATATTTATACCAGTCTGAGGATTGCTAACAATAATATTATTAGATAGATTAACATTCATTACATTAGAATCATTATATTCTCCATTTTCTAATACACTTTCTGGAACTTCTTTTTTATATTTAATCTTTAATAATAATGTCTTTGTAGAATTAGCTTTTATAATAGTAGAATCATCATTTGCAGCAAAAGAATAAGTTACATAATCAGAGTCTATTTCTAAACTAGATTTATCAAAATCATAATCTTCTCCTGATTTATTTTCAACTACTATTTGATAAGTAGCTTCATCTCCAACTTCGGATAAAGATAAATCAACATTAATATCTCTACCATCCACAGAAGCGGGATTAATTTCAGTAACCTTATCACTACTTACTTTTATTAAATCAATTGATTTAATATTAACTTTCTCAGTCTCACATGTTTCAGCATTAACAAATACTGGTATAAATAATATAACGAATAATAAATAAAATATCTTTTTCATATCATCACCTACCATAATTATAACAATTAAATATATTCAAGTAAACAATAAAAAGAACTCATTTGAGTTCTTTTAATTATTGTTTAACTAATATCTTAGGAGTCTCATAATTGTCTTGAGCTTCTTCAAAATAATCACTTACTATACCAGCAGCTGGTATAGGCATATTAACACATCCATGAGATCCACTCTCATGATAGAAACTTCCTCCAAATAAATCTCTCCATCTAGCATCATGTAATCCTTGACCCCCATAGAAAGCATAGAAGTCATATACTGGTGATTTATATCCAGGACCAACTAAATAGCCATCATGGATTTCTGATTGTACTTGGAAAGAACCTACCTTAGTTTCCATACCATCTCTACCAGTAGTAACTGGTGTAGACATAATTAATTGATTATCTTTATATAAATCTAATCTTTGATCACTAATATCAACTATAGTATATGTACCAGTTAAATTATTATATTCTCTATTTTCAACATAGCCTAACCTTCCATCAGCATATACTAATAATCTATCTGGTTCAGAATAATAAACAAACATTACTTCATATGGTTTTAATGTTTTAATAGAACCAGTTTCTTTATCAGTAAAAGTAACTTCATAATCTGAATAAATTACATTAGTTGGTGTACCCTTTACCATATATGAGTCTTCAGTATAATCATTATGTACATAAGCAACTCTACCATAGTAATCAATCTTATCCCAATCACCAACATCTTCTAATTTTTCTAATTTAGTACCAGGAGTTAAACATCCAATTATATTACTATTTGTAGAATCAGATTCCCTAACATTCAAATCTGTAGTAGAAATAATAGCAGGATATATTTGATATGGATAATATTCTTCACTAGTTGTACTATCTACTTCAGGAACATCTACTATTTCAAAGGCATCTAATGGTACTCCTTCATCATTAGTAAGTTTTTCATCTCCAGTAGTGACATCTGAAACTGCTGTGTTAGTTGTATCTAAATTCATATTAGCATGTATATCTTTAGGCATACTAGATTTAGCAACCATAAATACAGTTGCACCAGCAGCAAGAGCTAATATAGTTTTATTAATATTTCTTATTTTCACACAAATTCCCTTCTTAAATAAAAAGTGTTAACCATCTCACTCAATGGTTAACACATCATACCACAATATCATTAAAAAATCAAATTACTTAATATCAGCATAGTCTTTTCCATTAAGCATTCCATTAATTAATCTAGATGAATATTTGCGACTTGCTTCTTCAGGATGAGTAACATATAACTTAAGTCCAGGAGCAGAATATACCTCTTGATAATCATATCCATTACCTGCAACAGCATTATTATATACATTCCAACTACTCATATCATTTAATTGTTTCTTAACATATTCTTTTATTAAAGAATCTTCTACATTAGTTTGTACGAAAGAACTAACTTGATCAACTAAAGAAGCATAATTAGTTAATAATTCAGTACTATGACTAATCTTATTAATAATACCTTGAATTACTATCATTTGATGTTGTCCTCTACCCCAATCACCACTTTGTTGATGATATCTATCTCTACTATATACTAAAGCTTGTTTTCCATTTAAATGAATAGTACCTTGATTAAATGTATACCCACCTGCACTAAATGAAGTATCATTATTAATATCAATACCACCAATAGTATCAATAATTTCTACTACACTATCAAAATTAACTCTAACGTAATATTTAATATCAGTCTCTAAAAAGTCTTCTAAAGTACTTTTAGTCATATCAACACCATATATACCAGCATGAGTTAATTTATCAGTTAATCCTTCAGTTCCATGTAATTTAACTTCCATATCTCTTGGAATATTAGTTAATAATATTTCATGAGTGTTAGGATTAACAGTCATAATAATATTAACATCACTTCTTGATACTTTATTAATATTACCATTAGTATCAATACCACTAATTAATATATTAAAAGTACCTTTACTATTCTTATATTCTTTTTCTTTTTGTTTAATAACATCTATACTTATCTCTTCTAATATTCTAGTATCATTCTTAATAGTTTCATTATTCTCACATATAATTTCATAATTATTAGAATTAATTAATATACCATCTAAACTATTATCAATTAATCCAGTAAACATAGTAAAACTATTATCATAATCTTTATGAGTAACTTTAATAGTCTTATCTATTTCATCTAATGCTTTATTATAATTTTCAGTATCACTCTTCATAGTACCAATTAATTTATTATTAAGATCTTTTAATTCTTTATATTTACTACTATTATTAACAACTACATAATACATACTCTTTTCTTTTACTTCTACTAAATTACTAAATAATTTATTAGTAGTATTAATATAATATATACCTATACCACTCCCTATACTGATACATAATATAATAATTACTCCAAGTATTGTGCACAAGATATTCTTTCTAGTAACAAAGAAAAATCCTATTAAATTAATAACTAATAATATACCAATAATTATTAATAAATACTTAGTAGGTAAAATATTTAAAGTAATAATGAATGTAATTAATAATACACTCGCAACTAAACCAATTAAACTAAATATCTTCTTCATGTAAAAACCTCTTTTCTATACTTTTTAAATTATAACATACTTAAAATCTAAAATAAATAAATGGATTATAATTACTACCTATTATAAATACTATATTTATTATAAATAATATAAAGTAACAAATATTAATAATATTATATTTAATACTATTATTAATATCTATTTTCTTATGTTCATAACTAAAATATATACAAGGAATTATAAATATAAAATTAAAGAATAAACTACTATTACTATTTATAAAATTAATAGTAGAAGACTTATATATAAACATATCTTTAAGTATAATTAATAAACTATTAATATCTTCTATTTTAAATATAGTCCAACTAATTAAAATAAAGAATATTGTCACCAAGTGCCTAATAATATTTGGAGTCTTCTCTATTATATTTTTAAATACAAATTTCTCTAATAATAAAAGTATTCCAAAATATATTCCCCATATAATATAATTCCAACTTGCTCCATGCCATAGTCCTGTAAGTAACCATACTATAAATATATTTCTAATATTCTTTAATTTACTACATCTAGATCCACCTAAAGGTATATAGATATAATCTTTAAACCAAGAACTTAAACTAATATGCCATCTTCTCCAAAACTCAGTAATAGATTTAGATTGATATGGATAATAAAAGTTTTCTAAGAATTCAAACCCAAATATTTTACCAAGACCTATTGCCATATCAGAGTATCCTGAAAAATCAAAAAATATTTGAAACATAAAAGTAATAGACGCAATCCATAATACTATAGTTCCATAACTACTATAATTAGAATAAATAGTATCACATATTAAAGCCATAGAGTTCGCAAGTATTACTTTTTTACTTAAACCAATAATAAATCTATGAGATCCTTCTACTATCTTATCTAAACTATGTTTTCTATTTAATATTTGTTCTTCTATAGTTTCATATCTAACTATAGGACCCGCAATTAATTGAGGAAATAAACTAATATAAAGAGCTAAATTTAATATATTTTTTTGTACTTTAAATTTACCTCTATATAAATCTATTAAATAAGATAAAGCTTGAAATGTATAAAAAGATATTCCAATAGGAAGAGCTAATTCTAAACTCTTAATATTTATATTAAATATAAAATTAATATTATCTATTATAAAATTACCATATTTAAAGAATAATAAATTTAATAGTAATAATATTACTCCAAATATAAAGAATGTTTTTTTATGCTTACTTTTATTAATTAATAAACCAAATATATAAGTAATAAATATACTTATTAACATTAAAAATATATATATTGGTTCACCCCAAGCATAAAACATTAAACTAAATAATAATAGTACTATATTTTTATATTTAATGTTAGGAATAATAAAATAGAATAATAAACATAATGGTAAAAATATAAGTAAGAATGTAAGTGTACTAAATAACATTTAATCACCCCACTCTAAATTATCATTAAATAATATATTACTAGATAATATTAATACATCATCTATTTTATTATTATTAACATAATCTCTCATATTAAAACCATTAGTATGTCTACCATCTATTATATATGTATATTTATAATGAGAAGCAATTAGTTTATTAATACCATTACTGTAAGAATTACTATAAATTAATATACTCTTATCACTTAAAGTCTCATTATTTTCATATATTATTTCTGCGTAATCAGATCCATATATAGTAGCATAACTAATATAATCTAAGTTCTTTAAATCATTAATACTAGTACCATAAGAAGAATCTTCTCCATTAATTAATATCTTATATGTAGGTAAATCAAAATCATCTACACACATTTCCTCTACTAATTTATTTTCTAAAGCAAGTGATTTTGATTTAGAACCATATACTTTATTCTTATTAAAACAAACAGTATCTTTAATTTCTATTTTATTATTTAATTCTAATAATTCATATAAATCACTATATACCTGATAAACACCTTTATTAGTAAAATGATGATCTAATTTTAAGAAATACTTACTATAATCTTCAAAACTATTAATTTTTAATGATTTAAAATGATTAGAAGGTATAGATAATCTATCTCTAATATAAGTTTCTACATCTACTTTATTAAATTTATCTAACCTAGCATTCTGATCACTATTAACATAATAAACATAGTAATTAGCATTAGTCTCTTCATTAAATCTATTAATCTTATCTATCTCTTCATTATAATTATTTAAATCATTATAAGTAATAGGATTATATACTAAATAAGATTTATATAAATTAAGACCATTACCCATATCAGAATAACTATCTCTATCTAAATTACAAGCATCTATATAACTACTATTAATATTATTTTTAATAGTTGGGTATAGTAATTGAAAATAATTATATAAAGGTAATTGATCTGAAGTAGCATCTTCCATATTAGATTGCATATCTCCATTTAAAAAATCTTTAATAGTAAATTTATTATATTTATAAGATCCTCTATTTTGAATAGTATTAGTATCATTAGGACTTATTATTAAGAATAATCCAATAACAATAAAAAATACTATAAATAAACTTATATAAAATATATTACTCTTCTTGTACATATTATCACCAATTAAATTATAGCATAAAAAAATAACTAGTTTCCTAGTTATTTTGTTAATCTATAGCTATCAATAATATAATTGTAATCTTCTACATCACTTGGACCTTCTATTGCTAAATAATGTAAATTAGAGTCTCCTGGAATATCAAACCAATAAGTATGTAGATGAATTGCCTCAGATGGATAATACTCACTAATTTTATATGCAGTATATTTTTCTTTTCCTACTGTAGTTGTCTCCATTGTAACATTAGTAACTTCAGTATTAGTTTTTTCTTTATTGTAAAAAGTTTCTGCTATAGTTTTAGCAGTTGCAGCAGGGTTTTCCAAATAATCAATTGTAACTATATAAGTTTGACCATATGAGAATTGAATTTGATGACCACCATTTACATCAGTAAATTTACCCCATTTTTCAGGAATATCAATATATCCAAACTTATCTTCTCCAGCTGTTTTTGTACTTACTTTTGTACCAGTATCATTAGAATCATCATTATCGACTTCAAAATCAGTATTATTTACATTTAATTCTTTTCTACAAGTACCACTAGTATTATTTTCAAACCATTTATTAAATTCTTCTACATAATATTCTGAACCCTTTTGATCAGCTATTTTCTTTTGTTGATCAAAATCATAAGTAATACCACCAACTGCTTTATAACCAGTTATAGTAGTATCATTATAATAAATAGTAATATTACCTTCATTAGATTCACATACTAATTGATTACTTGTAGAAACTACACCTTTAAATATAAATATTACTAATACAATAATACCAATAATAAATAAGAAGAATATACCAAGAATAATTAATATAATTGGTAATACACTTTTCTTCTTAGGAAGAGGAGTATTATTAATAACTCCATCTCCATTAGTTGGTTTAACTTCTACAGTTTGATTTTGAACTGCATTATTAGTTGTAGGAGTATTATTAACTTCTCCTATAGGATTACCACATCCAGGACAAAAATTAGTACCTTCACCTAACTCTTTACCACACTTATTACAAAACATTTAAAACACCTCTCTATTAAAATAATTATAGCATACAAAAGAAAAAGAAATATATTAAATTAATAATTAAATTAATTAATATCTCCTTCTCTTTAAGATTAGATTCTGCAATTAATATAGTTAAAGCAATCAAAGTAATATTATCAATATTTAAAATATTATAAAAGAATAAAATGTATATAAATAAAGTTGCAGTTATTATATATCTTTATTAATTTATTAGTATCACTAAACATTAAATTAAGTAACTAATCAAATAATTAACTACTCTATTTAATCTTTTTAATTCACTATTACATAATTCATTTAATTCTTTTCCTAAACTAATAATATGATACATATTATTCACCCCAATTAACTATTAATTAGTTTATTATTATTTTGATAATAAAAAGAATCATACTTAATATATTTATCATTAGCAAGTCTATAAGCTAAAAAACATCTTACTTCATTATTATTATCATAATTTTTAGACTTCACTACTTTATTATATTCTTTATCACTTACCATCCAACTAAACGCAGTATTATCTGCTCTAACTTCATAATCTTCATTAGATATATCATTTTCTAAACTAATAATACTACCACTCTTAGCTCTATTAAAGTCACTTTTACAATGAGCCAATTCATGAAGTATTGCAAAATATATATCAGCATATCTATTATATTTAGGAGTAATATATATTGCTGGTTTATTATTTAATACTCTAAATGCACCTCTAATTTTAGAACCTTTTATATCCTCTTCAATTGCAAGAAAAATACCATTTTTATTAAATTCTTTAATTAATCTATCTTTATCAAATCTGTAATTTCTAGCTTCTTCTTTAATAAAAGAAACTAATCTTTCAATATTATCTTTATTATATATTTCAAGTTTTTGATCTTTCACAGTTCTATAACAATGTTCTAACCATAAAGCAAGTAATTCTGGTTTATCATTTTTACTTTTATAAAATATAGAATTATTTTCTTTATATATTTGTTCTGGATTAGTAATTCTCAAATACTTTAATATACTTCTAGCAATACTATAGTCATTTAAATCATTTTTAAACTTAATATTATACAATTTACCTAAATCTTTATAATGATAATTATTTATAAATTTACGAATAGTAATATTATTACTATTTAAATACTTATTAATATTATTATCTATTTTAAAATTCTCTTCTACATTAGAAATATAGTTAACAGGAATATCAGATACAAAAGAAATATTACAAATGAGATTAAAAGATAAAGATACTTTCCCACTTATAATATCAATTAAATTTTTAGGAGTAGTACCTATTCTTTCAGAATATTCTTGAATACTTATATTTTGAAAATCTAATAATTCACCCAACTCTTCTCCAAATTTATTTAATCTTTCACTCATAATAAATCACCCTCTTTGGATCAAAATCTAAATAATGATCAAAACTAATATCAATAAGAAATATTTCAACAACATTTTCTTCTTTAGGCTTAACAATTAATCTAATCTTACCTCCAGTCTTTTTAGGATTAAAAGAATAATAATCATTTTTATCATGTTTAAGTCTTTCAAATCCATACATAGATACCTAAGGCAAAATACATAGTTGTTTAAAGTCATCAACGTTTTCAATAATATCTAAGATCTTAAATAAATTGTCATATTCCAAATGATGTCTCTTTAATTTTTTTAAAGAAGAATCAAAACTTTTAGTATGTATAATCTCCATTGTCTTCTACTTAAGACTATATTAACATATAAGTTAATATAAGCAAATAAATTTTAACAAAAAAAAGACAAACTTTGTTTGTCTTATTTTACTTTATAAATAAACATTGTATCACTACTATTATTAGTAGAATATCCATTATATTCTTTAGACATATTAACTAAAGATTTAACTCTATATTTATAATTATTAATCTTATTAGTAACACTAGTTAATCTAGAAATACCTTCATTATTTAATTTAACTATTCCATCTCTAAGTAATACACTACCTTCATTTAATGATTTAGCTCCTTTACTTAATTCACCCAAACCAGTAGATAAACTATTACTTCCTTCATCTAAAGTATTTATTCCACCTACTAAGTTATTAATATTATTATTAAATACTTCTATTGCATAACTAGCATTATCCATAGAATTGATACCTAAAATACTTTTTAAAATCATCTCTATTGTTTGATTAGAACCAGTTAACATAGCAGCACTTGTAGGTAAATTATTTAATTGTTCTTGAGCATTATTAATACCAGTCTTATATTCTTCTATTCCATAATTAATAGAATCTATATTAGAACTTAATTGATTATAAATAGCTAATTTATCTTCAGGTAATTCTACTCCAGAATTAACTAAATTATTTAAAGTATCATATAAAGCCTTTTTCTCTAATAAATCATTTAATCCATTATTAGCATTCTTAATACCCTCTTCTATTTCAGTTTTCATACTACCATCATTAATCTTATTAAGAAGATAAGTATTTTCTTGATATTTAGAATATAAAGTGTTAACTAAAGTACTCATATTAGAAATAGAACCAATATTATTATTAATCTCATCAAGACCACTACTAATCTTTTTAGACCCTTCTACTGCTTCATTTAATTTATCACTTAATAATAAACTACCATCTACTAATTTATTAGATCCATCTACTAATTGATTAACTCCATTACTTAATTCATTCATAGAATTAGATAAATTATCTAATCTATTAAATATACTTAAATCAGTATCACTTAATACTTTAGGAGTTGCTACTAAATAGATATCTATATCTTTATATTTATCAGTATCAAAACTAATAGTAATATTATTCATATCTTTTAATTCAGATATATCTAAATCATTATATAATCCAGGAGTAGCTATACCTACTGCTACATTTCTAGTACCAGTATTAACTACTTTACCATTATTAATACTAATATTAGAATTATTACTATTTAACATTAATACACTAGTAACAACAAATGGATTATTCATATTATATTTATCATTATATGAATTATTATTTAATAATAATTCTATTTTTATATTACCACTCTTATTAATTAAATCTTTATGACTTATTTCTTCTCCATTTAAATAATATTTAATATTAACACTAATAGGTAATTCCTTATTAGTAGTACCTTGATAAGTAATATCTTTACCATTAGTTTTAAAAGTTAATTTATTATCTTTTAAATTTAATTTCTCATTACCAGAAATATTAATTATATTATTAAGTATTGTATAATCTTCTATTTCTTCTTTAGAAGTATATTTTAAATGATTATTAACTATATTTTCTATAACTTCTCCATTACTATTTAATGTAGTAAATACTACTTCTTCTTTTTCATAAGCAAATGTATTTATTGGCAATAAAATACTTATTACTAATAATATTATTTTATATATTTTTTTCATTTTAAACCTCCCCTAGTAGTCTTTAATATTAATTTATCAAATATCATTATAAGTGTTGGTAAAATTAATAAAACTACTAACATTGAAATAATTGAACCTCTAGCAAGTAAATTACAAATAGAACCAATCATATCTATTTTAGTATATAAACCTACTCCTATAGTTGCTGCAAAAAAACATAATGCTGATGTAATAATAGATGGTGTAACTATTTTTAATGTTTCTTTCATAGCATTATAACTATCTTTATCCCTTCTTTGTTCTAGATATCTATTAGACATAAGTATCGCATAATCTATTGTTGCTCCTAACTGTATTGTTCCAACTACTATAGATGATATAAATGGTAAACTAGTACCAGTAAAATAAGCAAATGCCATATTCATAAATATTGCAAACTCAATAGCTATTATTAAGATTATAGGTAAACCAAGTGATTTAAGTACAAATAACATAATAATAAATATAACTATCATAGATGAGTAATTAACTGCTTTAAAATCATGATCTGCTATTCTAACCAAGTCTTTCATTAAAGCACCTTCTCCAGCAACAATAGAATCTTTATCATATTTTTTAACTATATTATTAACCTCATCTATTTGATTATTTAATTTATCAGATGCTATTTCATAAGTAGAATTTAATAATATTAAATTATATTTATCATTATTTAATAATTTATTAAAATCATCAGGTAATATACTAATTAAAACATTATCAGTAATTTCTCCT